>JBJMXC010000025.1:0-21862 GCA_045809825.1 Chthoniobacterales bacterium | reverse complement strand
CGGTACGGATCGGTGATGTCCAGAACCTTGAGACCGTCACTGTCGGTGACGAATGCATAGCGGAACTGGATGGAGACGCAGTGCGGGTTGCGAAGAAAATCGCCGGTATATTGTCCGCCCAGCTTCGGGTTCATCGGATCGGTGCAATCGATCACGAACAATCCGCGTGGCGTCGTCATGTAGAGGCGGTGACCGGTTGCGGTCACGAAGGTTGCGCCCGTCAATGCGCCGTCGGGATTGTAGGTGACGTCCCGCTTGAGGAAATTGTTGTCGGGATTCCCGTCGACCAGGGTTGCCACGTTCGAGCCGACCAGGCCTTCTTCCCGGTCGGAGACGTAAACAAACGCGTAGAAAAGATCGATCGGCTGCTCTTCGTTTTCCGGAATCCGAACCCGCGCAGGATCGAGCGCGAGCGTGCTCGGCAGCGCGACTGACGTCGCATACTTCGTGTTGACGCGCGTCCGCTGTCCGAGCGGCGAAACCGGCGCGCTTACGATTCGTTCGGAAAATCCTTTCTGGTCGATGTTCGCAACGTCAAACACCTCGAACCCTCCCGGCCCGTTCGCGGTGTAAAGGTATTCGCCGCGCAAAACGAGGTCCTGAATGTCGTGGCCGCTGTGCTCCTGGGCGTCTTTCAAAATCCCGCCCGCTTCGAGGTGTTTCCGGTAATTGTCCGGGTACGCGATCTTGTGGAGATGGCTGCCGATGGCGGCCTGGGGCTCGTCCGGCTCGGTCCAGACCACCGCGTGGAGCCCTGCGCGGCCCTCGCCAACGTATGTATAGCGCCCAAAGAAATTGACCGTGCCAGTGCCGAACCCGAGTAGCTGCGTCATCCAGGCATTGTTGTCGTTGTTCTTCGAGATGTGGCAATCGGTGCAGTTCTTCGTCGTCCCAACGCTGCTCGTCGTGTGCGCGAAGTGCGGGTTGAACGCCTGGCCGCTGTAACCTTCGGCGGAGAAGGTTTGCGCCTGCGAGTAAACCCATTCTCGGTTCGCGTTTTGCGAGCTGACCACGACGGCACTCGACGAACGAATTACCGCCATCCGGTTCTTCTTCACCGTGCCATCGATACCAAGCATGAAGACGTCGTCACGAACGACCTGCGGATTGTAAGTCGTGTAGTTGCGATCGGTGACACCTTCGAATTTGTTCTGGGCCACCCGTTGGTTTGCCTTCATCGGGAGGTGGCAACCGAAGCAGCTCGTCGCCCATGACGTGTGGCAGATCTGGCAATCCATCGCGCTGTTGTCGTGCGCGAGAAGGCCGCCGTTGTAGACGGTTTTGCTGTCCGCAGTTGTTTGCGCGCCCGGATCAGCGATCCCGGCTCCAGGGCCGCCCCAGGTTTTGCCGTCGCGTCGAAGGGTTTTCGCATACGCGGATTTCGGATTGTAGTGTGAGGAGAGGGGATCAACGGTGTCCATCGTCTGCGGGACTTCCCAGCGGATATCAGGCGCCATGACCGACTGCTGGTAGAGCCTGTTCCCCTCCCAAACGAAGCGCGGGCCCCACGGCGTGTTGCTGCTGTTCAGGAGATCGATCGCGCCGGCGTTGCCCGTTGTCACCATGGTCGGACGGCGGGCCACGGTGCCGTGGCAATCAACGCAGGTGATCGTGGTCGCATTTCGCGGCTCGCCGTAAAGCATTCCATTGCCATGGACGTCCACCTCAAAGTGGCAGTCGGTGCATTGCATGCCGTGCGCGAGATGGACGTCCTTGAGGTGCACGGCCTTCGCAAACTTCTGGGGATCGTCGTGTGAGATCTTGTTATCGCGCAGGTCAAGCAGGTTGCCTTTGCGATCGTGTTTGAAGATCGCGCGAAACACCCAGCCGTGCCCGTGGTAATCGGCAAACTGGGTGTTCTTCAACTTCGGATTCAACTCGGAAACTTTATCGAGGAACTCCTTGTCGCCCCACAAACCCTTTGCTGCCGCCGCTTCCGGATTGCTTTGCGTCTCGACCACGAGCTCGTCGTCGGTCGGGTTCCGCTGCTGTTTCGGATACATGAACTCGCCGTCCGTTTCCTGGTCCCACCAGGTGTAACCGAGATATGGGTTCACGAAGAGATTGCCCTGGTGCATGTGGCAGTTCATGCACTGGCTCGACGGGATCGAGCGCGTGAACTGGTGGACGATGGGATGGCCGCGCTCCTTTTTCGGAATGGTTTTGTCGCCGGTGAAACTCAATCCCTGGTGCCCGTACTTGCTCCACCAACCCGAGTTCGTCGGTGATCGGTCGTTCGCATAAACGACATGGCAGGCGGAGCATCCACTCGAACGATAATCACCGGCGTGATCGTTCGACCCGAGGAACCCGAGCAACGGATCGTGCAGTCGCGTCTTTTGGATTCCGAGAAAAACAGGATCGGTCCGGTTAAGGGTCCCGAGACCGCGCTCCGATAGTCGCCGCAACGGTCTCCCATCCGGTTCCTCACTGGTCGGAATCCCAAGCTGCAATTGTTTTTCGCCGCCTTTCTCGAAGATGCGCAGGATGTTTCCGGGGTTGCTCAGGTTGAAACGCGGCACCGGATCAAGAAACGGGAGGATGCCGTGGATCTTCGTGTCGTTAGGCGTGACCGGGCTGTAGTTGATTAGTCGCAGTGGGACGCCGTCCGCGCCGTAGGCCTGGCCGAACCGGTAATTCTTCAGGTAAAATCCGCTGTTGTTGTAGAGCGCGGCGCCCCAGAGCATGGCGCCGTGATTCATCATGCTGTGATCGACGCGCTTGATGATGTCGTCGTGGCAAAGGCCACACGACTGTTTTGCGACCCGCAGATCGCCCGGGTTGATGAAGCGGATGAATTCCGCCGATTCATGGTTCAGCCAGACATTCGAGTTCGGCGGGTTCGCTGAAGTTTTCCAAAATTCCTTGTTCCGCGGCGGAACATGCGCCTGTTCTTTCTTCAAGCCGCGGGCCGGATCGCCACCGTGACAATCGGTACATCCAAGCACGACATGCGGTGCCTGGTGCATCGGCTCAACTCCGGCGTGGCACTGAATGCACCCCGAACTTTTCGCATCCGCTGCCGCCTGCGATTGATCGATCCAATTTTGGCGAGGACGGGCCGAGGGCGTTGTTACGGAAAACCCGGGCTGCAAAGAGGTGGGCGGACCGGTCCCCGACGTCGTTTCGACGGCAGGAGCTCCAAATCCCAAGCTCCAAGCTCCAAAGAAGCACCAAATTCCAAACAGCAAAATGGTGCCACGCAGGGTGAAAGGTCCCTTTGAAACATGGAACTTGGGATTTCCTTGGGATTTGGGTTTTGGGATTTGGGATTTCCGATCCATCGGCTAATACGTCAGCGTCACCGTAAAAATTCCGCTGTACAAAAAGTCGTCCACTTTGCCCGCCGGCGGTCCTGGATAACCGAAGACCGGGTTTGTATTCGCGCGGTAAATATCTTTGTAACCGGCGCCCGGAATCAGAAACCCAGCACCGGCGCTGATGATAATGTTGTTCGTGAGGAGCGGCCGGTATTGAATTCCGAGACTGCAATCGAGCCCGATTTCGTTGCTGGCATGGTTCGTCATCAGGACCTGGCGGATCGTTTCGGTCTCGGCCATCCAGATGTAGTTCACGTTCAGGATCGCTTTCAGCTTCGGCGTAATATCGGCGTCGGTGCCGTAGCCGAGGATGACCGTTCCAGGATTGACGAAGTTCGATTGGCCTTCGCTTTTGCTCGTCCGCAAATCGATCACGAGACTGTCGCGCTGCTTAAAGTTCACGGACGTGCCGCCCAGGTTGAAGCCCTGGTGCACGTAGAAGCTGAACGGGCCGCCAACAAAAAAAGGCTTGTCAAAGATGGTGTCGAATCCGGTTCCCTCGGAGTCGCGCGGATTGCTATCGCCGCTGGCGTAAAACCCGGAGAGCTTGAACCGCAGCCAGTCCTTGTCGATCGACAACTCCAGGGCGGCCATCTGGGCGTTGATCGAAACTCGACGTTGCGCGATCCCGTTGAATCCGTCTTCGCCCAGCGCCTGGTAAAACGCGTGGCTGATATTCAGCTTCCCAATGTGACCATCGCCGGCCCAGCCCAGGTAATACGCCTGCACATAATGGTCGCGCACGGCTCCGATCGGCGCCGGCCGGGTAATGAAATCGTTCTTGTCGAAATGCCGCGACCCTTCGTCGAAGTTCGCGTGAAAGCTGAGCTGCGCGGTATAACCTTTCGCGAAGAAATCCTGGCGGAAAACATT
Organism: Chthoniobacterales bacterium; assembly: GCA_045809825.1. Taxonomy (GTDB): domain Bacteria; phylum Verrucomicrobiota; class Verrucomicrobiia; order Chthoniobacterales; family UBA10450; genus AV80. The sequence goes on along the minus strand of JBJMXC010000025.1, from coordinate 17,669 downwards.
CAGGATCACGACACGTTGATCGCGCGCGTCGAACTCGTTCAGGTCGGAATAGGTGTCCTTCTCGCGCATGTCGAAGGCGATCGCGTTGTATTGCCAACGGTTATTGTCGTAGTTCCCAAAAATTCGGATGCCGAGGTTCGAGTCGTTGAAAATGAAGCCGCGAAAATCGCTCACGAACGGCTGAATCCCGAAGCGCGACGAAATGAAATCGTAATTGTTCGTCAGGTCCCGGATATGGATTTCGCCAAACGCTTCCTGGAGCGCGTACCAATCTTTCTGGCGAGTGGTGTAACGCGTTCCCTCGAGATCGCTTGGCAAACGAGTCAGACCGGGGCCAAGGCCGGAAGTCGGATCGCCGAAAACGGGAAACGTCGGGACCGGCTGCGGCGCGGTGTAACCCGGCCCGCGGGGATCGGGATCGAGCGCGTTATTTTCCTTCACCCGGATGTAGTTCTGGTTCGCGACAAACAGGAGTCGCAGGGCCCAGACAACCGGCTTGAAGGCGGTCTCGCCTTTAAACAAGTCGACGCCGATCGAGAAATCGTTCGAGAAAAACAACTGCTCGCTTCGGCCGAAAAACTCCGAGCTATTGGGCCGCGCGGTGCTGACGCCGCTCGGGGTCGGCAGGCGCCGAGGTTCGAATTGAAAAAAATCGTTCAGGGTCAGGTTCAGAAAAATGTCCTGGCCGATGATGGGCGCGTCGCCCTTGAGCGTGCTTTGCAGGTACGGATGCCAGAATCGCAAACGTCCGGTTTGATAGGGTGTTTCCGTCCACGGATCGGCGTAACGCTGCCAACGGCCGAACCCGATAAACCATCGATTCGGCACCGGCTCCGAACCGGGCAAAAGACCACGACCATTTTCCGAATCGGGATATTCGTCGTAATCGAGTTTGTGCCGTTGTGGCGTCATCTCCCGCACGCCGCGACGGGGCAGACCTAACGAACGCGGCAGCGGTTCGTCGCCGTATTCCATGGGCTGGGCCAGGATGGGCGGGAATAAGTCGGGCGGCTCTTCCGGTTCGACGAGGAGATTGCCGCCGCCGGGATCGGGATTGAACTGCGAAGGCGGCAACGGCGGATCGACAATCTCTTCCTGTCCGAAAAGATAGCGGCGGTCGGATTTGAGCCGCGCCCGCACTCGGTAGCCATTAATCTCGACGTCGGCGCCGCGTCGCTCCCGGACGATTTCGACCGTCGCGTCCTTGCTGTCACCAAGGTCGATCTGGAGAAAATCGCGGCGCCCATGTCGCCGCGGCGGTGCGACGTCAACCACGGCATCTTTGTTTTCTCCGAGATCAATGCGGACCTGGCCGGTCGCAGGCCTGTTATGCGTTCGGTGGGCGCCGTTTAATTCGACCTGCGCTCCATCATTTACGACGGGGCTGTCGTCACCGGCCATCCTCGGATTAACCGAAGCGAGCAGTATCGCCGCGAGCCCAAAGAGCACGCGTTTGCTCCGCGCTCCACTCACTGGCCGACACGAGGGCATAGGGAGGCGAAGAATGCCGGAAATGGCGTGGCATTGGCAAGCTTAAGGGCTGCGCGGAAAAAGGGGGAATTTCATAGCGAAAGGCCCGCAATTTTAGTATGAAAGCCAGCCCCGTGAGAGTCCGCGCATTACTAATCGTTATCGGTTTTTTGCTTTGTCGTTCCCTCGCGACTGCGCAACTGACGGCGGTGGACGTCCAGACGATCGTCAACCAGGCGACGACACGGGCCCTTCAGATTTCACCGAATAGTGTGATTGCCGTGACCGATCGCGAGGGGGATGTGCTCGCGGTTTGGAGCGTGAATGGAACGCCGCCAACTGCCCTCGACATCTCGAGCTGCGTGTCGAAAGCCGGCACCGCCGCTTACCTCAGCAGCAACCAAAACGCGTTCACCTCCCGCACGGCTGGGTTCATCATCCAACAGCATTTTCCGCCAGGCGTGCGCAATACGTCGCCCGGTCCGCTCGTTGGCGTCGGGTTGTCGAATCTGTTTTCGTCGGACATTAATAAGTTTCGGGCGCCCGGGAGCCTGATCAGTTTCAGCCCGACTCCGGGCCTCACGATCGTGCCGGTGTTCGGCACTTCACTTGATGGATCGCCGGGCGGTGTCCCGCTCTACAAGGACGGAAAGCTGGTCGGTGCAATTGGCGTCACTGGCGATGGTGTTCCGGGACCGCTCGTGTTTCGATCGCAGAATCCTTTCACCTTCATTCCCGATTACGATAAGGACGAAGATGTTGCCCTGGCTGGGCAAACCGGCTTCCGGCCGTCGCCATCCATTTTCGCGAGCAACGTCTACATTAATGGCATCGCGTTGCCGTATGTTCTGTCGCCCGCGCTCAATGTTGCCGGCACCCTGCAAGGCGCAGCCGCTCCCGGTTTTCCAGTCATGGCAGCGCCGCCTCCGTTCCCTTATCCGGTTGCGACCTTCGGCGGAGTTCAGGGCGAAATTCGCCAGCCGATCATTAACGATCCGATTCCGGGGACGATCAATGGCCAGCCGCGGCTGACCGCTGCGGAAGTCAGGAACATCATTAATTTCGCGGCTGACCGCGCCCGGACCACGCGCGCAGGGATTCGTCTCCCCGTTGGAATACCGATGGAGGTTTTTATCACGGTCGAAAATAATCCGAACGATCCTAACGTCGCCCCGACTGTCCTTGGTGCGTTTCGGACAGGCGAAGCCACGTTGTTCAGCTGGGATGTGGCCGTCCAAAAAGGGCGCACTGCCGTGGGCTTCTCGAACAATTCGTTCGCGGTCTCGACCCGCACCGTCGGATTCCTCGCCCAGACAAAATATCCGCCCGGACTGGACGTTCAGGATCCCGGCCCGTACTTCGGATTGCAGGAACAGTTCTCCGGTTTCAATCGCGCGGCCCTCCCGAATTACGTCCTCGATCCGAGCGGGCTCGACAAGCGCTTCCCGAATGGCATCACGATTTTCCCCGGCGGCTTCCCGCTCTATCGCAACGGCCAGTTGATCGGCGCAATCGGTATCAGCGGTGACGGCGTTGATCAGGACGACATTGTGGGCGCGGCCGGGACCCACGATTTTCTCGCGCCGCTTTCGATCCGCGCGGATCAATTCGCTTATCTCGGCGCACGTCTTCCCTACGCGAAATTCCCGCGCGATCCCGACAACGCTGACCCTTCTCTCGGTGGTCCTTTGGTTACGGTCGCGGCGGAAAAGTTGGCAAACATTTCGACGCGGGTGGCCGCCGGGACTGGCGATCGCCGGCTCATCGGTGGCTTCATCATTTCAGGAACGACGTCGAAGAAACTGATCGTTCGCGCGATTGGTCCTTCACTTGGTCAATACGGAGTCGGTTCAGCACTTGCGGATCCCGTCCTGGAACTGCACGACGCGAGCGGGGGCATTATCGCGACCAACGACAACTGGGCTGACACCCAGGAAAGCGAGGTGAGCGCGACCGGCATTGCGCCGTCCAACGATCGTGAATCCGCGATTGTGCGAACCCTCGCTCCCGGCGCGTATACTGCCGTGGTTGACGGAAAGGACGGCGGCACCGGCACTGCCCTGGTGGAAGTCTACGATCTCAGCCCCGCATCCAATTCCACCCTAGGCAACATCAGCACGCGCGGCGCGGTCGGACCGGACAGCGATGTCATGATCGGCGGCTTCATCGTCAATGGAACCAGCGGAAGCACGCGAGTCCTTGTTCGAACAGCTGGACCGTCGCTCAGCTCGCTCGGCGTTCCTGATCCAATGCCTGACCCGACGCTCGAATTGCGTGACGTCAACGGGATGCTGATCGCAACCAACGACAACTGGCGCGAGGGCGCCGAATTCGAGATCGAGCAATCGGAGCTGGCGCCTTCGAACGACCTCGAATCCGCGATTATCACCACGCTGCCTTCCGGTCCGTATACCGCGATTATTCACGAACGGAACGGCGCCAGCGGCATCGGCCTCTTCGAAGTCTACAACCTGCAAGACCCGTGAACGGTCTCTCAGGGTTTTCCCTGGGAGCTCATGACGAACGGCCCGGCCAGCCGAACGGCCGCCAGTAACCCGTGTTCACGGCGCAATTTTACCAGCCAATCGCGTTGCACCTTCGCCAGGACATCTGCGGGATCCGCGTCTTTCAATGCCGCGTCGTAAAAATCGAACATGATTTGGACCGTGGTCTCATCACTGATCGGCCACAGAGTCATTAATAAGTTGGTGGCGCCAGCTTGAACAAAACCGCGGCGCAATCCCAGCACTCCCTCGCCAGCCCTCGCTTCGCCGGACCCTGTTTCACACGCGGAAAGAACAACCAGTTTGGTCCCTTCAAGCTCGAGCGCGCCGACCTCTTCTGCCGTCACGATACCGTCGTCCTCTGTTGGGGGAATTTCGCCGCGCGCCCATGCCGCAAGCGTGCTTTGCGCGCCAGCCAGTGCCACACCGCTGCGATGCATCGGATTCTCCAGTCTCCCTTTCGGGATATTGGTGCGACTTCGATCTGGCTCGGACAGGAAAAAGCCATGGGTCGCCAAATGCAGTACCCGCGGAGATTTGGTCCGCCGCAGCTCTCTTTCGGAAGCATTCGGGCCGACGAACACCCGGGCAGTTTTACCCGCGCGCTGCTTCAATCCCTCCGCCTCGCGGGCCGTTCCGGGCAGCGGACGAAGTTGCACATTTTGCAAATCCCGGATTGAGACGGAGCGCGTCGCATCGCTCTTCGAAGAAGCCGGGCTCGCGCTTTTTCTCCCGAAATCGGGCTCGGCATACACGTCGATTTCTTCGCTCGCCGCGGCCGAATTCGCGCGCAGCAAGTCGCGACCGCTTGCGACATATCGGATGGAATATCGTTCGCTCAGAAAACGATTGTCGGGTCCGACCAGCGTCGCGAACGAGATGAAACTCAGGGCACCGTCAGGGCTGATGATCACGCTTTTCGTCTGCCCGGGCAGCAATTTTTCGATTGGGCCCCAAACCTCGCGCTCCAAGGTGCGGACGACCGCCGCGCAGACGGCCTCAGTGGTTTCCCCGCGGGCGGTCCGTTGATAGAGGCGAATACTTTTTTCGATCTCGGCGGCGTTGCCCAGCGAGACCCATTTCGGTTCACCTGCCCGTAAAATAACGACGCCGCCGTAACGCGGCTCGACCTTTGTGCCGCCGAGGTAATGCTGGTAGCGTACCAGTTCGATGAGCGCCTGATCGGCGGGGAGCGCCGCCTGGATTTGCGGAACGGTCACGCTCAATGCGCGTCGGGCGCGTCCCAACCCAGCTATTTCGCGGGCCAGGCCCGCTTCCAGTTCCTCTACCTCCCGGGTCAGGGAACTTTTTTCCAGGTCGTGCTTCTGAAGGGCATCGGAACCTGGATCGGTCGCCGAGGTCTCGAGCGATAACTGAATAAGGCGCTGTTTTGCGGAGCGCAGCCGGGCAACTCTTTCGCGCTTCTCTCGATCGTTACTGGCTTCCGCGACGAGGCGGTCCTCAAGGAGAGAATCGAGAACGATTCCTTTGTTGCGCAACAGCGTGGTCGCGAGCCGGGGCCCGCATTCCAAACTTGCGAGGAGCGAATAAGGATCGGTCGTCGCTTGAAATTCGAGCCGCTGCCGTTCGGACGTGAACGATAGGACGTTGGCCAGCATGATTTCCGAGACGTTCACGCTCCGCTCCGCCAGGCCGATGGCGCGCGATTGCTCGCCCAAATCGATCGCGACCCGCGCGAGCGCGGCCAACGTTTCGCTCGTCCGGGGACTGGCCGCCCCAAACGCTTTTTCGTATAACGCCAGGGCTGCTTCAAACGCAGTTGCGGCTTCCGCCAGACGATTCAAATGATGCAGCGTGTCGCCCATGTGAAGCTGGACCCGGGCGCATTCCTCCGAATTGCCAAGCTCGGTAAAACCGCGAAGGGCGTTCCGAAAAGACTCGAGAGCCTGCTCATGATTCCCCGTTTTGGAATGAGCGAGGCCGATGCCATCCAGGTCGTCCGCTACGCCCCAGCGATCGTGGATTTGCTCGTGAAGTTCGCGGGCCTGTTCCAAATAAGAGAGAGCCTTCGGATTGTCGCCTTTGTTTTGATAAACCCACGCGATGTCGTTCAGGACGTCTGCAATACCGACGTCGTTCCCGGTCTCTTTCCAGAGACGCAACGCCTGGCGCCGTAAGTCGACGGCGCGGTCATACGCGCCCATTTCCTGGTGGACGTTGGCAATATCGTTGAGGGCGCGAGCGAGCTCGTCGCTGTTTCCCAGTCGCTCTCGCGCTTGCTTGGACTTTTCGTAGCTCTCGAGAGCGGCGCGATAGTCACCTTGACGGTACGCGATAGAGCCGAGGCTGCTCCAGTTCCGGGCATTTCCAAAAATGTAATGCGCCGCCGTCGAGACCGTCAGCGCCTCGGTATAGAGGGTCTGCGCTTCGTCGTATTCGCCGCGTTTGTAGTGGACGGTCGCGAGAAGGTTCAATGCATCCGCGAGGCTAGGCCGCGCATCGATTCGCCGGCACGTTTCGGCCACCGATGTCGCCCGTGCGCGGGCCGCATCGGTATCGCCATGGAGATAACTAGTCCAGCCGCTCGCCAACAGCCGCCGCGCCCTTATCCAATCGCGTCCCCGGTTTGTGCTCGCGAGAGATCCGGTCGGCGCCGCCGGGTCTTCGTCCTGAACCTTTGGATCGCGGCGCGCAATAGCTTCGGCCTTCGCAACCATCCCCGTGTTCACGTACAAGGCGAACAAGCTGCCAAGAGTGAGCCGCGCCATCGCGGGATCGGTACTCGAGACGCGGTCGCAAAACTGCATTGCCTTAAGGTAAAGCGCCTCGGCGCGTTCGTAGTCGCCGGTGTAGTCACTCAATAACGCCGCATTCGCGGAATTGACGGCGAGATCACTGTCGGCTCCGCGAAGCTGCGTTTTTTCCGATGCCAGATCGACCGCGATCTCCGTGGCCTTCTCGATATTGCCCCGCTCGAAAGCCTGCAACAGGTTTTGCCGCACCGCGTCCGGCGTCGGCGCTTCCGCCAAAAAGAGGATCGCAACAGCGGCCAGACAGATCATCCGCGATGCCTGAGAATAAAAATCGTTCCTGCTCTGTCGATGCAATTCGGCGCCCGACATTCGACGCGCACGGATCGCTGCCCGCCACCACCAGGCCAGAAGCCGAAGACGATTTTAAGGTTTGCCCTGCGAGCTCATGATAAAAGGGCCCGCGAGACGCACGGCTGCCAGTAATCCTTTTTCGCGGTGCAATTTCACGAGCCAGTCGCGTTGGACATCGACCAACGCCTGCGGAGCGTTGCCGCTCTTGAAGGCGGCTTCATAAAAATCACTCATGATTTGCACGGTCGTCTCGTCGCTGATTGGCCATAAGGTCATGAGAAGATTTGCGGCGCCAGATTGAATGAAGCCTCGCCGCAGGCCCATCACGCCTTCGCCGGCTTTCGCTTCACCCGAGCCCGTGTCGCAGGCGGAGAGAGCCACCAGCCATGTCCCGCTTAATTTCAATCCCCCTACTTCCTCGGCGGTCACGATGCCATCATCGTCTGGCGCCGGTGCTTCGCCCTTCATCCACGATTGAAAAGTCCGTTGCGCCCCGGCCAGGGCGAGACCGCTGCGCTGCATCGGATTTAGCAATCGCCCTTTGTAAATTTCATTCGTGCGGCCGGCGGACGGCGCAGCCAGTTGTCGTTCGGGAAGAAAAAAGCCGTGCGTCGCCAGATGAAGAACCCGTGGCGAATCGGTTTTGCGCAGCTCCGCTTCAGTAGCGTGAACGCCGAGAACGACCTCGGGTTGCCAGCCTGATTTCTTCGCGAGCGATTCCAGTTCCGTCGACTCTTTTTCCGTCCCCGGCAGGCTCGGCAGGAAGAGATTCTGCAGGTCGCGCGTTTCAATCGATCGAGACGCGACCGCGCTTTTTGTTTCTGTCGTCTGGCTGCCGGTTCCTCCCGCGAAATCGGCGTTCGCGAAAATTCGCACCGTTTTCGCCGAACCTGCCGTCGTTTTCGGGACTCGTAATAAATCACGTCCGCTCGCCACGTAACGGATCGAATACTTTTCACTTACGAAGTGGTTGTCCGGCGTGAGGAGGGTTGCAAAGGAGAGAAAACTCGCCTCGCCGTCGGGGCTGACGATGATTGTCTTGCAGTCGTTAGGCAGGATTTTTTCGATCGGCGCCCAGATTTGGTCGTGCAGCGCACGTAACACCGTGGTCAAGGTTGTCTCGTCCGTTACTCCTCGAACCGATTGCTGATAAAGCCGGATGTTCTTTTCGATGTCCGTTGCAATTCCGAGCGGCGCCCATTGAGGCGCGCGATCGGCAGCGATCACGATGCCGCCGTAACGTGGCTCTTCCTTGCTCTGGCCGAGATAATGCGAGTAGCGGACCAGTTCGACGAGGGCTGCCTCTTTAGGAAGAACGGCTTGAATCTGTTCGACCGTCACCGCCAACGCGCGTCGTCCGCGCCCCAGCCCGGCGGTCGAGCGGGCGAGGCTCCCCTCCAGCCGTTCGATGTTTCCCGAAAGTTTTTCCTTCTCAACCTCGCGTTGCCTTCGCGCCTGCTCGGAAGGATCGGAAGGCGACTCAATCACCAGCTGTGTCATGCGCTCTTTTGCCAGGCTAAGTTGTTGAATAATCTCGCGTTGTTTTGGATCGGCGCTGGCTTCCGCGACCAGCCGATCTTCCAGGAGTGAGTCGAGTACGACCCCTTTCTGTCGAAGAATGGTTTCGGCGAGATCGCTCGCGCTACCGAGCGTGCCAAATAATTTGTAGGGCTGAGTCGTCTGTTGAAACGCCAGTCGTTGCCTCTCGGACGTGAAAGACAAAACGTCTGCCAGATGTTTCTCCTGCGCGCGCCCGGCCTGCACCGCGAATTCGTGGGCCTCCTTCAGTTGTCCCTGCTCGATTTTGAGCTGAGCCAGCCGTCCGAGATCGCCACCCGTCGTCTCATGGGTCGCACCTAAAACACGCGTGTCGATTTGCAGGGCGCGCCGCATGAGCGATTCCGCCCCGGCGTAGTCGCCCCCGTCTTCCAGGAGCAGCGCTTGATTGCTCAGCGAAAGAGCAGTCGTCGGATGATTGGGGCCCATGGCTTTCTCCCTGATCCTGAGCGCTCGCTCGGAGAGCGGCCTCGCCTTTTCGTCCTGGCCCATGTCGCGATAAACCATCGCCAGGTTGTCGAGCGATTTCCCTGTATCTCCATGCTCAGGACCGTTCACTTTTTCATAAATTTCAACGACCCGCCGAAACAGGGTCTCGGCCTTGGCAAAATCGCGGTTTCTTCTGGCGACGACCGCAAGGTTGCCAAGCGCTTTCGCGGTCAGTTCATGCTCCGGCCCGAGGACCTTTTCATAAATCGCCAGGGCGCGCTCAAGCAGCGGCTGGCTTTTCGCGTAATCTCCCAGTTGCATGTAAAATGCCCCCGAATTCATGACCGAAGTTGCCGTGTCGGAATTATCCGGGCCGAGCGATTTTTCCCGGATTTCTAATGCACGTTGGTAATCCTGCTCAGCTTTGTCGAACTCGCCCGTGTCCGCGTAAAGCGCGGCCAGGTTATCCAAGCTGATCGCAACATTCGGGTCGTCCGGGCCAAGTGATTTCTCCCGGATCTCGAGAACTCGGCGGAAAAACTTCTCACTCTTGGCAAACTCACCGCGCGTGTCGTAGAGGACGCCGAGATTATTCAACGAGCCCGTCACGAAAACGTGGTCGGGCGGCAGCGCCTTCTCGGAAATTTCCAGGGCGCGGAGGAAGAACGGTTCGGCGTGCTCGAAATCGCCGGCCTCATAATAGAGCAATGCCCGATTGTTGACGCTTTCGGCCGTGTCCGGGTGATCCGGGCCGAGGCTTTTTTCACGGATTTTCAGGGCGCGTTCGCAAACCGAAACGGCCTGAGCGCGTTTCCCCCGCGCTCGATACACTTCCGCCAAAATACTAAGGCAAGCGGCCGTCTTTGGGTTATCTCGACCGAATCCTTTTTCGCAGATTTTTGCCGCGCGCTCGGCGATCGGCTGCGCTTTCGCGAATTCTCCCATGTTCAGGTAGAGAAATGCCAGGCTGCTGAGTGCGCTGCCGGTGATGGGGTGATCGCGGCCGAGGGTCTTTTCGTAAATCCCGATCGCGCGCTGATAAAGCGGCTCTGCTTTCGAGAAATCCCCGGAATTCCCAAGAGCCATTCCGATCCCAAGGACGGTTTCCGCGGTATCGGGATGATCGGGGCCAAGAATTGCCTCCCGGATTTTCAACGTCCGTTCGGACAGATCTTTCTCTTCGGCGTCGTGTCCGGTGAGCTGCGCGATGTCGGAAAGCAGTTGCAGACTCGCCGCGGTATCTGCGTTCTCCAGGCCGAATAATTTTTCGCGGATCTTCAGGCTCCGCTCGGCCAGCACTTTCGCCTTTTCGAACTTTCCTTGTTCTGCATAAAGATTCGCCAGTTTTGCCAGGCTCGCCGCCGAATCTGGATGTTCGGGGCCGGCGGTTTTCTCGCGAATCTCCAGGACGTCTTCGAGGTATGTTTGTGCCTGCGCGTAGTTGCCTAACGACTGGAGCGCCTCTCCCAGAATCTGTGTCGCAGTAGCCTGGTTGTCAGGCGTCGGCGTTTTCTGCAGCATCCGTAAGGCGTGTTCGGCAGTTGACCGTGCCTTTTGATAATAGCCGGCCTGCTCATAAAGCTCCGCCAGCTTGTTGGTTATCGCTGCCTTTGAACCATCCTGCCCCGAGGTTTTCTCAGTCAATGTTCTCAGTTCTTCCGCCAACGGCACGGCGTCGCGATATTTTCCAGCGCGCGCCAGCTCTTCCACTTTCGCCTGAAGGGCGCGCTGCCGTTCAGCGAGCTCAGCGGCACGCGCCGTCCACAACGGAGAGAGCAGGGCGAGGAGCAGCCCGACAACCGCGCTCGATCTCGCTGCAATCATGGCAACACTGGAGGTCGAGAATAGAAGTCGCGCTTGTCGTGTCGACGCAATTCGCACCGGTTTGCGATTGCCCCACAGGAATTTATTATCCCGTGCGCGTGTGTGAACGCAGACGCGTTCGCAGATGCCTGACCACGAACCACACGCACCGCGCCCAGCGTATGAAGCTCCGCGGGCGCAACGCGCGACCACCGCCGAGGGCGCGCTCGGCGAGCAACCGGCGAAGCACGATCCTTATGCGGCGTTCCGCTATCGAGGGTTCTCTTTTTATACTTCGGGAAACCTGATTTCCGTCATCGGCCGCCTCATGTTCATCGTGGCGGTCGAATGGGAAATGTACGAGCGCACCCATTCGGCCACCGCGCTCGGTCTCGTGGGTCTTGTTATCGCGCTGCCCGTCGTATTGCTCTCCCTGCCGGCCGGACATGTTGCCGATCGCTTCCCGCGAAAACGAATCGTGCTCGTCAGCCAGGCCCTCAGCGCCATTTGTTCGCTCGCGCTCGCCTTCGTTTCGTTGAATCACCTGCGGATTCCAGACTGGGGAATTCTCCGGGCGGGAAACCATTTCCTGTTTTCAATCGCCAGCGTTTTCGAACGGCACACAAACTATTTCCATTTCGATGACCTTTCGATCCCGATCATCTATCTGATCCTTCTTGTCTCTGCGACCGGACGGACTTTCGGGTGGGCGGCGCGGAGTTCGTACTTTCCGCAGCTCGTCCCGCGCGATGCCTTCGCGAACGCGGTCACGTGGAATAGCAGCGTCTTTCAAATCGGATCGGTCATCGGCCCTGCCCTGGGCGGAATGCTCATCGTGAGCGCCGGGTTTCCGTTCATCTATGCGGTAGACGCCGGCTGTGCGCTTTCGTTTTTCTTTCTCGTCCTGCCCATTCGGAGCAGCGATCGCGGGAGCAGTAGCGAGCGCAACCCCTGGCGGAGCCTGAAGGAGGGTTTGCGATTCATGATGAGCAAACAGGTCGTCCTCGCAACGATCACGCTCGATATGTTTGCAGTGTTCCTCGGGGGCGCGACGGCGCTGCTCCCGATTTTCGCCGATCAGATTTTGCATTGCGGCCCGGTCGGACTTGGCTGGATGCGCGCCGCGCCGGGAATCGGTGCCTTCATCATGGCGCTGCTCATCGCGTATCTGCCGCCGATGAAGCAAGCCGGCAAAATGCTTCTCTGGTGCGTGACCGGATTCGGTCTCGCGACAATTGTGTTTGGGCTCTCGCGTTATCTTTGGTTGTCGCTCGCGATGCTCTTTCTGACCGGTGTGTTCGACAGCGTCAGCGTTGTCATTCGGCATACGTTGTTGCAACTCGTCACGCCTGATGCGATGCGCGGCCGGATTTCCGCGGTGAACAATATCTTCATCGGCACTTCGAACGAACTGGGCGCGCTCGAATCCGGTTTGACCGCCGCGCTCTTCGGTCCGGTCCTTTCCGTGGTCGGAGGAGGCATCGGGACCATTCTGGTCGTCCTGGGCGTCTGCTGGAAATGGCCCGAGACGCGTAAGATCGGCGCGCTCGATAAAAACCTCCGCTGACAGACAGCCCGCGAACAAGGCGAATGGCTGACTTGCCGAAATTATTCGCGTAGATTCGCGCTTATTCGGAGGTCCAAATGAAAATTGCCGCTGCGCAAATTGCCTGCACGCTCGGGGACGTCGACGCAAACCTGGCGAAAATGCGCGACTTTTGTGAGCGGGCGAAACAGGAAAGCGTCGAGCTGATCGTTTTTCCAGAGGCATCGGACACCGGCTATTCGATGCCGGTCATTCGCCAATCCGCGAAAGCCTGGACCGAAGGCGCGGTACCGGCGCTGCAGGCGATGGCCAAAGAGATCTCGATCACCATCGTAGCGGGTGTCTCCGAGCGCGCAGGCGAGACCGTTTATAATTCGCAGGTCTTCATCAATCCGCGCGGGGAGATCGTGGCGAGCTATCGGAAGACGCACCTCTTCGTACTCGCACCAAACGATGAAAGCACCTGCTACACGCCCGGCGGAAAGTTTGTGAGTGTTGCGGCCGGCGGTTTGAATTTCGGGCTCAGCATTTGTTACGACCTTCGCTTTCCCGAGGTTTCACGCGCGCTCACGCTCAAGCACGGCGCGAATGTCTTGCTGGTCTCCTCGGCATGGCCCCTTCCACGGGTCCAGCATTTGCGTGCTCTCGCGATCGCGCGCGCGATCGAAAACCAGAGCTACCTGGTGCTTGCCAACCGAACCGGCGTCGATGCCGGGGTTACCTGCTGCGGAACGTCCGCGATCGTCGATCCGTCCGGCGCAATTTTGGCAGCTGCGTCAGGCGACCGCGAAGAGCTGCTCACCGCCGATATTTCTCCGGCAACGATTGCGGCGGTCCGAGAGAAAATGCCGGTATTTGCTCACCGGCGCGCGGACTTGTACGGATAGGGGTTGAAGAGGCGCTCGCCTCTACAACTAAAACGCCGCGTGGAAACCGAACCGCGCGTAGGGCGCGCCACCATCCTGGTGGTAGCGGACCTGGGTGCGATGAAAGTCGAAATTCCGGTGCGGAATGAATCCCCCCTCCAGCGAAAGTTTGATCGCCGTCGATAGTTTCCACTCCAAGCCCGCTCCAGTCCTGAATTCTTCGTAGGTGATCGAGGCGTGATTCAGCGACGTGTCTCCGCGCAGCGCGCCGAAGTCTTTCTCCACCCGGTAACTGGTCGCCCGTAAATCCGCGCCGGCGAAAACGAGCAGACTACTGTTGGGCTCATATTCGAGGCGTGGGGTTGGCACGACAGCATTGAGCGTCCATTCCGGCGCAAATTTCCAGCGGATGCCGCCGCCGGGCAGGACCGGATATTGCCGCCATGCATCAATCCCGAGGCCGAAGACGAACTGGAGAGTCGAGCTATAGATATAGGTCCCGCCGATCACCACCGGGACGTTGAACGTGTCTCGACCGAAGTCGTCGAAGTCGGTGCCGTAAAACCCCGGCTGCGCCTCTATCCGAATGAGCAAGGACTCGGACAACTCAGTGTCGAGGCCCAGGATCAGGTTCGTGGAGTGAAGATGATTCGGGATGGCCGCCATGTCGCCGTAGCTGAACGAATAGCGTTCCGTTTGAATACCGAGCCGGAGGATCCCGATCTTCGTCATCGGCGTCAGGATGAAATGGGTGCGCGCCTGGTATCCGTCGAAATCCCTGATGACCATGTCGCCGCGTTCGCCTCGCTCGACGTCGCCGCTGCCGAAGTAGGCCGCCTCCGCTTCGAACTCGAACGGGAACGGCGACTCTGATTCAACCAGCGCCACCTCCTTGTTCTTCGACGAGGTCGTAAAGGTTTCGACCTGGACGGCGAAGGCCGGCGAGGCAATCAGGCCGAAACAAAAAAGTAGGAAGCTGGTGACGAATCTCATTCGACGGAAACGGTGGGCGGCTAGATTGCCTAGCGAGCCGCCCCCGTGTCACGCCGAAAGAGTGAGACCGCCTTGGAAATATCTCGCATCATGGCGGACTCCGACGCGACCCGTTCGATGCCGTGCAAGGAAGCGATCGTAGCCGAGGAGATATAATCCCCGCGCCAGACCAGGGTTGCCGGCCTCCCGCCCACGTCCACGGGCCACATCTGGTAGAGGGTCAGCCCCGCGTAATAGCCACTGCTTGCATAGTAGAGAGCATCGGCCGCCTGGAAGGTTCCGTTTCCTCCCGAGCGACGATACGACGCGCCGAGAGTCAGGACGGCCTGTTCGTCCGCGGTCAGCAATTCCCAGAACGATTCGCCCCGGCCGTCGATAATTCCCGAGAAACGACCGCGGACTTTATCATTGGCCCGAAGCAGGGAATTCAGTTCTTCAGAAGGTCGAACACTCTGGCCGGTATGATCATAAGGAGGTTGGCCGGACCTTCCCGCGCGGGCGCGCGCGCTCAGCACTTCGGCCCAAGCCGCTGCGACGGGGCCCGGCATCGCGCCGCCGGTTGCACCCGCAACGGCCGCAAATCGCTTTTCTTCTTCCCGGCTGATCTGAAGGTCCGCCGAAAGTTTTTGGGTGGAGCTAACGAGCGATCGGACAGCTGCGTTGTCCGGAGCGCTGCTCAACCGCGAAAAATTGGCCGCGCTCGGCGACCCTGGAAGGTCCGCATGAATCATAACCTTCAGCTCCGAATGGCGCGCCGGATTCCATTGGCGCAAGGCCTCGCTGACCCGCGCCGGAACGCCGGAGACGACGAAGCAGCTTTCGGCCGAAATGATCCGGCCGCCCATGGACGGGCCGTGCGCAACTTTCGGTTCACCCTTCGCGAGATCGGCGACATTGACGTTGTTGAACACCGAGAAGCTGGCCAGGTCCGCGGCCGGATCGGCTGCGACTGCTATCCGGGTTAAAAAAGGGGCCAGGCAAAGAAGAAAGAAACAGCGCATGGTTTTTGGACGGGTATCGAATCGGAATGCTTCACCGATTATTTTTTCCATTTGGAAGAAGGCACATCTATCCCATAGTGGTTCGGTTGCAAGACGGGTAGGGCGAGACTCTGTCGAGCCGCTCGCCGGCTATCTGGATCGTTGTGGCTCGACAGAGTCTCGCCCTACCAAAGCAGCTTAGAACTTCCCATGAGCGAACCGGCCATTGTCTTAGATCGCCTGAGCAAATCCTACGGTGCAGTCCACGCCGTCCAGGATTTGTCGCTGACGATCGCGCCGGGGACGATCTTCGGTTTTTTGGGCGCAAACGGGGCAGGTAAGACCACGACAATTCGCATGCTTTGTGGGCTGATCCATCCGACCAGTGGAAGCGCGCAGATCGCCGGGATGGATGTCTGGCGTGAACGGCAGCTGGCGCGTTCGCAATTCGGTTATGTTGCCCAACGCTTCAGTCTCTACCGGGACCTGACGGTCGAGGAGAACATCCGCTTTTTTGCCGGCGCCAGCCGGGTGCCTCGAAACGAATTGCCGGAGCGGATGGGTCGGCTCCTGCAGTTGACCGACCTCGAAAAAAAACGAAGGGCAATGGCCGGCGAACTTTCCGGCGGCATGCGCCAAATGCTCGCCATGGCTTGCGCGCTGGTCCACGATCCGCCGCTGCTTTTTCTCGACGAACCCACGTCCGGTCTCGATCCCGTTCATCGCCAACAGATCTGGGATTTGCTCTACGATTTGAGTAACCGCGGAATCACGATTTTCGTCACGACGCATTACATGGATGAAGCCGAGCGCTGCACCGAAGTTGGTTTCATCGAGCAGGGCCGTCTCCTGGCAAAAGCGCCGCCCCGCGGATTGAAAGAAAGCTTTCAGGCGAAACTGCTCGAGATCGATGTCGAGCCGGTGATGCCAGCGCTGATCCGCTTGCGGAAGGTGCCGGAGATCCTGGGGGTCTCGCTGCGCAGCGGGAGCTTGCGGCTTTATGCCGCTGACGCCGAACAGCTCGTCACCGAGTGGCAGACGAGGTGGCCGTTTAGCGAGCTGAAATTCCGAGGCCATCGCTGGGTGGAGCCTGACATGGAAGACGTCTTCACCGCCTACTCGCAAGGCTATGCCGTTTTGCTCAAACCGCCGCAGCCATGAAACGCACTTCCTTGAGCGCCATCCTCAGCGTGGCTTATAAAGAGTTCCTCCATATTTATCGCGACCGCCGCGTCCTCGTCTTGTTGTTTCTCCTTCCACCGGTCTTCACGCTCGTCTTCGGTCACGCTTTCGAGGCGGGCGAAATGAACAATGTTCCTGCGCTCTTGATCAACCGCGACCAAAGCGACCGCGCCGCCCGGTTCCTAAAATTGATCAAGGAAAACAAAACTTTCGCCTGGCGAACCGAACCGGCCTCGATGACTGGGGAAGAGGACCTGCTCGGTCACGGCGTCCAGGCGGCGCTGGTCATTCCCCAAGGCTGGAGTGAAAGCATCACGAAGGGCGCGCCGGTCCCACTCCGGCTTTATCTCGATGGGAGCGACACAAACACCGCGGATCTCCTGGAAGGCACGGTGCGGAAAATAACCGGTGATTTCCAGAAACTAGCGACCGAACAGCAGGAGATGATCGATGCGCTGCCGGATGAAGCGTTGGACCTGGGGAAGAAGCTGCCGGTTCAGGTTCGGAAGCAATTTGAATCCGCCATGGAACCGTGGCCGATCGATCACAAGATTCTCTACAATCCGAAAACGCGCTTTATTGATTACGTAGTCCCCGGCGTGATTGGCCTGATCCTGCAGTTGATCACGGTGACGCTCATGGCTTGCACGCTGGCCCGGGAACGGGAGGCAGGAACGCTCTTTCAATTGATGGTAACGTCGCTCCGCCGGCGCGAGATCGTGATAGGGAAAGTCATTCCGTATCTCGCCATCTCGGTCGTCCTGATCATTGTCATCATTGTCCTGACGGCCTGGCATTTTCAGGTGCAATTCAATAACCCGGCGGCCCTCGCGCTGATTTGTTTTTTGTTCCTGCTTTGCTCTCTCGGGATGGGCCTGCTCATCTCAGCCATCTCGAAAACACAAACCCAGGCGATCCAGTTTTCGGTTTTCTTTCTCCTCCCGGTGTTCGTCCTCTCCGGCGCGTTTGCTCCGCTCGAACAGCTACCCCTGGCGATCCGTTACATCTCGGAATTATTTCCGCTGACCCATTTCTGCCGCGCCTTTCGCCTCGTGAATTTGTATGGCGCCGGCTTCCAGTTTTACGCCGCCGATTTGGTTACGCTTTTTGCCGGCGTCGTGATCACCTTCGTCGGTGCTGTGTTTTTGCTTCGACGGGTCGAGCAATAATTTCCTGCTCATGATCTTTTGGACGACGGGAGATCAACTCCCGGATCAGGGAGCAGGAGCGGTATTGGTTACTTATAGTTAGAGTTTAGTTTTTGGATATTTTTT
>JBJMXC010000024.1:0-3481 GCA_045809825.1 Chthoniobacterales bacterium | reverse complement strand
GCTAAGCGAGAAGGAAATCGACGAGCTGGTTCTGGTCGGTGGCATGACGCGCATGCCGAAGGTTATCGACACCGCGCGCAGCCTGATCGGCAAGGAACCTCACAAGGGTGTTAACCCAGATGAAGTTGTAGCTATCGGCGCTGGTATCCAGGGCGGCGTCTTGAAGGGCGACGTGAAAGACGTCCTCCTCCTCGATGTTACTCCGCTTACTCTCGCGATCGAAACCGCGGGTGGCGTAGCTACTCCGATGATTCCGCGTAACACGACTATCCCAACTCGTAAGTCGCAGATCTTCTCGACCTACAGCGACAATCAGCCGGGTGTGGAGATCAAAGTGCTGCAAGGCGAGCGTCCGCTTAGCCGGGATAACAAGAATCTTGGCACGTTCCACCTCGACGGCATCCCGCCGGCGCCGCGTGGCGTTCCGCAGATCGAAGTTACCTTCGATATCGACGCGAACGGCATTCTGCACGTTTCCGCGAAAGACTTGGGCACTGGTAAGGAGCAGAAAATCTCCATCACCGGCAGCTCGGGCTTGAGCAAGGAAGAAGTGGAAAAGATGCAGAAGGAAGCCGAACTCCACGCCGACGAAGACAAGAAGGCGAAGGAAGCGATCGAGATCAAGAACAACGCCGACAACCTTGCTTACCAATGCGAGAAGCAGTTGAAGGATCTTGGCGACAAGATCTCCGGCGATAAGAAGCAGCAAGTCGAGGATGCGATCAAAGCGGTCCGCGAAGCGGTCGAGAAGAACGACGTGGATGCAATGAAGCGCACCTACGACGATCTGCAGAACAAATTCCAGGAAGTCAGCGCCGACCTTTACAAACAGGCATCTGCGAGTACAGGTCCTATGCCCGGTGCGGAAGCAGGCGGGCGTCCTCAGCCGCAAGCTGAGCCGGACCAGGACGGTCCGCGCAAGCAGCACGGCGATGTAGTCGACGCGGAGTTCGAGGTTGTCGACGAGGACAAGAAGTAAGCCTCAGGCTTTTTAACAACAATTTGCCGGTGTTCGTTAAGGCAATGCCTCACGAGCACCGGCATTAACCAACAAAGACAAGAAGGAGTAACCCTAATATGGCATCAGTTAATGTGAAGCCTCTCGGAGATCGTGTCCTGGTTCAGGCGATCGAAGAGCAGGAAGTGAAAAAGGGCGGGATCATCATCCCCGATACCGCCAAGGAAAAACCGCAGGAGGGCAAAGTCGTTGCTCTCGGCACCGGCAAGATCGACGACAACGGTAAGAAGGTCGACTTCACGGTGAAGCAGGGTGACAAGGTGCTGATCAGCAAATATGGCGGCACCGAAATCAAAGTGGACGGTGAGTCCTACTTGATCATGCGCGAGGACGACATCCTCGGCATCATTGGTTAATCAGCAACCTCTAACTAGAAACCCAAATTAACTTATGGCAGCTAAACAATTACAATTCGATGAGAACGCGCGGCATGCGCTTCTCCGCGGCATCGAGAAACTCTCGCGCGCCGTGAAAGCGACCCTCGGACCGAGCGGCCGCAACGTTATCCTCGATAAGAAATTCGGCAGCCCGACGATCACCAAAGACGGTGTGACCGTGGCGAAGGAGATCGAGCTCGAGGATCCTTATGAAAACATGGGCGCTCAGCTCGTGCGCGAAGTTGCGTCGAAGACGAGCGACATCGCGGGCGACGGCACCACGACAGCTACTGTCCTCGCCGAAGCTATCTACAAGGAAGGTCTCCGTAACGTGACCGCCGGCGCGAATCCTACTTCGCTTCAGCGCGGTATCATGAAGGCCGTCGAGGCGATTACCGCTGAGCTGGCTAACATCTCGAAGAAGGTCAGTGACCGGACTGAGATTGCGCAGGTCGCGACTGTCTCGGCTAACTGGGACAAGACGATCGGCGAGATCATCGCTGACGCGATGGACAAGGTCGGGAAGGACGGCACCATCACGGTGGAAGAAGCCAAGTCGATCGAAACCAGCCTCGACGTTGTCGAAGGTATGCAGTTCGACAAAGGCTATCTGTCGCCCTACTTCGTCACGAACGCGGAAGCGATGGAAGCCGTGCTCGAGAATCCTTACATCCTCATTCACGAGAAGAAGATCTCGAGCTTGAAGGACATGCTCCCGCTGCTCGAGAAAGTAGCTAAGGCTGGCCGTCCGCTCCTGATCATCGCGGAAGACGTGGAAGGCGAAGCTCTCGCGACTCTCGTCGTGAACAAGCTCCGCGGCACGTTGCAAGTCGCCGCTGTGAAGGCGCCTGGCTTCGGCGATCGTCGCAAGGCGATGCTCGAAGACATCGCGGTCCTCACCGGTGGACGCTGCATCACGGAAGATCTCGGGATTAAGCTCGAGAACGTGAAGCTCGAAGACCTCGGCCGCACCAAGCGCGTCACGATCGATAAGGAAAACACCACGATCGTCGAAGGCGAAGGTAAGGGTGCCGATATCCAGGGCCGCGTTGGCCAGATCCGTCGTCAGATCGAAGAGACGACTTCGGATTACGATCGCGAGAAGCTCCAGGAGCGCCTCGCTAAGCTCGCCGGTGGCGTAGCCGTCATTAACGTCGGCGCCGCGACTGAGACTGAGATGAAAGAGAAGAAGGCGCGCGTCGAAGATGCGTTGCATGCTACTCGTGCTGCGGTTGAAGAAGGCATCGTCCCTGGCGGCGGTGTTGCACTCATCCGTGCGCAGAAGGCGCTCGATAAACTGAAACTCGAAGGCGACGAAGCCGTCGGTATGGCGATCGTGAAGCGTGCAGTCGAAGCTCCGCTCCGCACTCTCGCCGATAACGCTGGCCAGGAAGGCGCGCTCATCGTGCAGGAAGTGAAGGCGCGTAAGGGTAACGAAGGTTACAACGTTGCCACCGGTAAGTACGAAGACCTGGTGAAAGCCGGCGTCGTCGATCCCACTAAGGTGACCCGTAGCGCGTTGCAAAACGCCGCGTCGATCAGCGGTCTCCTCCTGACCACGGAAGCAGTCATCACCGAAGCTCCTGAGAAGGAGAAGGCGGGCGGTGGCATGCCTCCGGGCGGCGGCATGGGCGGAATGGGTGGCATGGGCGGAATGGACTACTGATCCGACCAGCTACTTAATAGTAACAATCAACGGCAGCCGGGTTCCGAAAGGGGCCCGGCTGTTTTGTTTTTGTGCAGTAGCCGATCTGCTACGACGATAAGTTCCTACCGAAAATGGCAATCAGGATTGTGCAACTAGGATCGCCGCGGGCGGAAAACGAAGGCCTACGTCTTGGAACGGTTCGACGACCGCCGCGGGGTGTGCGGAAGGAAGACTATGCCCGCTTACATTACTTCGACGTTTGGCTGCCGGAGCTAGCACCGAGCGCGCCAGTGGTCTCATGGGCACTGGCCGAGCCATTCACACCCGCGCGCTGGGCGAAATACGAAAACACCTACCGGCGCGAGATGAGCCAGCCTTCGCCGAAGCGTCTATTGCAGCTACTCGCCGCGCTTTCGAAGGGCACTGACTTCTCGGTCG
>JBJMXC010000023.1:0-26213 GCA_045809825.1 Chthoniobacterales bacterium | reverse complement strand
GCCCTTCCCGATCTTCGGGAATTGCGGCCGAACATGGTCGCCGGATCGCTTGGTGAAGAGCGATGGGATCAGGACTTCGGTGAGGAAATTGCGCTTGTGCCAGTCTGCACGCGGGCGCAGCCGAACTCGAGTGGAGCGTTTGTTTTCCGCGCCGTCCTCAGTCCCCTGGCGAATGACATTCCGCCGGCTTTTTTTCGAAAAAGGAATCGGCACGGCGGCGCAAGCATATAAGCTGAAAAGAGTGAATCAAAGGCTTTCGCGGCGCGGCCCGGTTCTGGCCGCGGTGTATTCATGACCTAGCGAGCGCGTCTTCCCCCGGAATAGTGAAATCGCAAGCTGCCTGGCCCCGTCAGCCATTTCTAGGTATCGTCCTTGCCGCAATTCTCGGCACTTTGGTGGCCGATAGCTGGCCGACTCACTCGACCGCGGTTCTCGTGGCGCTCATTGTTCTAGGCGTTGTTGCCTGGACGACGCGTAAGACGCTAGCGCTTTACGCCGTCGTAGCGCTCGGATTCTGTGTAGTCCACAGCTTCAGAACGACTGATTCGCCAGGATTGATACTCGCGCGAACGATCGGGAACGAACCGCGACCGGTCACGATCCACGGTACGGTCGTCTCCGAGCCAAAATTGTCCGAACACGGTTCCTCCTCTTTTCTGCTCGAGGCCGATTCGGTAGACGTCGACCGCGAAGTGCTTCCGTGTCGGGCCAGAGTGCTCGCGCGTTGGCGCCACGCGGTTGAATTCGGAGACGAGGTCCGGCTCTTCGGAACCCTGGAAGAAATTGCAGGGCCTCGAAATCCCGGTGAATTCGATGCACGAGCGTACTTGCAACGGCAGGATGTTCACCGCGCCTTGATCGTGCGTTATGCGGAGAACGGCGTTGTCGTCCGGCGTGGAGGCGGCGATTGGATCTTTCGAGCTGCGCAAAAATCTCGCGGCTGGATGCAACGAGTCCTCGGAATGGGAATTGAAAACTCGCCGGACGTTACCGGCGCAATCAACGGGATGGTGCTCGGCCTTCGTCATCAAAGCCCCGAAGATATCGAGGAGCCGTTCCAGCAGACGGGCACCCTCCATCTGTTTGCGGTCGCGGGTCTGCACGTCGGAATCGTCGCGCAATTACTCTGGATCCTGGCGACGGCTGCGCGCGTGCCGCGAAAATGGGCAACCGCCTTGATCATTCCCGCGTTGCTCTTTTACGCCGCGATCACCGGGCTGCATACCTCCAGCGTCCGAGCCGCGATCATGAGCGCGGTCCTGCTGGGCGGGTTCATCGTCGAACGAAAAGCCTTTGCAATTAATAGTCTCGCCGCCGCTGCAGTTCTGATTCTCTGCTGGAACACGAACGAATTGTTCGCTGTCGGCTTCCAGCTCTCTTTCTGCGTCGTCGGCACAATCCTGTTCCTGCACGAGCCCTCGTTTCGTTTTCTGCAGCGCCGTCTCGCGTCAGATCCATTTCTTCCTCGGTCTCTTTTCAACTTGCGCCGACGCACGGCAAACAAGGCGCTGACCTGGATAGCCCGGGCCGCCGCAGTTTCGTTCGCCGCCTGGATCGGTTCCCTGCCTCTGATGTTTTGGTATTACCATCTAATCACCCTGACCTCGCTGGTGGCGAACCTCGTCGTGGTTCCTATCGCTTTCTTCGTGCTCGCCGGAGCGCTTCTCTCGCTCGTCGCAGCGCCGATTTCGAGCTCGCTTTCGATTCTGTTTAACAACGCGAATTGGGCGCTAACAAAGTTGATCCTGGGCACGGTCCATTTGTTCGCGCAGGTGCCTGGTGGCCATTTCTATGTTGAACGCCCGCACTGGCCGACAGGCGCGGATCTCGAGATCAACGTGCTCGACCTCAGAGCTGGTGCCGCGATCCACGTCCGCGCCGATAATCGCGACTGGCTTTTCAATGCCGGCCCAGCCCGCGATTACGAGCGCATCCTTTGCAGTTATCTGCGAGCACGCGGAGTCGACCGGCTCGATGGACTCGTCCTTACCCACGGCGACTCCGGCCACCTCGGAGGCGCGATGGCGGCCGTGATCGATTTCAGACCACGGCAGCTCATCGACAATGCGGGCGAGGATCGTTCCCAGCTCCATCACAAATTCGTCGAAAGGCTTGCTTCGGAAAAGCGTGCGCGCCGCCTGGGCCGAGCGGGCGACGAAATCAAAATTTCATCGCGTCTAACTGGGCGTATCCTTTTTCCGCCGGCGGATTTTCCCGCGAATCGTTCCGATGACCAGGCATTGGTCATTCAACTTCTTGTCTCAGGAAGACCGCGCGCTCTTCTCATGTCGGACAGCGGCGTGCAAACCGAAGAAGCATTGGTCCGAACTTATCCGGATCTGCGCTGCGATGTCATTATCAAGGGACAACACCACTCGGGAATCTCGGGATCGTCGCAGTTTCTGGAACGCGTTCAACCGAGCGTCATCGTGGCTACGTCGCGTGATTTTCCGGAAAGCGAACGGATCAAGCCGGAATGGGCCGAGACCGTTGGCGTCCGCAAGATCAAGCTCCTGCGCGAGGACGAAACCGGCGCAGTCCAGCTCCGCTTCTTCCCCGATCGATGGGAGTCGAGAAGCTACGTGACGGGCGAAGTCTTTCGCAGCGACAGCCGATGAATCTCCGCACCGAGGCTGGTGAAGATCTTTTCAAATTTTGTCACGGCCATAACTCCGGATGGCGGCGAAATCTCCATCAAGTCCGTGGCTTGCTGAGCGCGGCGACGGATTTCATCGAAATACGGTGTATGATCGGTCGCGACATTTAAGACGCCCCCCGGGACAAGAGCGCGGCTCACCGTTGCCAAAAACCGATCACTGAACACGCGGCGCGGAGCATGCCGCCGCTTGGGCCACGGATCGGGAAACATGAGGTGAAAAGCCGTGACGGAATCGGCCGGCAGCATTTCGGCTACCGCATAGGAAATCTCGAAAGCGAGGACCCGCGCATTCGTCAGGCCGCGTTGTTCGAGCTTGCGAGAGGCGCTTCGGACCCTTCCCGGTTGCCTTTCGAGTCCGAGGAAATTACGGGCCGGATTAGCAGCAGCGATCGCCGCGAGGAAGGAGCCCTCCCCGCAACCAAGATCGACTTCAACCGGAGCGGATCGACCAAACAGCGCTGGAAGATCGAGCGGCGCAAAGCAATTCGCCGCGACGATCTCGCTCGCGCTTGCTATGGTTGGGACAGTTTCGGAGGACACGTCAAATGATCACCAGACTTATCGTTTCACTCTTGGCCGTCGCTACGCTGGCGGCACGCGCAGAGCAACCCACGCCAGCCAACACCAAAAAAGCCGTTTTTGCCGGCGGTTGTTTTTGGTGCATTCAAACGCCATACGATAAGGCTAAAGGTGTTGTCAAAACCGTCGTCGGCTACACCGGCGGCACAGCGGAGGATGCGACTTACGAAAAGGTCTCGTCGCATCTCACGAAACATCGTGAAGCCATCGAGATAACCTACGACCCCGCCCAGATTTCCTACGAGCAATTGCTCGACATTTTCTGGCACAACATTAATCCGACCCAGGCGGACGGACAGTTCTACGACATCGGCCCCAATTATGTTGCCGCCATCTATTACGGAAACGATGAAGAGAAAAAAGCAGCCGAGGCCTCGAAGGACAGCCTGGGTAAATCAGGAAAATTTTCGAAGCCGATCGTGACGGAAATTTTGCCCGCGATGACGTTCTATCCAGCCGAAGATTATCACCAAAAATATTACGTGAAGAAACCGGCTGATTACGAGGCGTATCACACCGGTTCGGGACGAGAGAAATTTTTCGCAAAGACCTGGAAAGAGGACAACAAGAAGTAAGTCACCGGCGGCGCAACCGGAGCTTGGCGACCCACGCGCGCAAATCGGCCAGATCCATGAAGTTCAGGACGCGCTCGGGCGGTATTCGCGCCTTCAACGCGGCCGCCAGGCCCAGCTCGATGAAGTCCAGCTGATGCGGATGATGCGAGTCCGTGCCTAACGAAATTCGAACCCCTTCTTTCCGGGCGATCTTGAGCAACCCGACATTCAGATCCTGCCGATCCGGGTAACTGTCGATCTCGACGGCCTTGTCCAGTCTCGCGGCTTGCGCAAAGACCCGCGCCCAGTCCGCCTTCAATCCCATCCGAAAATTGTAAATCCGGCCGCGCGGATGACCGAGAATCTGGATGTCGGGATTACGAACCGCTGCGAGGTACCGATTGGTTTGATCCTCTTTCGTCCGGAGCGCTGAATGAAAAGCTCCAAGCACGATATCGAGCCGCGCGAGGGCGGCGTCATCCATGTCCCCTTCTCCGCGCGGATTTAAATTCATCTCGATCGATCGCAAGACTGTTACGCCCGTATGGCGGACTGCCGCGTTGACCTTCGCAATCTCCTTTCCCTGGCGCGCCAAAGCTTTCTCATCGATCCCGCCCGCGATCTTCAGCCCTTTCGAATGGTCGGTGATGCCGATGTATTCATATTTTCGTTCCGCCGCTGCTTGCGCCATTTCAGCAATCTTGCCGGTGCCGTCGCTCCATTCTGTGTGCATCTGTAAATCGCCACGAAGCCGCGCCGCCCATTCTTTGTTCCGGCTCAAGATCACGCCGGCGTCCGCGCGCGTGAGAAAATCTCGACGAATTGGAGGCGGCCTGTGCGTGGTGGCTGATGGATTCTCGATCCAGCCTAAAAGTTCCTCGGCGATAAATGGTCCCACCCCATGGAGCTCGGTCAGCGCTCGACCTTCAGCGACCAAATCTGCGGCGCGTTCCGGCCAACCAAACGCGCTGCGGGCGGCGCGGCGGAAAGCGCGTACGAGAATGCCGGAACTCTCTTCGGCTTTCCGCGAGAGTAATTCGGCCAGATCCGCGTTCGACGGCGCTGTCGCGTCCACGAGAAGTCTTCGCTTGGGACGCGGTTCGCGACGGTATCTATGAAATCGGAAACGCGATCGAGGCCGGCGGCACGGCCGCTGCTATTAGGGATCGTGCGAGCCAGGAACTCACTACCGAATCCAAAAGTTACGTTACGTTCCTTTGGCCTTCGCGGCGCGATCTAACCGATCGCGCCTTTTTTTTTGCCGCAAAAGCCTACGGCTTCACCAGGCTCGGCGCCTCGATGAAAACAGCCATCGGCGTTGTCACCGCGGCCTGTTCGATTGATGCATACCTAAACAATTCGGCTTCCGACGCATTGATAAACTCCGCCTGACTTACCGCCATCGGTTCGCCCATGATTCGCGAAAGCTCCTGCGCGAGCACGATCGCAATCGAGCGAGGGTCGCGAGTATAAACCGGGATTGGGAACGAGCCCGAGTTCCGGTCATATCCGTAAATGTTTCCCTCGGTTTCCCAAACGCAGTAGGCGTGGCCAGCCGGATGATTTGCGAAACGAACCAAGAGGATCTTTGCCCAAAAATTCTTATCGAGACTGTTCTGGGTCTTCATCACGGCGAGGTAGTTGCAGGCCGAAATGACACAGCCGTTCAGGACAACGAGGTCGTTCTCGCCCGGGGTCAGAATTACCCGTTGCTGCCGGCAGCTACTCAGGGACAAAAGAAGGACGATGGCTAGGGCAAAAGGAAGAAGTTTGTCGTGGAAAATTCTTTTCATATTGAGGCGACCGCGGGGACTGCGGTTTACGAATAATTATGGCAATTGGTGTGGTTATAGCACCAATCCTGCTTTATTGGGAAGCTTTATCTTCGGTTTTCAATCCGAAGACAAGTTCTACCTCCGGTACCCAGACCTTATTTCCCCCGCTCGTATCGGCGCCGGCTCCCGTCCGCCGCCTCAATTAAAAACGAGTCTTTCTCGATTTTAAGGAGCCGATCGCTGTCGGTCGCCCCCACCGGTATACGGCCCAAGGCGTCGCCGGTGTAAGCGTAAAGCAGCCGATCCCCCTTAACCGACCACTTGCCCGTGAATTTCGATACGAGCTTCTTGCGCATCGTCACCTCGCCCGAAAACTGCCCGTCGCTCCGGAAGGAGTAATGGCATGTCTGGGTCTCGTCCCGGTAATGCCAATCACCGACCAGGCTCGACCGGGTGCCGGATCCAATTGAGACGCACGCGGAAAGGCCGAGGAAGCAAAGCAAAAGAATTCGTCTCATCCAGCGCACCAGCGGGCACGATCAACTCTCCCAGCAGCAAGTGCAATTGCGGCGCTGAAAATGCCCTCTGCGGGAAACAACGAGGGCGGCCTTCCAAAAGGATGGCCGCCCTCGCCTATTGCTACTCTGAAATCTTAGTTTTGGGCCACCAAGGTCGATGAAGCGCGGAACTTCTTAGCTCCGGCATAAGCGTAGAGAGGCTGATAATCCCGTTTTCCGACCCGGGAAGCCGTGCATGCGGCCCAGTTAAAAGTCGGGTCGAGAACGTAGCTGCCGCCTTGAGTATCCCAGGCGAGCCAGGCATGGGTTTGCCGGCTGGTAGGAGTCCGTTTGCCGATGATCAGTCTGACGTTGGTGGCGCCGTTCTCGTGCATTTTCTCATAGAGGGCGACGGCCTTGGCTTTGCAATCAGCAGGAGCCCCGGATTGGGCTTCGGCTGGGGTCTTCCAAAAAGTGGTGAAACCATAGGGGATCGACCGAAGATCGGACATCCACTGGTTGACGATCGCGAGCGAGACTTGTGATCCGCCGGATTTCGTGGAGGCGGTCAGGACGGGGCGGATCCGTTCCATTTGGCGATCGTAAGGGGTAGCGTTAACGGTGAAGAGGAGGGCATCAGCGAAGGCCGAGGAGGCGGCGACGGTGAAGAGAAGAGCAGCGAAGAGGAGAGATTTTTTCATGGGTGGCAGCTTTATAGTTTTTGTTCTTACTATAATTTCTATAAGCAACGCCCATGCCAGCGCTGGAACCTGACGATGAAGATTGGGGTCAGGGGGCTCCTTGAGTCCCGGCAGTGCAAGCGTAACCCGTTCATTAAGACAGGGATACCGCGCCGAAACGGGGATTGATTCGTCGGCCTGCTCCGACGGATGCCGCCAGGCAAGGAGAGTGGAGGCGAGGGGAGTTGAACCCCTGTCCTCGAAGCTATCTACGCAAGCTTCTACATGTGTAGCCGATGAATTGTTTTAAGGGACCGAACTTTGCACCGGCACACTGCCAGTCCCCGAGCGCCCACGAAATTCCTTCACCGTCCAGCGCGGTCACTCCGCCGTCCGATTAGCCTGCTGTCCATGTTCCCGTCCGTAGCAGGCGTCCAGCCGGGAACATCACGGTCAATTAAGCCGCGAGAGCGAGATCTTGGTGATCTGCGTTTATTTGTTTTGGTCCGGATTTTAACGAGGCCAACGAACCATCCTCGACATGCCGCCTGCGCTTCAAACTACGAGTCGAAGCCAGTGCGCCCCCAAGTGCGGGAATAATAACATCGCGCGACTTCCGCTTCAACCGTTGCATGAAACCGTCTCGCCCCTAAAGCTAGGGGAATGTGTGGCATCGCTGGCTACGTCTCTACCCAAGCCGGGGTCGATCACGGCGGGTTGCTGCGCGCGCTTGCCGGGGCACTTGTTCACCGGGGTCCGGACGACGAAGGGTTTTTCGAAACGCCAGGCGCTGGGCTGGCGATTCGCCGCCTGAGCATTGTTGACCTGCCCGGCGGCCATCAGCCGATTTCAAACGAAGACGGCACCGTTCACGTTGTTTTCAACGGCGAAATCTACAACTACGTCGAGTTGCGCGAGCAGCTTACTCGGCGTGGCCACCAGTTCGTGACAAACAGTGATACCGAGACGCTGGTTCACCTTTACGAAGAACACGGAGTCGAGATGCTCCAATTCCTGCGCGGGATGTTTGCATTCGCGCTTTGGGATTCGCGACAAAACAGCCTGTTTCTTGCCCGCGATCGGCTCGGGAAAAAGCCACTGAATTACGTTGCCGTAGACGGGGAATTATTTTTTTGCTCGGAACTCGCGCCGCTCCTGGATGCAAAATTGGCTGAATGGGAAATCGACCCCAACGCGTTGGCTGCTTACCTGATGTTCGGGTTTGTCTCGGCGCCGCGGACGATGGTTCGCCAAATCAAAAAATTGCCGCCCGCGCATTACCTTGTCTGGCGTCGCGGAAATATGGAAGTTCGGCGGTACTGGTCACTCTCCCAGCAACCGAAAATCGAACTGGCCTACGAAGATGCAGTCGCGGCGGTAAAGGCGAAGCTGGATGAATCATTGGGGCTGCGTCTGCGCGCGGACGTCCCCCTGGGGCTTCTTCTAAGCGGCGGGCTCGACTCGAACGCGCTCCTGGCCCGGCTCGTGCGAGGCGTTGGCCGAAAGGTCCAAACGTTCACGATCGGTTTTGCGGCGAAAGCCTACGACGAATCGGCCTTGGCTGCGGCCGCGGCCCAACACTTCGGGGTCGAACACCATCTCCTCGTCGGCGACACCGATCTCCTCAAATTGCTGCCCGAAGTTGTCCGGCATTACGGAGAACCGTCCGCAGATAAATCTGCACTGCCCACCATGCTCGTCTGTGGCCTGACGCGCGGGCAGGTAAAAGTCGCGCTGAGCGGCGACGGCGGCGATGAAGCGTTCGCCGGGTATTCGAAATATCGGATCAGCGGCTGGCAGGACTTCGCTTCGCGGATGTTCGCCGACAAGACGCGGCAGAGTTGGACTCTCGCCGCGATGCGCGGCGAAGGCTGGCCGGGACACACCGCGGCCCGTAAATTACGCCGACTATTCCTGCCCGAAACTGCCAGCCTGTTTTCGGGCGAATTTTTCTCGGGCGAAATCTACCAGCGCATTACCACAGAGGAGCTGCGGGCAAGAAGCGACGGCTCGCTTGAAGACGTTGTCGCCGAGTTTTGGGAGCCGGCCCAAGAGCCTCTCGACCGCATGCTGCATTGGGACAACACCGAGCCGCTCCCGTCGTCGATGCTGACCAAGCTGGACATCGCAAGCATGGCGCGCAGTCTCGAAGTCCGTTCGCCCTTTCTCGATCAGGAATTCGTGGAACTCTGCGCACGATTACCGACGGCTTGGAAAGTCAATCGTGACCAGGGGAAATTGATGCTGCGTGATATCGTCGCCGCTGATCTTCCGCCTGAAATCTTGCGGGCGCCCAAGCGAGGCTTTTCCGTTCCCCTCGCCCAATGGTGGACCGGCGAAGCCCGGCAGCAGATCCGCGACGGTATCCTGCCACTACACCATACTTTGCGTCCGTTCCTAAATGAAGATACGGCGGCGCGCCTGCTCGATGAGCACCAGGCGGGCCGCGCCAATCATGCCCAGCGTTTGTGGAACCTGTGGGTGCTGAACGAATGGGCGCGTATGTTTCTCGCGGCACGGTGACGCTGACCTGGACTATGAATAGGATTTTTATCGCTCCATGTATGGCTTGAGCCGCAGCAAAACCGCCATGCCATGGCGGCTCAATCTGAGTAGCCGCTCCGCCGAGCTCTCCGGCGCCGACGCATTCGTCATCTCGATCCCAAAAAGCGGAAGGACCTGGGTCCGGGCATTCCTTTCATCGTATTATTGCAATCGATACGAGGTCCCATTTTGCCTCGACCCGTCGAAGGAACTCGATGCCCGGATTCCAAAGATCATTTATTCGCACGACCTGTTTGAGCACCGAAGTAAAGGCCGGTGGTGGGACAGAATCCGGGGCAAATTTCTGATTCCGGCGCCAGAGCTTCGCCGAGCCAAAATCGTTTTTCTCGTCCGCGATCCACGAGACGCTTTCGTTTCGCATTATGTCCAGTTGACCCGTCCATCCGCGGATGCGCCGGATTCAATAAAAAAATTGTCGGCGAGCGAGATGCTTCGCGATCCGCTGCTTGGGATAGGCCAGATTGTGGACACGATGAACGACTGGCTGGAAGATTTTCGTGATCGGCCCAACGCTACCCTTATCCGCTATGAAGACCTGAAGGCGGATCCCATCGCGCATTTCGCGGAGGTCCTTCGAGGAATCGGCGAGGCCGATATCTCGGAGACAGCTCTGCGATCGGCAGTGGAGTTCTCGCAATTTGGTAACATGAAAAAACTCGAAGCGGCCGGGGCTTTCGATTCCAAGATTCTCCAGACGCGCGACCAGCAGGACCCCGAATCGTACAACGTCCGGCGCGGAAAGATCGGTGGGTATCGCGATTACCTCTCCCCTGACGACCAGGCGTATGCGGCAGGGCTGGTCCGGACGCTGGCGGGCGACTTCGGCTACCAGTGAGAACCATCATGGCGGTTCAAACAAATTTCTTGCGCGCGAAATCCTGTCGCCCAATCACTCTGGCATGGCCGAGTTGAAGCATTTCGCCGGGTCGGTCGCCATTGTGGTTTCAAGTTGCGACGCATTCTTCGATGCGTGGCGACCATTTGTTTTTTTCTTCCGCAAATATTGGCCCGACTGTCCGTTCCCGGCCCATCTGATCGTGAATCGTCTCCAAGTCCGATCGAAGACAATCGTTCCAATAAACGTCGGTCCCGATCGTAATTGGGCGGCCAACATGGCCGTGGCCCTTGAACAAATTCCCCACTCCCACGTTCTTTATTTTCAGGAGGATTACTTCCTGACCGGGACGGTGAAGAGCGAACAGCTGGCGAATGATATCGAATACGCATTTGAAAAAGACGCGGCATCCTTTTGCCTCTACGGTCGTTCGCGCCTTGAGCCCAACTTCGAACCGCTGAACGAGCGGTTTGGGGTGGTCCCGCGCGACTCTGATGGCCGGACGCGCCTCCAGGTTACGCTATGGAAAAAAAGCGTTCTGCAGGCTGCTCTTCGACCCGGCGAAAGTGCCTGGGACATGGAAGCGCGCGCCAGCGAACGAACCCGCGATTTGCTGGCCCTCTCCTACCGACGCCAGGACAATGTTCCAATCCCGTATTTGATGTCTGCGATTTCCCGCCGGCTTTGGACGCCTGAAGCGCTCCAGCTTTGCCGGAGCGCCGGAGTCGCGATCCACCCCCGGATCCGCTCCGAGTTAACCGACCTAGCGTGGCGACGCCGATTTCGCCGCGGGCTTGACCGGATCCGTCTTTCACTGGCCCTGGCGAAGCAGAATGGCACTCCCATTGACCTCGACGCCGTGTCCAAATGAGTGAAACTTTTGGCGTCGAGGCGGTCGGCGAAAAGTGCGGCTGCGAACAGTATGCGAAATGAGCGACTCGATGAAAGCAAAGCCCGAATTTTCCGCGGCCGATAGAGGGCGGAAACGCCTTCCGGAAATTTCCGAGGAAGAGGCGAGTCGCCGGTTTGCCGCAATCATCGAGTCCTCGGACGACGCCATCATCACGAAAGACCTGAACGGAATCATCACGAGTTGGAACGCGGCC
Organism: Chthoniobacterales bacterium; assembly: GCA_045809825.1. Classification (GTDB taxonomy): domain Bacteria; phylum Verrucomicrobiota; class Verrucomicrobiia; order Chthoniobacterales; family UBA10450; genus AV80. Next base: position 14,963 of record JBJMXC010000023.1, on the reverse strand, counting down.
GCCGAACGATTATTCGGGTACCAACCGGAGGAGATCGTCGGCAAAACGATTTTGACGTTGATTCCGACCGATCGTCACCATGAGGAGCCTCACATAATTGAGCGGATCAAGAACGGCCAGCGGATCGATCACTACGAGACGGTTCGCCAGCGCAAAGACGGCCAGTTATTTGATATCTCGGTCACGGTCTCGCCGCTCAAAGACCGCGAAGGCAACATCGTTGGCGCTTCGAAAATCGCGCGGGACATTACTTTTCGAATTCAGACGGAGCGTCGCCGAACGGCGCAATATTCCGTTGCGAATCTGCTAGCCGGTTCTGTCACCCTTGCCGAGGCCGGGCCCCTCGTTATCGAACGGATCGCAGGAATCGGTGAATGGGTTGCGGGCTCAATCTGGCTGCGAGACCGGCAGCAGAATCGATTGCAATGCACGGCCGTCTGGCACAAAGACATGCCGGGCCTGGAGAAGTTTGCCAATGCCACCAAAGACCTCGTTTTGGCTCCGGACGAGGGATTGCCGGGCCGCGTCCTGGCGTCAGGCAAACCTGTCTGGATTGAAGACTTGCCCGGCGATTCCAGTTTTACGCGAACGGAGGCGGCGACCGCCGCAAATCTTTGCTGCTCCTTTTCGTTTCCGCTTCGCGCCGAAGGCGAACTCAACGGCGTTCTCGAACTGTTCAGCCTCCGCGCCGCCCGACCGGATCCCGATCTTCTTTCCCTCGTTGAGGCTCTCGGCAGCCAAATCGGCCTGTTCGTGCGCCGGCGCGAAGTGGAGGCGGAATTGACGCGACAAAAAGAGGCTGCTGAATCCGCTAACGCCGCGAAGGACCAGTTCCTCGCGACGCTCAGCCATGAGTTGCGAACGCCCCTCACCCCAATTCTGATCTGGGCCGGCGGAATGGTGAACGATCCGTCGCTTTCAGCTGAAATAGAAGAAGGGCTCAAGATGGTGTGCCGGAACATTGAGCTCGAGGCACGATTGATTGACGATCTCCTCGACCTCACCCGGATCGCGCGCGGCAAACTTCGGCTTCATCTGCGCAAATCCGACGCTCACGATCTCCTTACCCACGCCATGGAGATAGTGCGGGACGAAATTTCCTCGCGGAAATTGAATGTGTCCGTGGAGCTTAACGCGACTGATCACCTCGTCCTGGCCGACGCTTCACGGTTGCAACAGGTCTTTTGGAACGTTTTGAAAAATGCGTCGAAGTTCACCCCGAAAGGCGGGGCGGTGACGGTTCGGACCTCAAACCCGGGGCGGGGAATGCTGCAGATCGAAATCACTGACACGGGCATCGGGATCGAACGACATCACCTCGAGAAAATCTTCGACGCGTTCGAACAAGGCGGTACCCGGCGGGAAGGTTTGGGGCTGGGACTCGCCATCAGCAAGGCGATTGTCGAGATGCATAATGGGGCAATCGCCGCCTTCAGTGAAGGCGCGGGCAAAGGTGCGCGTTTCGTGATCGACCTAAAAACCGCGGCGGAGCGAGAACCCCTTTAACGCAACGGCCGCGCAACGAGGATTCCGGAATCGGTGCGGTAGCGCGCGAGATAGCTCGAAAGGGTCGAATCGACCACCACCTTGCCATAATTTCGCGGCGAAGAGGCGTGCATGAAATGGAGCGATCCGTCGGCTACTCGCAAGGCCAGCCCGACATGCGACGTTGAATATAGACTTCGGCCGTCGCGGGAAATGATGCCGATGATATCGCCGCTGCGGAGTCGGGGCTCGATCGACGCCACCCGGGTCTTTGGGATCTGATAGAGCGGGCGGCTCGACACCCGCGCTTCCATTTGTCCCAGCGGCCCGAGGAGCGATCGGTTGGCCGCAAGATAACGATAATGCCGCCAGCCCACCGTCATTTCGCGGGCCGAATGCGGAACAGTGGTGCCGCCAAGGCTGCGAGTGAGATCTTCGACCAATCCGCGGTGATCATTGTCGGCGAGCCAGTCCTCAAGATAATGGAGCCGCGAAAGGTATTCGCCGGTGCATTGTCCACCGCGGTAACGGTCGAGTTCGATGTAATGGAGGAGTTGTTCCGGCGTCCAGTTCTCTTCGGGTTCATTCAGCATGCGGGCGAAGGCGAGAGAGATTTCATAAAACGTCCAGCAATCCACGCCATTGAAATTGACCGAAGGCGCTTCGATCCGGTTATCGATCTCGAGCGTGAACGATTTATAACGAGTTCCAACAAGCGCCTGCCCCACAGCGGCTGTCCGCTCCCCGATCGGTAGAGCCTTCCAATCGTTCTGGCGGGCCTTCGCCACCAGGGCATCGAACCGGTCGCGGCCTTTGAAGACAGTGGTGAAAGGGAGGCGCGACTCCGCTCCCGCCGAGCCGACCAATCCGAGACTCAAAAAAATTATCCCAAGCATCCTCTGCATGCGCGCGAATATAAGGTGCGCGGTCTTTTGTGCTTCGTATTTTTTGACGCGTGCAGGACTTGTTTCAGAGCGAGGCTGAACCGAAGGAGGAAAACGCCGTAAATCCCTCCGCGCCGCTGGCGGCGCGCATGCGGCCCCGCACGCTCAACGAGTTCGTCGGGCAGGAACACATACTGGCGCCTGGAAAACTGCTACGCCGCGCCATAGAAGCCGACCGCCTGCCTTCTCTGATCCTGTCCGGGCCGCCGGGGACCGGAAAGACCACGCTCGCGCATGTGATCGCGGAAATGACTCATGCGAAATTCGAGCGCCTGAGCGGTGTCGAGAGCAACGTCGCAGAGATGCGTCGAGTCGTGGCCGGAGCCGCTAATCGACTTCGCAACGCCGGCAAAAAAACGATCCTGTTCGTTGACGAGATTCATCATTTCAACAAAGCGCAGCAGGACATTTTGCTGCCGGATGTGGAGAGCGGAAACCTCAGGCTGATCGGCGCGACGACATACAATCCGTTTTTCTACGTGAACAGCGCGCTGGTCTCGCGCTCGCAGGTATTCCAGCTCGAGCCATTACGCGTTCCACAACTCGAACAATTGATTGATCGGGCGCTCGCCGACAAAGAACGCGGCCTCGGCAATTACAAGGTAAAGATCGACGAAGATGGCCGCACCCATCTTGCCAAGTTGAGCGATGGGGATGCCCGCAAATGTTTAAACGCGCTCGAGGTTGGCGTGCTCACGACGCCGCCTGACAAAAAAGGGATTATCCATTTCACGCTCGCGGTCGCCGAAGACAGCATCCAGCAGAAGGCAGTCGTCTACGACAAAAAGGGCGACGCGCATTACGACACGATTAGCGCCTTCATCAAGTGCATGCGGGCCTCCGACGAAAACGGAGCGATCTATTGGCTGGCAAAAATGCTCCACGCCGGTGAAGACTTTCGTTTCATCGCGCGCCGGATCGTCATTTTTGCCAGTGAAGACGTGGGGCTCGCGGACCCCGAAGCGCTGCCGCTCGCAATTGCGACGCAACAAGCTGTCGAGTTCGTAGGGATGCCTGAAGCGCGCATCCCCCTCGCCCACGCCACCGCCTACATGTGCCGCGCAAAAAAGAGCCGCGAAGCCTACGAAGCTTTGGGTGCCGCAACCGAGGAAATTGAGTCTGAGCAAACGACGCGCGTTCCAGAGAATCTCAAGAACAAGCACTTCCCGGTTAATCCGGAGGATTGAGTGGCGCGTCGATCGGAAAAAACGCACGAGGTTCCGGATAAGAGCGACGGGCTGCTTCGCCGATTACATCCGCGGCTCGCAACCTGGTTCCGGCAAACGTATCCCGCGCTGACCCACGCCCAGACTTTGTCGTTACCGAGCATTCTCGACCGCGAGTCGATCCTGCTCACTTCGCCCACCGGTAGCGGTAAAACGCTGGCGGCCTTTCTCGGCATTTTCGACGTTCTGCTCAGGAGCCTGGACGCCGGCGGGCTCGGTCCTCGAGTCCGATGCATTTATGTCTCGCCTCTCCGCGCCCTTGCCTACGACATCGGCAAAAATATTAGCGCGCCAATCGTGGGCATGAGGCTCGAGAAGGAATTACGCATTCATCTTCGCACCGGGGACACACCGCCGAGCGAACGAACGAAGTTCCGTGATCACGGCGCGCATATTCTGATCACCACGCCCGAGAGTCTGGCAGTGATGCTCGCGCAGGAGAGCTACGCGGATCATCTCCGCGAGTGCGAATTTGTTGTTGTAGATGAATTGCATTCCTTCGCAGGAAACAAACGTGGCGCCGACCTCACGTTGTCGCTCGAACGGCTCGAGCGTTTGCGCGCGCTCGATGGTGCGCCGACAACCCCTTTGTGTCGAATCGGGCTTTCCGCGACGGCCGCGCCGCTCGATATCCTCGCGCGTTTTCTCGCTGGCGGCGACAGGCCGTGTCGCATCGCCGAGGCTGCCGCCGAACGAAAATCGCTGGTTGATGTCTTTTCCCCGATTCGTCACAAACCCTATCCCCCGGCCGGGTACACAGGCGTGCGCCTTTACGCCGAGCTGGCGGAATTGATACGAACCCGGCAATCCGTTCTCGTTTTTACAAATGTGCGCTCGGCCGCGGAACAGGTCGGCCTCCGTTTAAAAGAGCTGTTGCCGGATTTGGCGGACCAGATCGAAATCCACCATGCCTCGTTGGATCGCAGCGTCCGGCTGGAGGTTGAAGACCGGTTGAAAAACGGGGAGCTGCGCGCCGTCGTCTGCTCAACCAGCCTCGAAATGGGAATCGACATTGGCGCGGTCGACCTTGTTGTCATGGTGGCGACACCGAAAGGAGTTTCGCGCGCGATCCAGCGGATCGGCCGCTCCGGACATTCGCTCGATCGCAGTAGTCACGGCGTTCTGGTTGCCACGAACATCAACGATCTTGTTGAAGCCATCGTAACGGCGAAGCTCGTTCGAGAACGCGCGCTCGATCCGATCAAGATCCAGGACAAGCCGTACGATGTCGTGGCCCAACACATTGTCGGCCTGGTCGCCGTCGCGCCAATTGCCGCCGACGAAACATTTGAACTCGTGCGCCGCGCTTATCCGTTTCGGCAGCTCAGCGGGCCCGAGTTCAATCGGATTCTGCAATATCTTGAAGCCGGCGGAGAAGCGCTGGCGAAACAATACGCCGGCGTTTTCGGCAAGATCCGGGTCGATGAAGGCCTGATTTCGCTCGCTCACCCAAAACTGGCCAGGGAGTTCCTCGTCAACATCGGGACAATCCATTCCGAGGGTTTCATTGATGTCCTATTGCGCCATCGGCGCCTCGGATCGGTCGAGGAGAACTTTATCAAGCAGTTGCGCATCGGAGATTTGTTCGTGCTCGGCGGCCGCATCGTTCGACTCATCGATACCGGAGTTCAGGAGGCGCACGTTGAGCGCGCCGATGGTCATCTGCCGACAGTTCCGCGCTGGAATGCGGCGAAGATGCCCCTGACATCTGGACTGGCCCGCGCAGTTCGACAGGTGCGGACCGAACTGGATGCGCAAATCCGAAGCGGCGCGGACGACGTCGCCATCGCGGATTGGCTCGTGGAGCATTACAACATCTCGATCGCGAACGCGCAGGCGATCACCGAATTGTTTCGTGCCCAACTCAGCATCTCGGATATTCCGGTTGGCCGGAAAATGCTTATTGAGCTGTACCGGGAAGGCCGGCACTCTCATTACTTTTTTCATTCGCTGATTGGGCGAAGCGCGAACGACGCTTTATCCCGCATCGTTGCGTTGCGGGTGAAGAATCGAATCGGCGGGAACGCACTCGCCACAATCGACGATTACGGATTTCTCCTGACGTTGCGAAGCTTTCAGGAATTACCGCTCGCCGAGCTGCAACGATGTTTCGTCAGGTCCGGCGCTGAGGCTGACCTGTCCGCCGCGCTCCGTGGATCAGAATTGGTAAAATGGCAGTTTCGCGGCGTTGCACAAACCGGACTGATGGTGCCGCGAAATTTACCGGGCAAGAGACGCAAGCCGAAACAGCTCAGCTGGAGTGCCGAGGTTCTCTTTCGCGTCCTTGACCGTCATGAACCGGATCACCCGTTACTAGTGGAAGCGTATCGCCAGGCTACGCATACTTTTTTGGATGCGGACGCCGCCTATGGATTGCTGGATGAGGTTCAGGGGTTCGAGTGGAAGCTCGCGGAGCTGCCGGTTGTTTCACCGTTCTCATTCGCTATCTACGCCAGCGTCATCAAGGAAAACATGATGCTCGAAGATCCCACGAGCGCGATCGAGCGAATTTACCGCGAGATGTACGCGAAAGTCGAAGGCGCAACCGCCTCCCCGAAGCCCGAGCCCTAAACGCGAAAGGAGTGGGATCTTGCGATCCCACTCCTCCCACACATGAGCGAGGCTTCTCCTTAGCTTTTGCTCTGCGAAATTTACGTTTTGGCCTGCGATACCACTTCGTTGAGTTTGAAGATTGGCAGGAACATCGCGATCACGATGCCGCCAACGATCACACCCAGGAAAACGATCAGCAACGGCTCGATCAACGAGGTCAGCGCGTCGAGCATCGCCTCGATTTCTTCGTCCCAGAAATCGGCCATTTTTTCGAGCATAGTGTCGATTTTCCCCGTCGCTTCGCCCGCCGCCACCATTCGGAGCATCATCGGTGGGAAAATCGGCTTCTTTGAAAGAGCGACGGAAAGGTTATCGCCTTTTTCTACATCGCTGCTCACACCATTGATGCTCGTTTCAACTACGTGGTTTCCGGAAGCACCACCGACGATGTCCAGAACTTCGAGAATTGGAACACCGCTCCGGATGAGCTGGGCAAAGGTCCGCGAAAAGCGCGACATGCAAATCTTATGAACGAGCGGCCCGAAGATCGGCAGTTTCAATTTCCATCGATCCCAAAGCTGTTTCCCGCGGGTCGAGCGCAGGAAAGTCCGAATGCCGAAGAAGGTGCCGCCGATTATAAGGACCAGAAAATACCACTCGCCGCGGATGAAATCGCTGACATCGATAAGAAATTGTGTGGGCGCCGGTAACTTCGAGCCGAAGTCCTTGAAGATTTCCCCGAAGATGGGAACGACCTTCACGATGAGGAACGTGGTAATGGCCATCGCAATGCAAATCACGATAACCGGGTAGGTCATCGCCGACTTCACCTTCTTCCTTAAACGCGCACTCGCTTCGAGAAAGCCAGCAAGCCGATCGAGAATCTCGGCCAACAAGCCGCCGCTTTCACCGGCCTTGACCATGCTGACAAAGAGCCGATCAAAAACGCGCGGATGTTTCGCGATTGATTCGTTAAATGTCTCGCCGCCCTGAACGCGGGTGGTGATATCGCTGATGATTTGGCGCAGGTTTTTCTGTCGCTTAGGGTCGCACTGGTCGTAGAGCGCGGTTAGGGATTGGACGAGTGAAATACCGGCCTCGATCATGGTCGAGAGCTGCCGGGTAAACAAAACCAGGTCGGTTTCTTTAACCGTCCAGGCTTTCTTGCGCGACTTGTTCGCAGCGGCTTTTTGTTGCAAGGAAAGGACCATCAGGCCTCGGCTCATGAGGCTGGTGACGGCGTTGTCCTCGTTTAGGGCATCCTGAATGCCGGAAACGATCTTCCCGGACATGTCTCGGGCTTGGTAGGAGAAGGTGATCATGTTATGGTAATTATACTGCGTATAGCACCTATGGTGCCAGCGCCGAGGTCGCTCCTCTCACCGAACCCCCTTGAGCAGCGCGCCTTGCAGGTCGATGCTCGGTGCCTATGGCCCCCGCCCGCGAAATTGCCCGCGTCGCCCCGGGCGTCTATTTCTGGCAAGCCTACGCCCCGGCCGTGAAGGCCGACCTATCCTCTTCCGCTCTCGTGACGCCGAAGGGTCTTTTCCTGGTCGATCCGATTCCGTTGACCCCTGAGGCGATTCGCGACCTGACGGCCGGACACAAGATGGCCGGTGTCGTCGTGACGAACGAAAATCACGAACGCGCCGCGGCCCATTTTGCTGAACAGTTTGACGTGCCGGTTTTTGTCGACGCCGCCATTGAAGAAGCGGATACCTGGCCGGGCAAAAGGCCTTTGCTCACGTTGGTGCGTGATTACGGCGGATTCGCTATCATCCCGGTCCCTGGCGCGCCCGTCGGCGAAACCGCCGTTCATTACTCGGAAAACGGCGGCACGCTTATTATCGGCGACGCCCTGATCAACTTCGAGCCGCACGGGTTCACCTTCTTGCCGCCGAAATACTGCACGGACTTCGGGCTCATGGGTCAATCCCTGGAACAGCTGCTCCGCTACCGGTTCGAACGAATTCTGTTCGCGCATGGAACGCCAATCGTTGCGAACGCCCATTCGCGCCTGGAGCAACTCCTGGCGGACCGTTGCTGACCGGAGTTGTATGGAAGCACCCGCGGTAACACCAAACGCTGATGGGCCTGTCACGCGGTTCCTCCACCTCATCCGCTTTTCCCACACTATCTTTGCCCTGCCCTTCGCTCTCGGAGCGCTGCTGGTCGCAGCCAGGGGCCAACCATCCTTGCGTATTCTGGTTCTTGTCATTGCCTGCATGGTGCTGGCGCGGACGGCGGCAATGCTGTTCAACCGCCTCGTCGATTGGGAAATCGATCAACGCAACCCGCGGACGCAAAGCCGGCATCGGCTGATCGGAAAACCAGTTGCATGGGTTTTGTTGATCGTCGCCAGTAGCGCGTTTCTCGCAACGAGCGCGGCAATTAACCTGGCAACGGCAGTCCTCGCGCCGGTCGCTCTGCTAATCATCTTTTTTTATTCGATCACGAAACGCTTCACGAGCGCGACCCACTTCTTCCTCGGAGCCGCGCTTGCGATCGCCCCGGCTGGCGCGTGGATCGCGCAGACTGGCGGACTCGCGCTGGCCCCAATCATTCTGGGTGCGGGCGTGATTTGCTGGGTCGCGGGATTTGACCTGATCTATGCCACCCAGGACGTGGAATTTGATCGGCGCGAGCGACTGCATTCCCTGGTCGTGCGCCTAGGGACCGCCAGGAGTCTTCGGGCCGCGCAATGGCTCCATCTGTTAATGTTTGGAGCGCTGGTTGGTTTTGGAGTGTCCGCGAAGCTCGGGATCGCTTACTACGTCGCGTTACCGTTGGTCGCGGCGGCCCTTATTTACGAACACTGGAATGCGCGAGAATTGGACCTCGTCGCCGTGAATCGCGCTTTCTTCAAGAGCAACGCTTTCGTCAGCGCTGTCTTCGTAGTGGCGGTCGCCGTGGATCGCTGTTTTTACGGCTGATCGAGAAGCGCAATCCGTTTGGCATGCCGGCCGCCCTCGAAATCGGTCGTTAGCCAGACGCGCACGACCGCGAGCGCGGTGTCGATCGGGATAACGCGCTCGCCTAGCGAGAGGACGTTGGCATCATTATGCTGCCGTGATAGACGGGCCGTTTCCTCATTCCAGCACAGGGCGCAGCGCACTCCACGCACTTTATTCGCAGCCATCGCCTCGCCGTTACCGGAACCGCCAAAGACGATGGCACGCTCGCATTCACCTTTCACGACTGCCTCTGCGGCAGGCCGAATGAAAACGGGATAGTCGACAGGTTCCTCGCTGAACGTTCCGAAATCCTTCACCTCATGCCCAAGCTCCGCGAGGAGGGCTTTCACCTTTTCCTTGTGATGAAATCCGGCATGGTCGGTCCCGAGCGCAATCTTCATATCCGGTCGCGTTTGTAATCCCCGACGCGTGAGACTGTCGAGCGAAAGCGTCTAAGCGCCATGAACCGCGGCTAACTCGCTCCAAATCTCGCGTTCGCGCTCCGTGAGTTTCTTCGGAATTTGAATTTGGGACACGACCAGGAGATCGCCGCGTGGTCCGGTTGTAGTTGGCAGCCCGTGGCCGCGAAGACGAAAACGTTGGCCGGCCTGAGTCCCGGCGGGAACCTTGAGCCGCGCGTGACCTTCCAGTGTGGGCACTTGCAGTTCGCCGCCAAGAGCGGCCTGCCATGGAGGCAGTTTCGCTTCGTGGATCAGGTCCGCGCCTTCGATGGTAAAATCGGGATGCCGCGCGAGCCTCACCCGCAAAAAGAGGTCACCGCTCTTTCCGCCGCCGGCGCCGGCCTCGCCTTGCCCGGCCAGCCGAATGCGCTGGCCCTCATGCACCCCTTTCGGGATTTTGACCTGGTAGGTTTCAACTTTATCGGATCTGCCGCGCCTGAGCGAGACGGTCCGTTTCGACCCATGCAGCGCTTCTTCGAGCGTCACCATGATGTCGGCCTCGACGTCACTTCCACGTTCGGCTTCGCGGCGGCGCTGGCCAAAATTGCCACCGCCAAATCCCGCCTGTCGGCCGCCGCCAAAAAACGCTTCAAAGAAATCGCTGAAGCCGGTCCCGCCGAATTCGAAATCGATCCCGCCGCCGTCACCCGCCGTATGTCGACGAAAGCCGCCACCGGGTTGCGCCCCCCATCCTGGCGGAGGCTGGAATCCACCACCTGGCTGGTTCCAATTCGCCCCCAAATCGTCGTACTTCTTCCGCTTCTCCGGATCGCCGAGGACCTCGTAGGCTTCGTTGATCTGCTTGAATTTCTCCTCCGCGGCTTTCTTGTCCTTCGCGACATCCGGATGATGCTGGCGCGCGAGCTTTCGAAACGCTTTCTTGATCTCGTCGTCGGTTGCTGATTTCGAAACGCCGAGCGTCTCATAATAATCTCGAAATTGAACTGCCATTTGTCTCCGGGAGTTTCCCGCGTGACCTGACGCTTATCAAATCGCAGCGCTTGTTATATTAGCCAATGCCTGGCGGGTCACGCTTACAGCAGTCGCTTGATAGCCATGTCGCGCGTCTGCGGCAATGCCGCCGGTGCCCGCGAATGCTTCCGCCTCCCGTCTCGGGCGGGGCAATTGTGAGCAAAGTTATGCTCGTCGGCCAGGCTCCGGGAATAAAAGAGCCGGTCCTGGCAAAACCGTTCGCCTGGACTGCCGGGCGCACTCTCTTTGGCTGGTTTCAGCAATACTGCGGGATGAGCGAGGACGAAGTGCGGAGCAAGATTTATTTCGCAGCGGTCTGCCGCTGCTTTCCAGGCAAGACGCCAGCCGGCGGAGATCGGGTTCCTGCCCCGGACGAAATCCGCAATTGCTCGACGTGGATGAACGACGAGATCGGGCTTCTTCAGCCTGAGCTGATCATTGCGGTCGGGAAATTGGCCATCGCGCAGTTCCTGCCCTTCGAAAAACTCGATCAAGTCGTCAGCCGTACCTTTCAAATTCGGGAGCAAGGGCGAGCGTTCGATCTGATTCCGCTTCCTCACCCATCAGGCGCGTCGCCGTGGCATCGAATTCCGCCCGGCCTCGCACTCCTCGGCAAAGCGATGCGCCGCGTTGCCCGCCATCCTGCGGTGCAAGCTCTGCACCGATAATTCACCCGCCCCCAAATTCGGCGTTGGACGTTGGGCGTTGAGCGTTGGACGTTTTGCTCTTTCCAAAAATGACCGCCAAAACCCTGACCCGCGCCGACCTCCCGGACTCCGACAAATGGGACCTCAGCCACCTTTTTTCCGATGTCGACAAATGGCGGGAAGATTTTGTCTGGATCCAGGAGACGTATCCGAAACTTTCGCATTGGAAGGGGCGTCTCGGGACGTCAGCTGATTCTCTCGCAACCTGTCTTGAATTCGAAAAGTCACTCGACCTCAAAATCGAGCGGCTTTTCCACTTCGCGTCCCTGCAATTAGCGGAAGATAGCGCGAACTCCGAATACCTCGCGCGAATGGGGCAGCTCCAGAATCTGTTGACGAAGATCAGTGAGGTTGCGGCCTTCCTCAGTCCCGAAATCCAGGCTATCTCGGATGAGACCTTCGCTGCCTTCATCGAGGACCCAGTCCTGGCGGACTGGAAAACCGCCCTTAAAAAAGTGCGGCGAATGAAGCCGCACGTGTTGTCGGAACCCGAAGAACGTCTCCTCGCTCTCGGCAGCGCCGCACTCGATGGCTACGACGAGACGTTCTCCCAGTTGACCGACGTCGACATGAAGTTCGGCAATTTACTGGACGAAAAAGGCGAGCCGCGACCGTTAACCCAAAGTTCCTATAGCTCGTTCCTGGTCAAACGAGATCACGAGCTGCGCAAACGCGCGTTCCATCAATTTTACGAGGAATTCCAGGACCACCAGTTCACCCTCGCCGCTTCACTTGCCTACTCCGTAAAGGCCGATGTCTTTCGGGCCCGGGCGCGGAATTACCCCTCGGCACTCGAGGCTTCACTCTTCCGCGACGATATTCCGGTCTCGGTTTATGACGGTTTGATCAACGCCGTCCGCGGTAATCTTGCCCCCGTTTTCCGCTACTACGAATTGCGCCGGCGCGCGCTCGGACTGGACGAGCTTCATCAATACGACACCTACGTTCCGCTCGTCGCCGAAATCGAATCGCACGTCAGCTTCGATCAGGCGATTGAGACGAACCTCGAGGCCTTCGCGCCGCTTGGCTCGGAATACACTGCTGCACTCGCCGAGGGCCTGCGGACCCGTTGGTGCGACCGCTATGAGACAAAGGGAAAGCGGAGCGGCGCTTTTTCCTCCAGCAGCTTCGGCGCGCCTCCCTACATCCTGATGAACTACAAGGAGGATGTCTTTTCAGACGTTTACACCCTTGCCCACGAGGCCGGACATTCCATGCACACTTGGTTCGCTCAGCAGTCGCAGCTCTTCCAGGATTACAGTTACCCGATTTTCCTCGCTGAAGTTGCCTCGACCTTTAACGAGGAACTGCTCACCCATCATCTTCTCGAGAAGACCGAGGACAAAAAGATGCGGGCCTATATCATCAATCGCCAGATCGATGACATCCGCGGAACACTTTTTCGGCAGACGATGTTCGCCGAGTTCGAGAAGATCATTCACGCCATCGAGGAACGTGGAGACGCGCTTACGCTCGACGTTTTCAAGTTGGAATATCGCGGCCTGCTCGAGGCATATTTCGGGCCGAGAGTTGTCCTCGACCCGCAGCTCGATTTGGAATGCATGCGGATCCCGCACTTCTACAATGCGTTTTATGTCTACAAATACGCGACCGGCATTTCCGCGGCGATTGCCTTGTCGGAACAAGTCCTATCCGGAAAAGCCGGCGCGGTGGACGCTTATCTCGGATTTTTGAGGTCTGGCGGCTCAAAGTTCCCGCTCGAAACGCTGCAAAAGGCGGGCGTGGACATGACCAGTCCGGCGCCAATCGAAAGCACTTTGCGACTGTTCGAGCGGAGGCTGACTGAGCTGGAAGAGCTTCTCTTGTAGGCGGATCCACCCATCGCGGCCCGCGCTCAGGTTGTCATCCTCACGACCCGCAAGACCGATCCCGGCGGTCGCTGGCAAGCAGCATGCTTAACATTTCGCCGTGCAGTTCGAATGGCAGTTACAGGCGGCCTGTGGCTACGCTGAGCTCGGGATGACCCGTGAGTCTCTCGCAGAGCTCGACGCCATTGATAAGCGGAGTCAGAACCGCCCCGAGGTCCTCCAGCTTCGGCTCCACCACCTCATGCGGCAAAAGAAATGGGCCCTCGCCCTGCGCGTGAGCCAAAAACTTTGCCGGGTCGCTCCTGATGCTGGCGCCGGTTTCCTCCATGCCGGTTTCTGTCTCCACCAGCTCGGCAAAACCGCCGAAGCCAAGGATTTGCTGATTACCGGCCCGGTCGCGCTATTAAAAGAGCCAATTTATTACTACAACATGGGGTGCTACGAAGCCCTCCTCGGCAACGTCCATGATGCCGAAGCGAATCTGCAGATCAGTTTCAAGATGGATAGTTCCTTTCGCGATCTCGCGAAGAAAGATCCCGATCTGAAGGCGCTCCACGCGGTGATTTAATCAAGGCGTGACCTTTCTCCGCCGGCAGTTTCAAACTGCCGCTCCTTGGTTTACCCTCGGCGGTGGAACGCCAGCGCGTCGCTTCACTCTTCCAGGATAACTTCGCCCATTTCGGTGAACTCGGCGCGGCCGTTTCCGTTTGGCAACACGGCAAGCCGCTCCTCGAACTGCACGGCGGCTTTCGCGATGCAAAACGGCAGCAACCGTGGAGGAGCGACACGATCGTGTTGTTCTGGTCGGCGACGAAAGGGCTCGGGAGCGCGTGCCTGCTCCACGCATTACAGGAACACGACATCGAACTCGATTGCCGGGTCAGCGACTTCTGGCCGAATTTCGCGCAAGCAGGCAAAGGGGAGATCACGCTGGCACAATTACTCTCGCATCGCGCAGGGCTGAGCGCGCTGGACGCGCCGGTCGACATTACCGACTACCCAACCGTCATCGAAGCGCTGGAAAAACAAAAACCGCTTTGGCCTCCCGGCACAGCCCACGGTTATCACGCTCGCACGTTCGGATTCCTGATCGACGAGGTCACGCGAAAAATAACAGGGCGCAGCATCGGGCAATACTGGCAGGAAACGTTCGCCAAGCCGCTCGGCCTCGACATTTGGATCGGGCTGCCGCAATCGGAGCAGCACCGCACCGCTACGATCTACGCGGCGAAAGCCGGCGGCGAACAGACGCCGGCCGAATTCTATCGTGAACTCGCCACCCCTGGAACGCTCGTCCGAAAGACATTCACTTCGCCTGGGGGCCTTCATTCCATCGCAGCCATGAATAGCGCTGAGAACCGTGCCCTCGATATCGTTTCCTTCACAGGAATCGGCAGCGCCTCTTCTTTAGGGAAATTCTATGGTATGCTGGCCAACGGTGGCGAAATGGAGGGTCGGCGCTATTTCAATTCCGACATGATCACGCAGATGACGACAACACTTGCGTCCGGAATCGATTGCATCCTCCAAGTTCCGACCGCGTTTTCGGCCGGTTTCATGATGGACGCGCCGACGAGTCCGCACCGCATTTTCGGGCCGTCCGATTCGGCGTTCGGTCATCCCGGCGCCGGCGGGAGTAATGCATTTGCCGATCCGGAAAATGGCATTGCGTTTGCCTACGTCATGAACCAGATGGAACGATCGCTCCTGCCTAACGAGAAGTCGTTACGGCTCGTCGAAGCGATTTATCCTACTCGCCCATTACGGTGACGACGATCGTGCGGTGATGGGGAGCGCGCCGGTGCTCAAACAGAAATATTCCCTGCCAGGTT
>JBJMXC010000022.1:0-8668 GCA_045809825.1 Chthoniobacterales bacterium | reverse complement strand
GGAGAACAGATTGTGGGCTTTCGCCCTTGTCGAAAATCGCAATCTCGGCCGCGCGTCCGCAGAGCCAGGCGCCCACCCGGGCCGCGTCGAAAAGTGACAAACCCTGGCCGATCAGCCCGGCACAAACGCCGGTCAACACGTCCCCCATCCCGCCAGTCGCCATTCCAGGATTTCCAGTTGAGTTGTAACTCAATGGGCGGCCGCGCTCCGCTACAATTGTCCGGGCACCCTTGTAAAGTACCGTGACCGAAGCCGCCTCCGCAAAATTCTTCGCCGTCCCCGCCCGCGACATCTTTCCCGAATCGAAGAGTCGTTTCATCTCACCGGGGTGCGGCGTGAGCAGTCGCGGGCCGGCGCTGCGTTTTAATGCTTCAACATCGGCGGAAAGTATGTTCAAGCCGTCCGCGTCGACGACCATTGGCGCCGTTGCCCGTTCGATCAACCTAAGAATATCCTTCGCCTCTGCCTTGCCCAACCCGGGACCAAGGGCCCAGACGTCGATTTTTTCCTCGAGCAGGTCGCGATAGGAACGGACTGGTTTCACCATTGCCTCGGCGGGAGCTGCTGCCGCCACGATCGGATAAATATCCTTCGGCACGAACAGTTCGACCAGGCCGGCGCCGCCCCGCAACGCTCCCTCCGTCGTCATCAAGGCCGCGCCAATGAATCCCTGGGATCCAGCGACCACGCCGATCCGTCCAAATTCATTTTTATAAGCGCTGAATTTTCGGGGCGGGAGGAGCCCACCTAACGAATAGTCGCACGCCATCAGGTCATTGGCGGGAGATGGCGTTATGACGAGCTCTTCGAGCGGGACGATCTCAATCCGGCCGACGTAATTGATTGCTCCGTCGGTCACCGCCCCGTGCTTAACAAAGCCGATCGTAATCGTGCAGTCAGCGCTAATGCAATCCGGGTCGGCGTCACCGTTGTCTCCGTCCAGGCCGGTGGGCAGGTCAACCGCAAAAATGAAGGCATTCTGTTCTGCGCGAAGGCGATTAACCTCCCGGGCAGCCGTGCGAATGGGTTCGCGCAGTAGATGTTTGGCGCCGAGTCCGAGCAAGCCGTCGAGGACAATCAAATCGAATGGACGTGCTTCGGCTTGTCCTGGACCGAGCGGACGCTGGTCTGCCTGAAACGCCTCCAGTTTTTTACGCGTGAGCTCGGCGCATTCTTCTTTTGGAAAAATCAGGCGCAAATCGATTTCCCAGCCGGCCTCCTTGAGACATTCGGCGGCGACAAGTGCGTCGCCGCCGTTATGGCCTTTCCCGACGAAGACCACGGCGCGACCGGGCCGCGGAAAAAATTTCCGGATGGCCGCAGCGACTCCCGCACCGGCGCGATCCATCAACGCCTCCACTTCGGTCCCCCTCGCGAATGCCGCCTCCTCGGCCGCTCGCATGGCGGCGGCGCTCACGATCGGCGATTCCAATTAATCCTCCGTGCTCTTGTGGTGCTTCTTCTTTTGCGACGTGCTCTTCCGGTGTGACGAGTGGGAAGACTTCTTCGACGAACGCTTGCGACTGGAGGTTTCCGCGGGAACCCGGACAAAATCGTTGCCGAGGGACAAGCTCCTCAGGCTGGAGGTGAGCGGCTTTGAAGAGGCCGGTTGCCGATTGATGCCACGGGCTATTTGCTCGGCGAGGCGTTGGCGCCATTCGCCGCTCAAGGCGAGTTGGCCTTCGGTGGGGTTAGTGAGAAATCCGCACTCAACCAGTACCGACGGGATCGAGGTCCGCCGCAAAACGAAGAAGCCGCGCCGGCGAATGCCGCGATTCTCAGACGGCGAGATGGAAACAACGTTGCGATGAATACTGGCAGCGAGGTTGGCGCTGTCGGGCCGGTAGTAGTAAGTCTCGATTCCATTCGCCCCGACGCGGGACGCGCAGTTGAAGTGGATCGAAACGAAAGTCGCGCCGCGATATGAGTTCGCGATCGAAACCCGTGTCGGAAGCGGAATAAAAACGTCGCTGTCCCGGGTCATGATCACGCGATAGCCCTGGGCCTGGAGGATGCGTTTCAGCCGCTGCGCGACATCCAGTGTCTTGTCTTTCTCGCTGATTCGTTGACCAGGCACGCCGCCACGATCGAACCCGCCGTGACCCGCGTCGACCACGATGGTCCCGCCCTGGCCGAAAGCGGAGGAATGGACCAGCGCGAGTGCGGCGCAGGCGAAAAAGGAAGTCAGGTGAGAGCGATTCATCGAAAAGCTAACGGCGATT
Organism: Chthoniobacterales bacterium; assembly: GCA_045809825.1. GTDB lineage: Bacteria > Verrucomicrobiota > Verrucomicrobiia > Chthoniobacterales > UBA10450 > AV80. Next base: position 6,446 of record JBJMXC010000022.1, on the reverse strand, counting down.
TCAGTTAGGATTGCCCGGTGGCCGGTCGGACAACTTCGGCGTGGGGATGCGCTTGGATTCGGCGATCGGAACATCGAGCATTCCGCCGCTGACTGCGATCACGCCGTCAGCGCCATGCCGCAAGTGCGGGCGAGTTTTTGTTTCCAAAAAAGTCGAGTGCTTAAGCATTTCGCCATTTAATCCAATGTGGGAGTAAGCCCAACTTCGCGGCGCAGCGCAATGAAGAACGTGTAACTGGTTGGCCGCGTCGAGCTCGGCCTGGGGCTCCTCGTTGGCAATGATCCGGCCTAACGAGTAGGTCGTGTAGACCACGCCGGTGTTGCGGTTCTCGACCCGGACATACAGGCCGGTATGATCGACGAACCGATTGGTCAGGAGCGAGTAGGTCCGAACGTCACCCGCTCCCTGCGCTCCGTCCGGCACGCCGACCGTCTTCTGCCAGACCGGCCGCGCATCCGTCACCTGGAATACTTTTGTGGTCGAATAAAAAAACTTGTTCAGGTCGGGGAAATAAATATTGGCCCGGACGTGATAAGCGCCCAGGTCAGCCACAGGAAAAAGTGGGGTCAGGTTGATCTTACGGGTAACGGTTTTACCTGCTTCGATGTGGAGAGAAGGCTCGGGCCCGGCGCCTCGTAACGGCGCGAGCAACCGTCCTTCGGCGGCGCTCACTTCAAATCCAAACCACTGCTGACCATTATCGTCCCGGAGGTCGATGTCGCGCCCGGACAAATTTGCGATCTTGATCGTGGCGATGACCGGTTCGTAGGCAATGTACTGGAGGCGCTTGAACTTCAAGTCCACCTGGACCTGAGCCTGCGCAGTAGCGACCGCGAGAAAGGACGCAGCCAGCAAGGTCCGGAACATCATCGGCGCCAAGAGTAACGCATGTCGCGCGGCGAGGAAAGAATGAGCTGGTAGGTCAATTCCGCCGCAATCCCGCAAAAAATCCGCGTTTCTTTGGCGGTTCGGGGACCGGCGGCGGTTCGGGGTCCGGCACGTCAATTGGGTCGCCCGCCTTTTCCTTCTGCCGCCGGACTACCGCCTGGACGAGGGCCTCGTCCCAAGGCGTCGAAATTGTTTCGGGCGCGCGGACGGTAGAATCGTAGGCGAACTCGATGTCGCCCCACCCCGCGATGTCGAGCAGCGCTTCGGTGCCGCGCGTTACTGTTCCCTCAGCGTGAATGATTCGGCCATCGCGCAGAAACACGATGCCGCTCTGGGACTGGCGAACGACCTGGATTGCGCCACTGCGCTTACTGAGACAACACATTTGGAGCACATCAAGAACGTGAAACAGGTCCGGTGCGTTTGGCTCGGCCGCGGCGGCAAGGTCGATCGCTTCGAGGAGCCGTTCTCCATCAATTGGTTCGGGAAAGACCTTGGTCCGGGCAATTTCGAGCCGTTGCTCAGAAGCGGGATAACCGGGGAGGAAGAGGACTTGGAGGCCGTGAAAAATTTCGCTTAGCGGACCGCCGAGACTTAAGCCATCGACGCCATCTCCGTGAACCTGGGCAAGGAGAAGGTGGCAACGCGAATGTTTTTGGGACCATTCCGTGGCCGCCGCATCGCTCGCCACAAGTGCGCAGGTGTGCTCGGTGTAATCCCTCACCATCCCGGCTAACTGTTCTCCAACCTCAGCGTCGTCGTGGACGATGAGCAGTTGCATTACTGGGGTGCGGTGAAAGGCGGCGGGAACAGGTTCAGCAGTTTGGTGGGATCGGCGCGCACCGCCTGAAGCTGATCATTGTAATAGATGCGCACGATGTAGCCGAGATATTTCCGATGGCCGTCGGCGCCAGCGTCGCTTGCCGGCGCCTTGGTTGTCGGTTTCTTCTTTGAGGTCGACGGCGGCGTGATCGAGGCAGCGGCAGCCGCCAGAGCCGCGTCCGACGACGTTTTGTTCTTCGGCCGAAGATAGGTGACGGCGAGGATTTCGGGATTCGTATCTTTCCAGTCGTGACGCGGTGTGACCCATTCGTAGCTGACGTCGGCATCGGTCAGGACGACTTCCTTGTTATCGACCGTGTCGTAAAAGAAGACCTGGATTTTGACCTTCGTGTGGTCGATCGGCGTGTTCGGGCGCGCTTTGACGCTGATCTTCAATTTCATGTTCGTCTCCGCGTCCGCGTCGGGTGAATCGACGGCGCTGACTTCAGTAATACCGAACGTCGAACCATCAGGGATGCCGTCCGCGTCGTTCCGATTCGTCCCGGCATCGAGCGGCGAAGAGCCGGCCAGTCCGGGGCCGGTCGTTGTCGTCGTTGCTGGCGCGGCAGGCGGCGTCACACCCGTCTTCAGTTTCATGTCGGCGAGCTCGTAGAGCGGCCCGGCCGAAGGTCCAATCTCCTGGATTTTTTTCCAGGTATCGTTCGATCGCTCGAAGAGCTGGATCGATTCGTAAATCATCGCCATTTCGGCGAGGACGTTGGCATTTTTTGGGTCGCGCTGGGCTGCATCCTGGAGCCTGGCGAGCGCATTGGTCGTGTCACCTTTGTCCCGTAGCTCGGTCGCTTCTTTCAGCAGCTTTTCCGCAATCGAGAGGGCGGCGGTGCTCGGCGTGGTTTGGGTGGAAGCGGCTGGTGGCGCGACCGCAGGCGTCGTCGCCGTTGTGGGCGGGGCGGGCGTCGTTTTCTCCGCGACAGCTGGAGCGGTGGGTGCTGGCGTGGCGGCCGGAGCTATCGGTTTCGGATGGGCAGCGACGTATTCGGCCCGCCATTTACCGGCGTAAAAAACGCCGAGACCGGCCAGCTCAGCCGCCCCGAAGGCGACCACGACCCACACCACGATCCGGAACATTTTGTCCGGTGGCGGCGTAGGTGAAATTAGCTGTTCTCCATCCATAAGGTGCTCGGAATTATGCCTTGGATTAGGCGAGGCGCAAAACTGTTCAATTAAACTTCCTGCTCATGCTCTTGATCCTGGGGGAAAACCCGACCGCCAGACAAGGATCATGAGTAAGATCACGATCACGAGCACGATTAAGAAAAAGCCTACCGCGAAATGTCGGCCTGGCTTAGAAGCTTAAAGCCTTCGCCGAGAAGGACTGAGGAGGCGCACTCGGTATCGTCGACATGGAGCGCGAGCGCGGCGAAACCCCGCGGATGAGTCAGGAGCGGGTAGGTGAAATGCACGTTCACTTCCGCCATGAGCAGAGCGGCAAGGAGCTTGGCGAGCTGGGTGGCCACTTCGCGCAGCTCGACGACGACCATCGAACAAACACCGAAGGGCACGTTATGCTCGGAAAAAAGATGCTCTACCCGATCGGGATCACTCACCATAATTCTTGCGATCGCTGAATCGGTCGACTCCGAGATGCTCATCGCGACCACGTGGGCGTCGTGCGCCTGCAAGAGCTTCACCACATCCATCATCGCGCCGACTTTATTGGGTAGAAAAATGGAGAACTGTTTGACGAGGGGTCCGTCAAGCTTCGAGCTGGTCTGCGGCAATTCGACATCCATGGAGCGAGGCGCGCCGCCCCCGGTCGAGCCGGTTGAGACGCGGGAGAGTATGGCATTGGGAGGGAATTTTTTGCAAACGAATAAGTGGAGGTCGGGCCGAAACAGATAGGTCCTGTGAGACCTATACGTCATATAGGACGCGACCGAAGAAACGTGTTAAACAATCGCACCCACATGGACGAAGAGAACAGCCTGATCGCGCAACGCCGCGAAAAACTCGAGGCATTGCAGGCCCGGGGCGCGGAGCCGTTTGGCCATGCTTTTGAAACTTCGGGAACGATCCGCGAGGTCCGCGAAAGATTTGTCGAAGGGACGACGTTGCGAGCTGCCGGACGGATCATGGCGCATCGCGATATGGGTAAGAGCCATTTCGTCGATCTCCGCGATTCGACCGGGCGCATCCAAGTTTACATTCATGCCAAGGAAGTTGGACCGGAAATAATCGACGCCTTTAAGCTTGTGGACCTCGGCGATTTTATCGGCGTCGAGGGGAATTGTTTCCTGACCAAGACGGGCGAACCGACCCTGAAAGTTGGTAAGCTGGAGCTGCTCTCGAAAGCGCTCCGCCCTCTTCCGGAAAAATGGCATGGACTGCAGGACGTCGAGGCCCGTTATCGGCAGCGGTATCTGGACCTGGTCACGAACGACCATTCGCGCGCTGTTTTCGAGAAACGAATCACGATCATGCGCGAGATCCGGCGTTTCATGGAAGGAAAAGGATTTCTGGAAGTAGAAACCCCGATGTTGCAGGCGGTGGCGGGCGGGGCCGCCGCGGAACCTTTTCGGACGCATCACAAGGCGCTCGGACTTGATCTCTACCTTCGGATCGCCCCGGAGCTTTACCTGAAGCGTCTGCTCGTGGGCGGATTCAACAAAGTTTTTGAGCTGAACCGGAATTTCCGGAACGAAGGCATTTCACGCAAGCACAACCCAGAGTTCACGATGCTGGAGGGATATTGGGCCTATGCGAATTTTGAGCTGATCGCGGACCTCGTCGAAGAGATGATCTGCCATCTCGCAACTGTCCTGGAGGGCGGAGCTCCACCGACGCCGGACGCCGAGCCTCGCGAAACCTCCGTCCTCCAGATCGAGCACAAGGACGGCGAGGGAAATGTCACCCGCACCCTCAACCTGACTCGTCCGTGGCGCCGGGCGCGTTATCGCGACTTGATTCGCGAGATCGACGCCGAGTGGTTCAACTACTCCACGGAAAAACGAAGGGAGCGCTGCGCCGAACTCGGCGTTGAGATCAATCCGCGGATGGCCGACTACGAAGTCACGCAACAGGTGTTCGAAAAGTTGGTGGAAGAAAAAACATTCGATCCGCTCTTCGTGACGCATTGCCCGAAAGAGCTCGTGCCGCTGGCCAAACAAAACGCGGAGGATCCGTCGGTTGTGGACGTTTACGAATTGATCATTAACGGCCAGGAAATTTCACCCGGGTATACGGAGTTGAACGATCCAATCGTGCAGCGACAGCGGCTCCTCGAACAGGCCGGCGAAGAAACGCAAAAAGTCGACGAAGAATTCCTCCTCGCCCTCGAGCACGGGATGCCACCCGCGGGCGGGTTCGGGCTCGGGATCGATCGGCTCGTCATGTTGTTGACCGGCGCGGAATCGATCAGGGACGTAATTTTATTTCCACAGCTGAAGCCGAGGCGTTCATGAAACGGCTTCTCTTCCTTTTGGCGATGATTGCGCTCACCGCGGACGCGGAGCCGTTTCTTGTTTACGTCACCAACGAGCGCTCCGGCGATCTTACGGTCATCGACGGCACGACGGAGGCAGTGCTTGGCACCTATCTAATCGGGAAACGGCCCCGCGGCATCCAGACATCGCGCGACGGCAAACGCGTCTTTGTCGCGCTGAGCGGCTCTCCGCGAATGGCGCCGGGAGTCGACGCCGACCGCGCGCCAGCCGACAAATCTGCCGACGGCCTTGGCGTTTTCGACCCGACAGCACGGAAGCTGATTGAGCGCTGGCACGTTGGCTCTGATCCAGAGCAGTTCGCAATCAGTACCGATGGAAAGCTCGCGTTCATTTCCAACGAAGACGAAGCGAGCATGTCGATGATCGATCTCAGTTCGGGACAGCTGCGCGGAAAAGTCAAAGTATCGGAAGAACCCGAAGGCGTCGGCGTGAACCCGGCTAACGGCGAAGTTTATGTGACGTGCGAGGAGAAAGGGGAAATTTTCGCGATCGATCCCAGTCAGCAACGGGTCCTGGCGAAGATCGAAGTGAGCGGCCGGCCGCGGTCAGTTGCGTTTCTTCCCGATGGCAGTCGGGCCTACGTGGCCTGTGAAAATGGAGGATTCGTGGCCGCTATTGACGCGAAGGCCCACACGGTGCTGAAGAAGATCGATCTTCCCAAAGGTTCGCTGCCGATGGGAACGGCCATGTCGAAAGATGGGAAAGAGCTGTTCGTGACGACCGGCCGGGGCAACTCGATCGCAGTGATCGACACTTCGAACGACACGGTTGTCGCAAGCATCCCCGTCGGGGGACGCGCCTGGGGAATTGCGGTGAGCCCCGATGGATCGAAGCTCTACACAGCCAACGGCGCGACGAACGACATTTCCATCGTGGATGTGAAGGCGCGGAAGGAACTGAAGCGCGTCAAAGTCGGCGAAGGGCCGTGGGGTATTGCGATCGGGCCCGCGTTGTAGCGCCGAATCCTTTCGGGGTTACAACGCGCGAAGTGGAATCGACGCATCGTCACTGCGCTTGTCCGATTCCCGCAACCACCCTGCGAAAAGCGCGAGACCCGCGATCACATAAACAAGACCGGCGGGGATCCACATGATCAATCCGCCGAGCTCTTGATCTTCGAGCGGCGTTAATCCCCAAGGCTGGGTCGTATTCGCGTAGATCGGATACCACAGTGATCGCGTTAACGTGAGGAGGGCCCCGAGCAAGCCGCTGTGGAGTGCGGTCGTAAACATGTAGAGGAGTTCGGAAGAGATTCGTTTTGGTATAGTGTGT
>JBJMXC010000021.1:0-2758 GCA_045809825.1 Chthoniobacterales bacterium | reverse complement strand
TGATGATCGGCGCGCCAGTCCGCTGATGGAGCCAGGCATGCGCCTGGGTCACGCTGGTTTTTAATCCAAAACATTCGATCGGCACCGTGGGCAATTGCGCGGGAATGGTTACGTCGACGAAGATCGCAACGCGGCCGCCGCGCCGGACAGCCTTGTAGAGATGGAGCACCGCGCCTTCGCGAGGAACGACCCGATGTCCGCTGCTTTCCCGCAAGGCGGTGAATATCGGGTCGAGGAGCGGGTTCTTGAACTCCTGCGCCAGGAGAACGCTCGGATAACCGAGATGCCCGACCCCGACCCCCATCCACTCGAAGTTGCTGTAATGATAGCAGCCGAAGATCACCGGTTTTCCGGGCTTGAGCGCTTCGAGCCAGATGTCGAGGTTCTCCATCTCGACGTAGCGCGAAAAATTTTCCTTTGTCAGACGCGGGCTCCACATGAGGTCGATCATGGCCCGGGCGAAATGCTGGTAGGTTTCGCGGACGATCTCCTCTCGGCGGGCCTCCGTCAGGGCATTGCCAAAAGCGAACTGGAGATTCTCCAGCGCGACGCGGCGTCCATGCCGGTCCAGAATCGCGGCGAGAGCACCGATGAATTGCGCGAGCTGATAACAGGCTTTTCGGGAAAGGAGCGGCACGATTGCGCCTGCAGTTTTTAACGCGGCCCACTCGATTCGATGTCGGATTATTTTCCAAACGGCACGCACCGGGCGAGTTTAAGCAGGGTTCCTGACGGGAGCGAGCGCGACCGGACGGTTCTTCATTGCCGGTGACGCGTTCTAAGGGCTGAATCCTAACAAATGGTTTCACAAGGAACCTTCCGGACCCGCCTCACGGATTTCTTCGGCCTCAAGCGCAACCTCGGCATTCTGCTGATCGCGATCCTGGTTATCGGCGCTGGCGAGGAACTTTGGGTCCGCTTCCTCCCAAAATATTTGCAGGCTCTTGGGGCGAGCGTTTTGGTGATCGGACTATTCGACGCAATCCGGACGTTACTCGGAGCGGTTTACGCATACCCGGGCGGAGTCTTCGTCGATCGTTGGGGGTACCGGCGCGCCTTCCTTGCCTTCAACGTTTTTTCGATTGCCGGCTATGTCCTCGTCCTCGCCCTACCGCATTGGGGCTCGGTGATCGCGGGCATGTTCCTGTTCCTGTCATGGACGTGCTTCTCCTTGCCGGCCAGTTTTTCCCTGATCGGCGCCACGTTGAGCGCGAACCGGCACGCGATGGGAATCGGCGTGCAATCGGTCATCAAACGCGTGCCGATCATGATCGCGCCGATCCTTGGCGGTTACCTGATCGATCGATTCGGCATCGTGAACGGCGTCCGCATTGGCCTCGCCATCTCAATCGCGTTCTCAGCAGCGACGCTTCTCGTCCAACTCCAATTGCGCGAAACAGCACCACCGCAGTCTGCACCGATTGATCGCTGGAATTTTCGGCAAAGTCTTCGCGCCTTTGATACGCGGCTGCGTCGTCTGCTCCTCAGCGACATCCTGGTGCGGTTCTGCGAAAGAATCCCATTCGCGTGGGTCGTCATCTACGCGATGGACCATGTCGGGGTCAGCGCGAAAGAGATCGGAGTCCTGACGAGCATTGAAGTCATTGTCGCGAGCGCTTGTATAATTCCGGTCTCTTATTTCGCCGACAAACATGGCCGTGAACCATTCGTCCTAGTGACCTTTGCCTTTTTCACGCTGTTCCCGCTCGCCCTTTGGTTTTCCGGCAGCTTCGCCATGCTGGCCGTTGCGTTCACGATTCGAGGGCTAAAGGAATTCGGCGATACGTCGCGCAAGGCTTTGATCATCGGGTATTGCGCAGCCGAACGCCGCGGACAGATGATTGGTGCTTATTATCTTGTGCGTGATCTCCTCGTCACGGGCGGTGCCTTTCTCGGCGCGTGGCTTTGGAAACTCGGACCCGGTGCTAACTTCCTCGGCGCAGCCGGCTTCGGGGTCATTGGAACGATCATCTATCTGGTGTCGTCCCGAGCGCAGTCGAGAACATCCGTAGAGCCGGGTCGACAATGATGCCTCTGGTTTCCAAAGGATGTTTGACCTTTGTGAATAACTGTCCCATGATCTTTCGGAAGGAGACCCACCTAGATGCAGATGTTTTCCAGCAGCCGAAAAGTCGAACCCGCAATGCCAATGACGGCGACCCCGCCCGCGCCACCAGCGAAGGCGGACGTCGCACCGAATGGCGCGCCCGAGGTAAATCGCAGTGGCGGCACGCTCTCTAGTGGCGTTTCCATCAAGGGCACGGTCAAATTCCAGAAGGAGCTTACCCTTGATTGCGAGGTTGAAGGACGAATCGATTCGCAAGGACGGCTCACCGTTGGCAAACAGGCGAAAATTAAGGGCGATATCCAGACGCGCTCGGTAATCGTCGATGGAACCGTGAACGGCAATATCACGGCCGCCGAACGGTGCGAGTTGCGAGCCGGATGCAGCGTCAACGGCGATATCGAAGCGCCGCGTCTCGTCGTCGATGAGGCAGCGAGCTTTATTGGGAGCGCGAAGATCGCGACCCAGAAGCCGCCCGCCTAATCGGTGCTGCGCGGCGGAACGAGTTTCCGCGAGAAATCTTTTTGGCTGTTCGTCGCAACGCCATGAGATTGAAATTCTCCAGCGTTGTTCTCACGGTCGCCGCTATCATTCTTACAGGCGCTGGTTCTGCGCGCGCATCCGAAACCGGAGGCTGCGAGACGGTCCTGCAAAAAACCCGCATGTTCGCACTTGGCGGCATTGGTGTCGCCG
>JBJMXC010000020.1:0-6728 GCA_045809825.1 Chthoniobacterales bacterium | reverse complement strand
GATCGCGCGCCTGTTTCCGGATCGCACCGAATAATTTGCGAATCCCGATCTGGCTTCCCCGGTCCTTGATGAATTTGGGAATCGCGCCGCCGCTGTCGGTGTAAACAATATATGTCGCGTGGGTCATGTTCGGTCCCGTCGGTTCAAGGAGCCAGCTCCCTTCGCAGAGTTTTACCCGCACAACGCCCGCTTTTTCTGGCGGCCCGGCCGCGTTATCGGTTTCCCACCGATGAACATAAGTCGTCCCTGCATCGACCGTCTTCGAAGTCCAGCGGGAGCGGATCGTGTAATCGCGATCGCTTGTCAGCGGCGCGGAAATTCTTTGATAGGCAACGACTGAATTGCCATCGCGTTTCAGGACCCGGCATTCGGCCGTGTAGGGCATGAAGCTCGTGTAGGATTCGACGTCGGCGATGACCGCGTGAACCACATCACTCGAGGCGGCGATGTCGCCGACCGCTTTCGATTCGTTCGTGATCGCGCGTTGCCGGCGATAAAGTGCAACACCTTCCTTATCGGAAATTAGGTTCCAAGTACCGGCGCTCGAATCCGAATCCTCCGCGCGAACCTCTTCTGGATACGAAGCCAGCAAAACAGCCGCCACGATCACTCGGCCTATGCCAATCCTCATGTCGTCCGCGTTCCGGTTGGGACGATCCCGGCGCGCTCCACCATCAAGATCACGGTCCGCTCCGGCGCGCGCGGCCGATGCATGACTCCTTTCGGGATCAGCGCGGCCTTGCCGGCCGCGAGGTCAAGACAGCGATCCTGCTCGAGATCGATCAGGAGTTGTCCGCTGACGATATAGAAAAACTCGTCCTCGTTATCGTGCTTATGCCAGTGATATTCGCCCTGGACGACGCCGAGCCGCACAACCGACTCGTCCACTTTGCAGAGGGTCTGGTTATACCATTGGTCAGTGCATGCTTCGACCAGCCCCGCCACGTCGATCGTTTCCAGGGGCCCGTGCAGGATGTCGAGCCGCGTGTTGTAAGAATATCCTGCCGGCGAAGTGTCCGAATCGCGCACGCGATTCCTTCATCCTTCAACCTTCCGCCTTCAACCTTTTCTTTAGTCCCGCTTCCTCACGCTGCCGGCGCCACTGATCCGTTGTTCGATCGTGGGATCGCCGTGATAGGTGACCTTACCCGCACCGGAAATTGCGACCTTCAAGATCTGGCTGGCTGAGACTTCAGCTTTTCCCGCTCCGGAGATCGCGAGCTCGGCGGTCTTCACTTGGAGCGACTCGGCGTCGAGCCTGCTGGCACCGGTCATGGTCGCCATCAACTCATTGACGGTTCCGTCGGCCGTCACACGCGTGGCTCCGGTGCCATCAAGATAGAAACCCTGGCCGGCGAGGCTTCTCGCCGTCAGACGGACCGCACCGGTTAATCGCGCTCCATTTAAATTCCCGCTCGATATCTTCACTTTCACTCCATGCGTCGGATTAAGTCGTCCGTCCCATTCCAGGCGCAACTTGCTTCCATCCACGCTGCTCTGGATATGCCGGAGAAGATTCTCGTCGGTGCGGATTGTGCAGCTGGAGGCTCCGCGGACCCATTCAATTTCAAACGAACCCTCGGCTTCCACCCCCGTAAAATCCTGGACCGGACGATTGTCGGTGACGATATGGCCGTTGCCCCTAATGCCGCTCCAATGGCAGCCGCCTAGGGAGAGCGCGGCAAACGTCAGCAACTTCAGGGCTGCGAACGGGCGGATGGTGATCGTGTTCATAAACTTGTTCTCTTTGGTAATGGGATGCTGCCGGGGATGCATTTGGATTCAGAAATCTGACCGATTTCTGGTTCGCGTTCAGCCTTCCGCCTTCCGCCTTCCGGGCGGTAGCCGTTACATCCCTACCGGATGTCGCGCCACGAATCCGCCGGTGTCGCGGCTGTAGTCGTACCAGCGAGGACCGACATCCCCGCCTCGTCCCAAGTCGGTGGTGTCGAGTCGCAGACCAGCGATCATCGCAAACGTATGGCCTGACCGGGAATAGATGGTCATCCAGCGTCCGCGCCCGCGTTCGCCGTATCGCATCAGATCGCTCGAAGGCAGGGGCGAATTCAACATCCCCGCGCCATGAAGCGCAAAAGAAACAGTCCCGGAGCAATCATAACCGCGATCGAAAAATGAGCCGTGCCCGCCGCCCCAGACGTAAGGTTTACGGCGAAGCGAGTTCGCTGCCCAGATCGCGTCCTTGACGTTTTGCGGCGCGCGCGATGGCGCATACGCCACCCCATTCCGCAATACCGCGCGGTCGCCTGAAACCATCGGCCGATTGCCGCGCTGCTGAATCGCGCCGCTCTCTTCCTCCTGGTCCTGACCAACTTCCTGTGCCCGCGGTGCAGCCGTCGAAGAATGGCCGGAGGTGGCATAGGCTACCCGGCTCGGCCTTACATCGGATTCCTCGTCCGCTTCAAACTCCGTTTCCGCGCCGCGCGGAGGCCTGGGCTTCAATCGACGAGGCGCGTAGTACGCCACCTCGATCGGTGCCGCCGCCGTCGCTGCCAGGACCCGCGGAACGTTGTGCACAACCGGCGCCGCGGCCGCATGAACCACGGTGCGAGTGAGTTTGAAAGGCTCGAGCGCTACGCTAAACGGAGTCGCTGGGCGGTGCCGGCGGGGGCGGGCCTGAGTGGCCGGCGCCGCGATCAAAAGGAGAACGAAGGCGCAGGAGAAAATGATCGCCCTGCTGCCAGCCAGTTTGCCGGGAATCGCGAGCATGCATTCCGAAATAGCTGCTCGCGGGCCACGTGACCCTTTTTTGCGTCCTAAACCTCCATTGAACCAGACGCCGCCAACACCGATGGTTCCCCTCTTCCAAACCCGCGGTCGGATCTCTCACTAATGTCTACACTTCTCGGCTCTCACCATTCCGGCACTTCCAACGTGCCGGAAGACATGACGGGCCGTCCCCGCCGGGTTGCCACGAGCGGCCTTTCGTTTCGCAAAACCTTTTCCGCCCTGCGGCACCGCAATTTTCGGCTCTACTTTGCCGGTCAACTGATTTCCTTCACCGGCAGCTGGATGACGACGACCGCGCAGGGTTGGCTCGTTTATCAGATCACCGGTTCGAAAGCGCTGCTCGGTGTGGTCGCCGCCGCCGCCTCGGCCCCGATGCTCGTCTTCGCCACCTGGGGCGGCTGGATCGCTGATCGTTATCCGAAACGCTCGGTCATCGTCGTCACCCAGGTGTGCTCAATGTTCATCTCGCTCGCCATGGCCGTCCTCGTCTGGATGAAAATCGTGCAGCCCTGGCAGATCATCGCGCTTGCCATCCTCGGCGGCATCAACATGGCGTTCGACATGCCTGCGCGACAATCCTTCGTCATCGAGATGACCAGCCGCGAGGACTTGATGAACGCGATCTCGCTCAACAGTTCCGCCTTCAATTGCGCCCGGATCGTTGGCCCTTCCTTCGCCGGCCTCCTTATGGCGCACATCAGCATCGCCGCCTGTTTCCTCCTGGACGGTCTCAGCTTTATTCCCGTCATTGCCGGTTTGCTCCTGATGCGGCTGCCGAAGAAAGAGACGCAGATTGCCAGCGCCGGCGGCGCGATCGCCCAGGCGCTCGACGGGTTTCGCTACGTCTGGATGCATCCGCGCATCCTCACTATTCTCTCGCTCTTTACCGTCGTCGGGGTCTTTGGCTGGTCATATTCGGTCCTCCTGCCCGCCTTCGCGCACGATGCTCTCCATCTCGGCGCGAACGGGTACGGGCTTCTCATGGCCGGTAGCGGCGTCGGCGCGCTCGCCGCTGCACTCGTCGTCGCAAGCGCCGGGCACATGTTGCCCACCCGGACAATGGCGCTCGGCGGCGTCTGGATTTTTTCTGGGACGCTGGTCCTTTTCGCCTACACCCGGAATGTCTATCTCGGAGTGGTTTTGCTCGCGGTCATTGGGTTCGGCCTCGTCCTTTATTTCTCAACCTCGAACACCGTCCTGCAATCGATCGTGCCCGACGAAATGCGCGGCCGCGTCATGGGTATCTGGGCGCTCATTTTTGGCGGCATGATCCCGCTCGGAAGTTTGGAGGCCGGGCTTATGGCGGATATTCTCGGCACGTCCGCGACGATGGCGATCGGCGCCCTGATATGCGCCCTGGCCGCGTTCGTCACCCTTCACGTTATCCGTAAACGTGAGGCCCAGCTCACTGCTACTTCGTGACGAAATCCCATTCGTCGCCACCGCGCTTCACCAGCGCATCGACGTCTTCCTTCAAGAGAAAGCGCTCGTCGGACAATTTGTTCGCCGCGGCGTTAAACTTCTTCAAGTAATCCTCGCGCGACGAATACGTGTCTGGGATCGTCCGGCGTGGATCATTGGGCTCATGCTCGTTCCCATGCGGCAGCGGTAACCACGATCCGAGAAAACTCACGCGCTCATTCGCCATTCCCGTTTTCGGATCCCGCAAATTCCAGCCGGTATAGGTCGCCAACGGCACTTCTAATTCCGGCAGGCGCACTCCGCCGAGATCATTCCCGGCGCCGTCCACCTGCGGAACGAAAACAGGGAACGGTTTTCCGATCCCTGGCGGTTGCTTCGTGATAATCCGCTTCTTCCATTGCGGCCCGAAATCCAGCCGCAACGCTTCCTGCACTCGTTCGGGGAGCACGACGCCCGGAATCTTTGGAAACTTCACCTCTTCCCGCTTCACGAGCGTTTTGTCCGCCCGTTTTGGAAACCGGCTCTCCGGCGGCGGCTTTCCGTCACGCTCCCATTCATCCATCGCCACGAACAGGGCCCGCCAGAAATACAGCACCGGATTCGGGTTTGGCAGATTTCGCGCGGCAAGACTCGCTTCCGCCGGCGGTGTGGGCGGAAACGGCGCCGTGAAATGTTGCAGTCCCGCCAGAAAATAAATCCGGACGTTGTCCATCAACGCCAGATCGCGGTTCCCATCCGGCGAGGTGTGGATCAGTGAGCCGGCCCGCGACCAGTATTCGTACGAAGTATTCGTGTAAAAAATCTTCGGCAACACCTTGTCGGCTTTCGCGCGGTCGAGCAGTCCGGCTGATTCTCCGCTCTCGGGGTCGCGCTGCGGCGTATCCGCGAACGGGAATAGATCGGTTGGATAAAACTGCGCCGACGTCGGTTGCGCATCGCGCGAGGGCTGCGCGAACCGATGATTGAAGCTTCCTCTGCCTGCGCCTGCGACATGGACGAATATTCCGTCCATCGCCCGTTTGCCCTCTTCATCCGCATTGAATCCTTCGTAAAGAAAATGACGAAGGAACCGACCGCTCTGCGAGATACCCATCGCATAAACCCGCTTCGCCGCCGTCGCTTCATTCCCTTCCTGTTTCAGGTATGACGCAAAATCGCGCACCGCCGCGAAGCCCAAACCCGCAATTGCCGGATCACGCGCCCGATAGATAACTTCGTAGATTTTGCCTGGCTCAAATCCGCCGTTGAGCCGGATCATTCTCGGCCCCGGTTCCAATTTCGCTGCGGTCGAGCCAACGAATTCCCATTCGGTCCGCGGAATCACGTGTCGCTCCGCCATCGGCCGATCCCGCACGGTGAGCACGTTCGCCGGATCTTTCGTGTCCGAACAAAAATATTCCGTCCCTCCAATGCTTCCCGTGATCACGTGCCCGAGCGGATGCTCCTCCATTTTCTCCGTCACGACGAAATCCGCGCGCACGAGACCCGTAATCGGCTTCTCCTGACCCTCGCTGTCCGTTTCATGCGCGACCGGCGCATAAAGCCGCATCAATCCTTTTTCCTCTCGCACGTCCCATTGCCATCCGAGCCAGATCAACGTGACGCCGCGCCGCATTAAAAAACCGTCGCCGAATTCCTCTGCCGTCACGGGATCGACCGCGCTCTTTCCGTTCTGGATCACTCGCAACATTCCTTTTCCGCCCCGATTAGGGATCTCGAGCAATGCGGTGCCGTTCGCACGCGCCGCATCCTTTGGCCGAACAATGTAAAAATCCGAGGCGAACTCCACCTCGCCGTTCGGATTGCGCGGCGCCTTATCGAGATCAACGATCAACTGGTTGTGCGGATCGGCCGGCTTCACCGCAAAGTGGACTTTGCCGATGATCTTCTCGTAAGCGCCGACGTCGCCGAATGCGTGGCCGTCGAGAACGTCGGTCCGCGAAATGATTTCGATGCGCTCGACCCGCGCCTCGGCTAAGAGCGGTAACAGCGTCAGCGCGCCCGCGAATACCAAAACGATTCCGGCGTGCCTCATATCCTTACAGACACACAAAGCGTTCGCACGGCCAACCGATTTTGTTGCCAATTATCGCGGCTGGCCGCTACCCTAAGTTCCTATGGCCGAAACATATCCCGGGAAATGCTATTGCGGCGCGGTGACGATCGAAGTCACCGGAACGCCAGAAGGAATGGGCTATTGCCATTGCGACGCCTGCCGATCCTATCTCGCTGCGCCGGTCAACGCCTTTACTCTCTGGAAACCCGACAAAGTTAAGATAACCAAAGGTGAAGATTCGCTCGGGCACTTCATGTCCTCGCCCATGAGCGACCGCCGTTTCTGCACGAAATGTGGCGGCATCGTGAAGAGCGATCACGACACCCTCGGCCTGGTTGACGTCCCCGCGGCGATTATCCCAACCATGCCATTTAAAGCCGGCGTTCATCTCAACTACGAAGAAACTGTTCTGCCGATGAAGGACGGTCTCCCCAAGATGAAGGATTTTCCGAAAGAAATCGGCGGCTCCGGCGAAACGATGCCGGAATAGAGCGTCACATTC
>JBJMXC010000019.1:0-4025 GCA_045809825.1 Chthoniobacterales bacterium | reverse complement strand
GGAAATTCACCAACTCAGGTACTTCGTCGCTGTGGCTGAGGAGGGGAGCTTTTCGCGCGCGGCTGAGCGAGAGCATGTCGCGCAGCCTTCGCTGAGTCAGCAGATCCAAAAACTGGAGGCGGATATAGGGCATCGGCTGTTCGATCGCCTGTCGCGCACGGTGGTCGTGACAGAGGCGGGCAAATGCCTGCTCGATTACGCCCGGAATATTTTGGTCGAAATCGGCGAAGCGCGCCGTTGCCTCGACGATCTGCAACAGGAGATATCGGGCCGGCTGAGTATCGGAGCGATCCTGACGATGGCGCCTTATGTTTTGCCGAAGTTGATCGGGAAATTCCAGGCGCGTTACCCGAAGGTCGTCCTCGAGATCCTGGAGGACACCACGGAACACCTCGCTTTGCGGCTGGAGGACGGAACGCTCGACCTCGCGATTATGTCGACCTGCCAGAAAAGCGCGGTCCTGAAGCCTCAGCTCCTGGGCAAAGAAGCGCTTCTGGTTTTGCTGCCGAATCAGCATTCGCTCGCCAAAAAGAAGAAGATCAACTGGAGCGATCTGAAATCGGAAAAGTTCCTGCTCCTGCACGAAGTGCATTGTTTGTCGGCGCAGGTTTGCCAGCTTCTGGCCAGTCACAATCTCCGGCCGGAGATGGCGCTGAGAGGCGCGCAGCTATCCACGATCGCGAATATGGTCGCGACCGGCACGGGAGTCTCGGTGGTGCCGCAGATGATGGTGGAGCATCAGCTCCCCGATGGTTGTGTCGCGTTGCCGTTTACGGCGCCGGCGCCGACGCGGGAGATCAATCTCCTGCGTAATCCGCTGCGGCTCGAGACCAGGGCGGCCGCGGAATTTTGCCGAGAAGCGACGGGTGCCTTTGCCGGCTAGATCTTCTCGAGAATCCGCATGACCAGATAATAGAGGACAATTACGAGGCTCACTGTGTTTCTTCGCGTTGTTTCTTGTTACTTCAACATTGCCAGGGCGTGGACTACCGCGGGCAGGGGCCAGATCGAGATGATGAGGATCAGTGTCCAGAGGACGAGGTCCGGGAAGCAGCACGGACGTTCCCGCTGTTGGTAACGCTCACTCAGAAAGCGAGCGGCACGGCGGCGCATCGAACGAGGGTCGATCATTTAGATCACCCCTTTCTCGGCGACGGAACGCGCGACTTGGACAAGAAAGGAAGCGAATGAAGACAAGGCGATGATGAGCCCGGCGTAAAAGCCGAATTGGTCGGCGCAGATGAGTGCGCTTTGCAATTCGGCAAAGACGCGATCGATCGAGAGTTGTTTGGAGGCCTGCCTGAGGCGCTGGCCTATTTGCTTAACGGATGCTGTTTTCATACGAATAACCGGACGCGCGGCGTCAAGCGGGTTGAAATACTTTATGCGTCTGGGTCGTATAGACGTTTTCTATAGGCGTTTTTTTGGCTGGGTTGCGTCGATGAATTACGAGGCCGAATTTCTTTAAGAGCCGGTGGCGTTGCAGGGCGATTTCTCGAGGGAAAAGTGAGTTCGGAGAACTTCCGAGAAGACAAAAAATTCATCTTGTGAACGAAGCCTGAGGCATCGTTAGGCGGCGTCGAAAGTAACAGGTGTGTTACCTAATCGGGGGAGGTCGGAGGGGGGAGGGGGGAAGAAAGTAGGAACTAAGATACGCTGAGAAGGGATGCGGGCCGATAGCCGATAAAGAGTTCGACGGTCATAGACCGCCGCTACAACGAAGCGGTGCCGAGGCCGGGTAGGCCGCATTACGAATTACGAAGTGAAAAACTGCGGAGGCTCGATGAGACGCGCAATCGGGGTGGGGATTACGAATCAGAGTCGGGACTCTCGTGAGACGGAATTTCAAGGAGTGGGTAGCGGCGGGCCTGATTCTGGGCTTCGCGCCGCTACACGGAGCGCACGCGGGTGACCGGCCGGCCGTCGCCAAGACTTCCTCCTCCGCAGCGCTCCGGCGCGACGGGCAGGCCGGGCAGGCATTCGCGGTGACGAGATCAACCGGCGCAACGACGGGCCAATATTCGTTTCCTTCAGTCAGTCCGCTCGCGAGCAAGGCTGCTATGGTTCGTTCCGAGTCGGAGATTGGGAACCAGCGGGTTTCGCAAAGCACCGTGAGCCGCCGGGCAATTGAAGCAGGGCCGGCGACGACGCCATCCGAGAGAAAAACACTGACGTTCTTTCGGTTGAATTCGAAGTTTGGGGATGTCCTGGTGCAGCCAGTGTTTGGTGGCGTGAATGGAGCGCAGCTTTCGCTGGGCTTCTGACGGGTGTCCGCGGAGGAGCGCAGAATGGGATCAGAGCTTCGAAGACAATTGCGTTATTCGACGGTCATAGACCGCCGCTACAGGAGCGAAAGGGATTTCGACGGTCATAGACCGCCGCTACAGGGCAAACAAAGACCAGTCCAAGTCGGGCTTGGGGCGCGATTTACGGATGTTAGGGCGATCGAACCCGCGCGGGCAATTACGCCCGGGGGTGAATAGATCGCGTCCGTCTAACGACCAACAGAGACACCATGAAAAAAATTACCAACTTACTATCGATAGTCGCTTCGCTGGCGATGGCCGGGGCTGTGATGGCTCAAGCGCCGACGCCCGACGAATCACAGCCACCAGGCAAAGACAAAAACAAGGCGCCCAAACACGAGCAGCCGGCAACGAAGCCGGGACCGGAACGTGCGCCGAAGTCTGAGAAATCTTCGAAATCCGAGAAGTCTGAAGCTCCCGGCGCGAACAACCCGGCCGTGAATCAGGCACCGGCGATGACCCCGCCGACATCAAAAGCGGATCGAAAGGCGCCGAAGAATCAGAAGAACGTGCCGCCAACGACGACCGCGCCGAACACGAATGTCGATCAATCGGCCACGAGCGCGGCAACGCCTGACGTGACGAAGAATCAGTCGCGTCGGAACAATAAGAATTCGAAGACATCGCCGAGCACGACTCCGCCAACAGCGACGACGAGCGCGACACCGCCCTCGCCGAAGTCGAAGGCTTCAGCCAGTCCGGCAGCAGAAAAGACGACCACGAGCCCGGCTCCGACGACCACCGCAACAACGCCCGCAGCTCCGACAACGCCGGCGCCAACTACCGCGGCCACGACCCCTGTAACAACCGGTTCGCCGAGCGCGGCTCCGTCGGCTTCACAGGCAAATTCGACCACCGCGGCTAATCCCGCCGCAGCGAAGAAGCCGGACCCGGCGAAGATTCAACAGATCAAGCAGCAGCATCAAAACTTTACTGCGCAGCCCAGGCCGGACCGAGTTCCGCCGGTAACATTCAGCGCGGGCTACCGGCTCCCCGGTGCGGAGCAGTGGCAGGGACCGCAGTACGAGGTCTATCGGTCTTATCATCCGGAACGGCACGATCGCGGTTGGTATTCTTCACACCACCAGCGGGTGGAGCTGATCGCGGGCGGTTATTATTACCTTAACAATGGCTACTGGTATCCGGCCTGGGGCTACGATCCCGGTCATGAGTATTATGCTTACGATGCGCCGATCTATGTCGGTCACCGGGCGGAACCGCCGGACAAGGTGATCGCGGATGTGCAGGCCGCGCTCCAGGACATGGGTTACTACAGGGGCGAGGTCGATGGATTGCTTGGGCCGTTAACCCGGGAAGCGCTCACCGGTTATCAGCGTGATAACGGGATGACGGTGACGGCTGTTATCGACGAGCCGACGCTCGATTCGCTGAACATGGGATAGGCGAAGAGAAATAAGAATTAAGAAAGGCCGCCGGGGTGGAAACGCCTCGGCGGCTTTTTTGTTTGGCGCGGGGACGGAGATTCGGGTTGTAGGGCAAGCGGAGGGGAGACAGCGACGCGGGCACAGGAGGAAGAAAACGCCCACCGTCCAATGTCAGAGTCGGAAGGGCGGTAAAGGGAAAAGTGGGAATGCGAGATGCCCGGTACGGAAGCGAACCGCCGAACGCGCAGACTATCCGAAGAGGGGTTTGTGTTTGCGTTTGTTGCGGGCGTTGTCGGGTTCGACTTTCATGAGGGCGCCGGCCTCGGTGGTGTAG
>JBJMXC010000018.1:0-16285 GCA_045809825.1 Chthoniobacterales bacterium | reverse complement strand
TTAGCCGTGCCTAATTCGCAGCCCGACCATTCCGCGCTTCATCCGCACGCCGGCTGGCATTCACAGCCGCTGCTGCCGAGCCTGTCCGAGGTGCACCGCAGTCTGGTTGTGCCGGCGTCCGCCAGTTTTTTTCGCAAGCTTTTCGCGTTTGCCGGCCCTGGGTTCCTCGTCGCCGTGGGCTATATGGACCCGGGCAATTGGGCCACCGACCTGGCGGGAGGCTCGAAGTACAATTACGCGCTTCTCTCCGTCATCATGTTGTCCAACCTGATGGCCATCCTTCTGCAGTCGCTCTCGCTCAAGCTCGGGATCGCCACCGGCCGCGACCTGGCCCAGGCCTGCCGCGATCATTACAGCAAGCCAGTCTCATTTTTTCTGTGGATCATTTGCGAAATCGCGATCGCCGCCTGCGACCTCGCGGAAGTAATCGGATCCGCCATCGCCCTGAATTTGCTCTTCGGACTGCCGCTGCTCGCCGGAGTTTGCATCACTTCACTCGACGTCCTTTTCGTGCTCTTCCTCCAGAACAAGGGTTTTCGCTATATCGAGGCGCTCGTCCTTGTCCTGATTCTCCTGATCGGCGGATGTTTTGCCTGGGAGATTGTGGCTTCGCGGCCGGACCTGCTCGGGATCGCAAAAGGATTTATTCCTTCCCCGCGCATCGTGTCCGACCCCGGCATGCTTTACATCGCGATCGGAATTCTCGGCGCCACCGTGATGCCGCATAATCTCTACCTCCATTCTTCGATTGTGCAGACGCGACGCTATGAATTAAGCGCCGCTGGAAAACGGGAAGCGATCAAGTTCGCCACGATTGATTCAACGGTCGCGCTCATGTTCGCGCTCTTCATCAATGCCGCGATCCTGATCGTAGCCGCCGCCACCTTTTACAGGCGAGGCCACAACGACGTCGCCGAAATTCAGGACGCCTACAAACTCCTGACGCCGCTTCTCGGGGTAGGCGGGGCGAGCACTTTATTCGCGCTCGCCCTGCTTGCTTCCGGCCAGAACTCGACCCTGACCGGCACCCTTGCCGGCCAGATCGTCATGGAAGGGTTTCTGAATATCCGGCTGCGGCCCTGGTTGCGCCGTCTCATCACGCGTCTTATCGCGATTGTTCCGGCGGTCTTCGTTACGATCATCTCCGGGGAAAAAGGAACGACGAACCTGCTTGTCCTGAGCCAGGTGATACTGAGTCTCCAATTGAGCTTCGCCGTTTTTCCTCTGGTCATGTTCACCAGCGACAAGCTCAAGATGGGCGAATTCGTGAACAGGTCGTTCGTGAAGTGGCTTTCCTGGACGGTGGCCGCCGTCATTGCATTGCTTAACGGCTGGCTTCTCATGCAGACTTTCCGCGGTTGGTTCGGCCTCACTTAGCATGTATCAAAGCATTCTGGTTCCGGTTGAGAATCGCGAGAGCGACCATACGATCCTGCGGCACATCCGACAGTTGGCGCGACTGACCCAGGCCCGCCTGACTCTGGTTCACGTCGCAGACGGCTGGGCGGCCCGAAATTACGAACGCTTCCAGCTCCAGGAAAGCGAGGAGATGAAACAGGACCGCGAATATCTCGCCGCTCTCTCGGCGGAACTGACGGCGGAAGGCTTCGAGGTCAAATCGGTCCTGGCGATGGGCGATCCCGCGACGGAAATCATCAAGCTCGCCCGGACCGAGCCCGTCGACCTGATTGCGATGACGACCCACGGTCATCGATTGATCAACGATTTACTTCGCGGCAGCACTGCGGACAAGGTCCGGCACGAGGTCGATGTTCCCGTCTTATTGTTGAAGGTGAAAAAATGAGGTGAGCCTGCTGCGCCCCTCTGCGGTACTAACTGATTTGCTCAGTCGAGCCGTCCGAAATCGCCGTTGCCGGCTCGACAGAACTCGCCCTGCTAACCGAGGAAACTGCGTGCGCTATGGGGTCCGTGCGGTTAAGGAATTCCGGTGAAGGCGCTGTTCCTGACGAATGAGTATCCGCCCAACGTCTATGGCGGCGCCGGAGTTCACGTCGATTATCTTTCGCGCGAACTGGCGAAGCTGATGCCGATCGAAGTGCGCTGTTTCGGCGACCAGAACTCGGATGAGGGCAACCTGGCCGTCCGCGGATTCGAGCTTAACGCGGATACTTTTACGTGCCCGAAACCGCTCCGTTCGGTTTTTGGCGCGGTCCGTCGCTGCACCGACTTTAACACGACGAACATCGACGCCGACATTGTTCATTGCCACACTTGGTACAGCCATTTCGGTGGCATCCTGGCGAAGCTGAATTACGGAATCCCGCTCGTCATCACAACCCACTCCCTCGAGCCGCTCCGTCCCTGGAAACGTGAGCAGTTGGCGGGCGGTTACGATTTCTCAGTCTGGATCGAAAAGACGGCGCTGGAGATGGCCGACGCGGTCATCGCAGTTTCCGCCCAAACCAAGGCGGACATTGAGCGGCTGTTCAACGTCCGGCCGGAGCGACTCCATGTCATTTATAACGGCATTGATCTCGAGGAATACCGAAAGACCGCGTCAACCGCGGCGCTAACCCAATTTGGGGTCAAAAAGCCATACCTGCTCTTTGTCGGCCGGATCACGCGGCAAAAGGGCATTATCCATCTGGTCCGCGCAATCGAGTATATGGATCCGGGATTCCAGATCGTCCTTTGTGCCGGGGCGCCGGACACGCCGGAAATCGGCCGCGAAATGAAAGAAGCGGTCGAGAAAGAGAAATCCGGACACCCAGGCGTGATCTGGATTGATGAGATGGTCGACAAGAAAACGGTGCGCGAGCTCTATTCCAATGCGTCGGCCTTCTGTTGCCCGTCGATCTACGAGCCCTTTGGCATTATCAACCTCGAAGCGATGGCGTGCGAAACGGCCGTGGTGGCCACGGCGGTGGGCGGCATCAAGGAAGTCGTCGTGGATGGCGAGACCGGTTTCCTCGTCCCGATCGACCTGATGGATCGAAGCCCGTTTGAGCCGAAGGAGCCGGAAAAGTTCGCCCGTGATCTCGCGGCGCGAATCAATCAGCTGATGGCGGATCCGGCGTTATGCGAAAAGTTTGGGCGTGCCGGTCGTAAACGCGCCGAGGAAAAATTCGGATGGCCGGCGATCGCGCAGCAAACAAAAGCGCTCTACGAGCACCTCTGTGGCGGCGGCCGGTGACCGCCGATTTGTAACGTCGTTGTCACAACGCCGGTCATAGACCGCCGCTACAACGCGTGGCAAGTTGCGCGATCATGTTCGTCGATCGCATCAAAGTCTTTGCCCACGCTGGGAACGGCGGACGCGGTTGCGTGAGTTTTCGCCGGGAGAAATTTGTTCCAAAGGGCGGTCCGGACGGCGGTGACGGTGGACGCGGCGGAGATGTGATCCTGAAAGCCGACGTCCATGTCGACAACCTCTCGAATCTTTTCTACGAGCCGATCATCAAGGCCAAGAATGGCCAGCACGGGCAGGGGAAGAAGATGCACGGCCGCGGCGCGGTTGCGAAAGTCGTGAAGGTCCCGATCGGCACGGTCGTTTATAAGGATGAAGGAGGAGGGATGAAGGATGAAGGCGGGGAAAATGAAACTGTTTCGGTTTCCGCCTTCATCCCTCCGCCTTCAGCCTTTTCGCCGATTGCAGATTTAACACAGGAGGGTGAGGAGTTCGTCCTTTGCCAGGGCGGACGCGGTGGCAAAGGCAACGTTCATTTCAAAAGCTCGAAAAACCGCGCGCCGATTCAGTACACCGAAGGCGAGGAAGGCGAGCAGGGGCATTTCCTGCTCGAGCTCCGGACGATGGCGGACGCGGCCCTGGTCGGTTATCCAAACGCCGGCAAATCGACTTTGCTCGGCAAGATTTCCGCGGCACATCCCAAGGTGGCGCCGTATCCGTTCACGACTCTCCATCCGATCGTGGGCGTGATTGAATTCGACGGTTATCGTCGGGCGACGATCGCCGACATTCCCGGGCTAATTGAGGGCGCGCATCGCAACGTCGGGTTAGGTCACGATTTTCTTCGCCACATTACTCGATGCCGGCTGCTCTTGTTCGTCCTCGACATCGCTGGGAGTGAAGGACGTCATCCGATCGAAGACCTGCAAAACCTAAGGCGCGAAATCGATCTTTACGATACGCGCCTTTCGCAACGGCCGTGGCATGTGATCGCGAACAAGATGGACCTGCCAGGCGCGGACGAGAATCTCGCGGCCGTGCGGACTCGTTATCCGAACCTGGAAATTCTCGGCATTTCCGCCGCGGAAAAGCAGGGCATTGACGAATTGAAAGGCCGGCTTAAAGAGTGGCTCTTCATCAATAATCAGGAACCTCCCGGGGCCCTGCCTTTTAGCCCAGCCGAAGTGGCAGCGTGCGAATAACAAATGGACAACCTACGGCACCTCTAGGACAATCCGCCTTTCCGATCCCATGTCGCAACGCGTCGTCGCCAGCTACTGCACCACGTTCCTGAAACCGGAGATGCTCCACATCTACCGGCAGGTGCGCTCGCTCCAGGAGTATGACACGTTTGTCATGACGAAGGCGATCCAGAACCTCGAGCTGTTTCCCTTTCGCGACATCGAGCTGATCCCGAAGCCACGAAACAATCCGTTACGCCATGGCTGGCTTAAATGGGTGAAACAAAAGCCGGCCATCGTTTACCGCGGCGAATACCAGATGCTGTCCAAGCTCCTCGAGCGCCGGGGCGCGGATCTAATGCATATTTATTTTGGGCACACCGGCGTCCACCTCCTGCCTTTTATCGAGCGCTGGCATAAGCCGTGTGTCGTTTCGTTTCATGGCGCCGACGTTGCGGAGAAAAAAGATATTCGCGATTACGGCCCGAAGTTGAGGGAACTCTTTAACGCAGTCCCGCTCGTCCTCGCGCGCTCGAAATCGCTCGCCGAACGCCTCCTCAGCCTGGGATGTCCACCGGAGCGTCTCCGGATTAACCGAACCGGCGTTCCTCTCCACGAATTTCCGTTTATTCGGCGCGATGCGCCCATCGATGGCCGCTGGCGTTTCATGCAGGCCTGCCGCCTCATTCCCAAGAAAGGGGTCGCGACCTCGCTCTGCGCTTTTGCGATTTTCCAGAAGGAATTTCCAAATGCGGAGCTAATCATCGCCGGAAAAGGACCCTTGCAGCCGCATCTCGAAGAGCTGGCCGAGGAACTCGGGATCGCCCGCAAGGTTCACTTCCGCGGATTTCTTTCCCAACAGGAATTGCTCGGCCTTTATGGGACTTCGCATGCGTTTCTTCATCCGAGCGAGACACCTCCGGACCAAAACCAGGAAGGCATCCCGAATTCAATCCTCGAAGCGATGGCGACTGGTTTGCCGGTTGTAGCGACGAAGCATGGCGGAATTCCTGAGGCCGTCGAGGCAGGTCGCTCCGGATGGCTTGTGGAAGAACGCGATTTCGAGGCGCTCGCCGCCGCGATGAAGAACCTTGTCCGCTCGCCGCACGCTTTTCGGGAGATGGGTGCACTGGCCAGCGAGTCGGTTGCCGCAAATTTCGAACAACGCGAGCAAATCCGCCAACTGGAGTCGCATTACAACGAAGCGGTCGCGCTGGCCGCGGCTCAACAACGCGTCGCTATTCCCGAGATGAGCGAGGTTCATCAACGCGTTTCGGTCCGGGGCCCGCGAAAAATGGAGACAGCTCAGCGTAACGGTTCGACAGAAGCGGGTCGTTTGAGCGGAATCAGCGTCGCGAAATAGATTTTCGCGATTTCACGTTTGCCATCCCGGGAAAACGCGCTTTCATATCCGCGACGCAAGCGCCCCTGTGTCGCGCCGCTTTCAAACGGCGCCAGCACCTAGGACTTATGACCTATGGAGAGCATTGGGCGGCTGCCTCTAACCTTTAGTCTGATGCGCCGTTTTAATTTATTGCCCTTTCTATTGATCGTGACGGTCCTGGCCATTTGCGGGCTGACGAGCGCGGCAATGGCAGCGGAGCCGGCGCACGATGCGGGGACAACGGAGGAACATCACCTCCCGCTCAAACCCGACATCCTTTTCCACGTCGGCAAACTGGCCGTGACCAATTCGATGGTGGTCACCTGGGTCGTCGCCGCCGGAATTCTCGTTTCAGCCCAGCTCGCCACTCGCAAAGTCCTGCCCGTGCCGACACCGCGCCAAAATTTTTGGGAATGGCTGGTCGAGAGTCTCCACGATTTCCTCGAAAACATGATCGGCCGGGATTTGGTGAAGAGGACCTTCTGGTTCTTCGCGACGATCTTCATTTTCATTCTCGCCTTGAACTGGTTCGGACTCTTGCCGGGCGTCGGCACCATCGGCTGGGGACATCACGATGCGACCGGCCAGTTCCATATCGACCGGCCCTTGCTTCGCGGCGCAAACGCGAACCTGAACCTGACCTTCGCGATGGCGTGTGTCTTTTTCGGTTGCTGGATCGTGTGGGCGATCCAGGCCAACGGCCCCTTTGGCGTCATTAAACACATCTTCGGGCCGAAGGGCGAAACGACCGGCATCCTCAAGGTCCTGATGGTCGTGATCTTCTTCATTGTCGGCTGGCTCGAAGTTGTCTCAATCCTCTTCCGCCCGATTTCGCTGAGCTTCCGCTTATTCGGAAATATTTACGCGGGCGAGACGATGCTCGAGGCGATGAGCCACGTCGTTCCGTCACTGGCCTGGCTGATTCCAATCCCTTTTTACTTTCTGGAGCTGCTTGTCGGCTTCGTTCAGGCACTTGTCTTCATGCTCCTGACCGCTGTCTTCACTCTTCTCATTGCGCAACACGAACCGGGACACGGGGAGGGCGCGCGCCACTAAACAATTTCGGCGGTCGGACCGTGGCTCCCGCGGAGGCCGTTGATGAAACACAACCCAAAAGGAAAATATGATACTACCATTACTAGCGGAAATCGGCGGCAGCATTCACGTAGGTTTAGCGGCGCTCGGCGCGGCCATCGGCGTGGGTTTGATCGGCATGGGCGCGGCCTCGGCGGTTGGCCGCAATCCCGGCGCAGCGACCCCGATCCTGGTTCAGGCAATTCTGGCCATCGCGCTCGCGGAAGCGATCGTGTTCTACGCCCTGTTCCTGGTCAAGTAACCGGCCACGCCTCGACGCGTTGGCTTCTTGCCTAACGATATGAACTTCATTCTTGCCGCTGCCAGCATGGGAGACATGATCAAGGAGACCGGAGAGACTTTCGGTTTCGATGTCTGGATCTTCCTTTCCCAGGTCATCAGCTTCATCATCGTCGCCCTGGTTCTGCGACGGTTCGCGTACCGGCCGATCCTGAAGGTTCTGGAAGAACGGCGCCGCCGGATCGAGGAAGGCTTGATTAACGCTGACAAGATAAAGCAGCAGCTCGCCGAAGCTGAACAGCGCCACGCCGAGATCCTCGCGCAGGCAAATGCGCAGGCGCAAAAGATGATTGACGAAGCCCGGGAAAGCGCCGGGCTCGTCGCGGAACGCAAGCAACAGGAAGCCGTCGTGGCGGCGGAGCAAATCATGGCGAAAGCGCGCGAAGCGAGTGCAATTGAGCACGAGCGGACCATGCTCGAGCTCAAGCGCGAGCTCGGCCGGCTGGTTGTTGATACCACCGCCAAAGTGACCGGAAAGGTCCTGACCTCCGAAGACCAGAAGCGCCTGCAGGAAGAAGCGTCCCGCCAAATCGCATCGTAACCATCGATGAAGATCAACAAGGAGACACGACAGCTTTCGAAGGGACTCCTGCGCGCAAGCTTCGTCGACGGCCGCCTCGATAGTGGCCGGGTCTCATTACTTCTCAAATCGTTGGTCGAAAAGAAACCGCGCCACTACATCCAGCTGCTCGAGGCCTACAAGCGTTTGCTTCGTCTCGAAGTGGAAAAGCGCACCGCCACTATTGAAACCGCTTCTGACCTCTCACCGGAGGCGGGACAACAGATTGTGGCTAACTTGAAACGGCGATACGGCGGCGACCTGGCTACCCGATTCGTCGTAAACAAAGAGCTGCTCGGCGGAATGCGGATCCGGGTGGGCAGTGATGTCTGGGACAGCAGCGTGCGCAATCGTCTCTATCGCCTCCAGCAACAACTTTAACCCTAAAATCCTATGAGCAGTATTCTCGAAGAAATCGAAACGCAGATCGCCGGTCTCAAGACGACGACAACGAAAACGAACGTAGGCGTTGTCCGCGAAACCGGCGATGGCGTCGCCCGCATCGAAGGGCTCAGCGATGTGATGTTGAATGAGATGATCGAGTTCTCGAGCGGTGTTTTCGGGCTCGCCCTCAACCTGGAAGAGACCGAAGTGGGCGCGATCCTTCTCGGCGACACGACGAAAGTAATGGAAGGCGACGAAGCCAGGACGACCGGCAAACTGCTCCAGGTGCCAGTCGGTA
Source organism: Chthoniobacterales bacterium (assembly GCA_045809825.1). GTDB lineage: Bacteria > Verrucomicrobiota > Verrucomicrobiia > Chthoniobacterales > UBA10450 > AV80. Next base: position 7,957 of record JBJMXC010000018.1, on the reverse strand, counting down.
AAGGATTGCTCGGCCGGGTGGTGAACACCCTGGGCCAGCCGCTCGATGGCAAAGGTCCCGTGAAATCCGATGTCGCGTATCCCTTGGAGAAAATCGCGCCAGGCGTCATTAAGCGAAAGAGCGTTAGCCAGCCGGTCCAGACGGGTATCATGGCCATTGATGCGATGATTCCGATCGGCCGCGGCCAGCGTGAACTGATCATCGGCGACCGCGCGACCGGCAAATCGACGATCGCGATCGACACAATCATTAGCCAGGCGCGCTTGAACAAGGCGGCGGAACAGGGCCGGCTGAAGGATTATCGTCCGCTCTATTGCATCTACGTCGCGATCGGCCAGAAAAACTCGAACGTCGCCCGCGCGCTCGCGGTTCTCGAAAGGGAAGGGGCGATGGAGTACACCACCATCATTTCGGCGCCGGCGTCGGATACCGCAACGAACCAGTACCTGGCGCCGTTCGCCGGCGCGTCGATGGGCGAGTGGTTCATGGATAACGGCATGGACGCGCTCATCATCTATGACGATCTCTCCAAGCACGCCGTTGCCTATCGCCAGGTCTCCCTTGTCTTGAAGCGTCCGTCGGGTCGCGAGGCATATCCCGGCGATGTTTTTTATCTGCACTCGCGTTTGCTCGAGCGCAGTGCTCGCGTCACCGACGAAGCGGGCGGCGGTTCGCTGACCGCTTTGCCGATCATCGAGACCCAGGCTGGAGACGTATCCGCTTACATCCCGACGAACGTAATTTCGATCACTGACGGCCAGATTTATCTGGAGACAGACTTATTTTATCAGGGTGTCCGGCCTGCAATCTCGGTCGGCCTTTCCGTAAGCCGCGTCGGTTCCGCTGCCCAGATCAAGGGCATGAAACAGGTTGCCGGCAAGATCAAACTCGACCTGGCCCAGTTCCGCGAGCTCGCGGCTTTTGCCCAGTTCGGTTCGGACCTCGACGCCGCGACCAAAGCCCGGCTGGAGCGCGGTCAGCGCATCGTCGAGCTTTTCAAACAAACGCTCTACAATCCAATTCCGGTCGAGGAACAGGTCGCCGTCCTGTGGGCGATGCAGAACGGGTACCTCGACGCGGTGCCGGTCGAGAAGGTGAAGCAATTCCAGATCAAGCTGCAGGAATATCTGCGGACTCGAAAAGAGAGCCTGTTGAGCTCGATCGTCATCAAGAAAGCCCTCGACAAGGATCTCGAAGCGGAGCTGAAAGCCGCTCTCGAGGAATTTAAGACATCCAACCCCGTTTAGGGTGGCGGATTAGAACATGGCGAATACCCAAGACATCCGGCGCCGGATCAAATCGATCCGCAACACTTCGCAAATCACGAAGGCGTTGCAGATGGTGGCTGCATCCAAGATGCGCAAGGCGCAAATGGCTGCGCTTGCCGGACGTCCTTACGCCAGCTTGCTGAATCGGGTCCTGGTTTCGCTGCAGCATCGGACGGATTCGAAATTGCATCCGCTCCTTCAAAAGCGTGAGCTGAAGAAAGAGTTGGTCGTTCTCATAAGCACCGACAAGGGGCTTGCCGGTCCGCTCAACACGAACCTGTTTCGCGAAGCGGCCAAATTCGAACCGGAGAAGGCGATCTATGTTTCCTCCGGCGGGAAAGGCCGGCAATTCGTTGTTCGCACTCGTCGCGAGCTGATCGCGGATTTTCCGCTCAAGGATTCGCCTTCATTCATCGAGACCAAGGAAATCTCGAGATTTGCGCTGGAAAAATTTCTCAACGGCGAAGTCGACAAAGTTTCGGTGCTCTACACGCACTTCATCAACACGATCAACCAGCATCCGGTCACCCAAACCCTCTTGCCTATTTCTCCGTTCGATCTTCCCAAGGCGGCCACGCCCGGCACTGCGTCGCAACCGAGCAACGACCCGATGCTTGGGTACATGTTCGAGCCAAATCCCGAAGCGGTTCTCGACGTCATGTTGCCCTATTACCTCCACTACCTCGTTTACCAGATGGTGCTTGATGCCCGCGCGTCGGAACACAGCTCGCGCATGGTGGCGATGAAGAACGCGACCGATAACGCTAAACAATTCATCAAGGATCTCACTCTCGAATACAACAAGATGCGCCAGGCCAGCATTACCACCGAGCTGCTTGAAATCGCGACGGCTCAAATGGGCAGCGGCTAAAACCAATTATGAATAAAGGAAATATCGTTCAGGTCATCGGTCCCGTCGTCGACGTGGAATTCGGTGCCACCGGGCAACTGCCCCGGATCTACAACGCGCTTGAACTCGAATACGACGTTAACGGCACGGCGACGAAGCTCACCCTCGAAGTGCAGCAGCATCTCGGCGAAAACTGGGTCCGCTCAATTGCCATGTCGTCGACCGAAGGTTTGAAACGGGGCATGCCCGTAAACGACACCGGCGGGCCGATCACGGTCCCGGTGGGCGAGGGGACTCTCGGTCGCGTATTCAACGTCACGGGCGATCCGGTCGATGATCGCGGTCCGGTCAGTTTTACGAAACGTTATCCGATCCATCGAAAAGCCCCTGACCTGACCGATCAGGACACGGGCGCAACCGTTCTCGAGACCGGAATTAAGGTTATCGATCTCATCTGCCCGTTCACGAAGGGCGGTAAGGTCGGCTGCTTCGGCGGCGCCGGCGTTGGCAAGACTGTCGTCATTCTCGAGCTGATCAATAACATCGCCAAAGGTCACGGCGGCTTCTCGGTTTTCGCCGGCGTGGGAGAACGGACCCGCGAAGGGAACGATCTTTACCAGGAAATGAGTGAAGCCGGCGTCATTGACCAAAAGGATCTCAGCAAATCGAAAGTCGCGCTGGTTTACGGCCAAATGAATGAGCCTCCAGGCGCGCGTCTGCGGGTGGCGCTGTCTGCCCTGGCAATGACGGAGTATTTCCGGGATGAACGAAACCAGGACGTGTTGTTGTTCATCGACAACATCTTCCGTTTCTCGCAGGCCGGGTCGGAAGTGTCGGCACTCCTTGGTAGAACCCCATCAGCCGTCGGGTATCAGCCCACCCTTGCCGCTGAGATGGGTGACCTTCAGGAACGGATCACCTCCACCAAAAAAGGGTCGATCACGTCGGTTCAGGCCGTTTATGTGCCGGCCGATGACCTTACCGATCCGGCACCGGCCAATACGTTCGCCCACTTGGATTCGACAATCGTGCTGGAACGTTCGATCGCGGAACTCGGCATTTATCCGGCGGTCGATCCGCTGGCTTCGACGTCGAAATCGCTCGCGCCGGAAGTGATCGGAGAAGAGCACTACAACGTGGCTCGCGGCGTTCAGCGTGTGCTGCAGCGCTACAAGGATCTCCAGGACATCATCGCCATTCTCGGGATGGATGAGTTGAGCCCAGAGGACAAACTGACCGTGTTCCGGGCCCGTAAGATCCAGCGTTTCCTTAGCCAACCCTTCCACGTCGCCGAAGTGTTCACAGGAACCAAGGGCGAATATGTGTCGATCGCCGAGACCGTCCGTGGGTTCAAAGAAATCCTCGAGGGCAAGCATGACGAAGTTCCCGAGCAGAACTTCTACATGAAGGGCTCGATCGACATGATTAAGGAAGCTTAGATAATTTCCCTGCACGACTCACCATGGCCGCGACCCTAAGACTCGAGATCGTCACGCCGGAAAAAATCGCCTACGCCGAAGAGGTCGAGATGGTGACGCTTCCGGGATCGGAAGGTGAGCTCGGCGTTTATCCGAACCACGTTCCGCTGCTGACCACATTGAACCCGGGAGAGCTGCGTGTCCTCAAGGATGGGAAGGCGTCTTACCTTGCGATCGGCGAGGGCTTCGTCGAAGTCACCGGGGCGACGGTCTCGGTGTTAACCGACATGGCGCTCGACGTGACTTCAATTGATGAGGCCGCAGCCGAAGCTGCTGTTGCCCGGGCGCGCGCCGCGATGAAGGAAGGTGTTTCCGGCGAAGACGTGGCTGCCGTCCAGGCATCGCTCTCAAAAGCGCTTGCGCAATTGCACGTAAAGCGCCGCCGGCACGGCTAAGTGTAGACGCTCGCCGCGGCGGGCAGCGTGTCGTGGGTTAGGCACTTGGCACAAGCGCCTCCACATCGTTAGTGTCGCGACGTGGCTAATCCTGATCCACTCGGAATTATCGCCGGCAATGGAGTCTATCCGCGTCTTCTTGCCGACGCTGCCCGGCGTGCCGGGATTCAACGGATCGTCGCCGCCGCGTTTAGTGATGAAACGGATGACCGGCTCCGCGCCAAAGTGGACGAGATCCACTGGATGCGGGTCGGTCAGCTCGCAAAACTCATCGCGTGTTTTCGCGACGCGGGAGTCGCCCATGCAATCATGGCCGGCCAAATCGCGCCGAAGAATCTGTTCGATCTGCGGCCCGACTGGAAAACACTGCTTCTTCTGGCGCGGCTGAAGCGCCGAAACGCCGAATCCATTTTTGCTGCGATCGGGGAGGAGCTCGCGCGGGCGGGGATCACCCTGCTCCCGGCAAGCTCTTTCCTTGACGATTGTCTCGCTCCCGCCGGATTAATCGCGGGTTCGAAACTCAGCCGCCGCGAAGAAGACGATGTCGGATTCGGCTTCGAGATCGCGCGTGAAATCAGCCGGCTCGATATTGGCCAGACCGTGATCGTGAAAAACGGGACGGTGCTTGCCGTTGAAGGATTCGAAGGAACGAACGAAGCGATCAAGCGTGGCGGCGCGCTCGGCCGAAAAGACGCCATCATGGTGAAGGTCGCCAAGCCGAATCAGGACATGCGCTTTGACGTGCCCGTGATCGGAGTCGCGACTATCGAGGTGGCCGTTGAAGCGCGTTTGCGAGTAATCGCAATCGAAGCAGGCCGGACGCTACTGCTAGAAAAGGACGCGCTTCAAAAAGCCGCCGCGGACGCAAGCATCTCGATCGTCGCGCGCTGAACGGATGTAGAGGCACAAACACCTCTACATTTAACGGACCCTATTCACCGACCAGCCCACCGGAATTATGATCCGGCTGAAGACACCCGGCTTGAATCGCCATTTTATGAACGCGCTCTTTGCCGCCTGATCAAGAACCGGCTGGCCCGCGCTCCGGATAACCCTCACAGCCGCGGTTTTTCCACTCTTGTCGATCTGCAATTCATACAGCCCGCTGCCTGACAGGTTCCGTTGCTGCGCCTCCGGCGGATAACCGGCCGGAGGTGAAGTGATCGCATAACGCAGCAACTCTTCATCACTGAGCGACGATTTATGCCCGTCACTCCACATTGCAGTAGTCGCCTCGGCGCGAACGAACGAGGTGCTCGCGAAAATTGCGACGGCGCTCATGGCGAAGATCGGAAACGGGACGCGCATACTTTGGCAGGGTACGTTCTTCAGCTCCTAAGAGCAATACGCGCGATGGCCAGCGGCACGAATTCCACGTTGCAAATCGCCACTTCGCATCGGAAAATCAGAATCCGTTAACGGGGTCTTAGCTCAGTTGGTAGAGCACCACAATGGCATTGTGGGGGTCAGGGGTTCGAATCCCCTAGGCTCCACTCCTTCGCCCGCAGTCCAAGGACTGGCGAAGGTCTGGGACGAAGCGGGACGGGCTCGGCGAGATATAAAAAAAAAGCCAGGCCGATAAGCCAGCCTGGCGTTTTTGGTTAAGGTTATCCGCGACTGCCAATTGGGCAGTTATTTCGAGTACGTCGAAGTTTGGGTGGTCGCCGCCTCTTTGTGCTGAGCGCACGCTCCCAAAGTCAACGCACTGGCCAGGACGGCCACGATCATTATCGCTTTGAAAATTTTCAATTAGTATTCGCCTCCTTTCTCTGGCTGGTTGCTGCTCGTCATTTAGGCAGTTACGATCAGTCGCGCAACGCTTTTCTCGACTTTTTTCCCGGGTGGCTTGTCACGACGCGGACGGACGCAATTCCGAGTTACCGGCGAACAAGTTGATTCCCCTTGTCGCAGACAAACACCGTGTTTAAGCATACTGCCATAATGATCACCGGACGTTTTTTCACCGCATTGGCTGTGGCGGCGATGCTGGCACTCACGGCAAATGGCTCTACTCCCAATGCTCGCCCGCGTAACCAACTCGTCCTGGCCACGTCCGCGGAAGATGAGGCCTTAAGAGCGCGACTCGTCGCCTTATCTCCGAGCGTCAATCCGGACGAAGCCCGGCGCGTCGCTTACATTGCCTACACGACCGGACGGGAATTGGCGGCTAAATGGAAAATGGTTTCTTCGCCAACCGTCCAAAGTTTTCTGATTAACATCGGGCTGAAAAAGGGAGGCTACTGTTACCAATTCGCAACTGAGTTGCTCCTCCGGCTCGATGCCGAGAAGCTTCAGACCCTCGAGCTTCACTGGGCTGAATCCGATCCCGGGACTGACACCGAGCACAATGTCATTGCCGTCACTGCCCGCGGGCAACCTTTCGCCGAGGGTATTATGCTGGACAACTGGCGGCATTCGGGACACCTGCTTTGGGGACCGCTCAACGGAGACCCTTCGCACACCTGGCAGGAAAACAAGGAAGCGCTCGCTCGCAGAATAAAGCGAAAACCCGTCAAGACCGACCGGCCCGAGCGCGAACGAAATCCTAAGAAGTCCGAGGCCGAGCGCGACTAGGGGGCATTAGTCCGAGAGGCGATCGCGGGCCTTTCAAACCATGGACAATGATCAGGCATCAACGGCCGTGGGCCGAATGGCGACGCCAAGCTTTTCGGAAGCGTTCAAATTTTGGTTGAAGCTTGGTTTTATTTCGTTCGGCGGCCCCGCAGGACAGATCGCGATCATGCAGACGGAGTTGGTCGATCGCCGCCGTTGGATCAGCCAGGCGCGATTCCTTCATGCGCTGAACTACTGCATGCTCCTGCCCGGTCCGGAAGCGCAGCAGCTCGCGACCTACATCGGGTGGCTCCTTCACAAGACCCTTGGCGGCATCGTCGCGGGCGGCCTCTTTGTTATTCCTTCAATGTTTGTTCTTTGGGCATTGAGTTTCATTTACGCCGCCTATGGCAGCGTTCCCTGGATCGCTGCGACCTTTTATGGGTTGAAACCGGTGGTCGTCGCCATAGTGGTTGCTGCCGTCATTCGCATCGGGCGGAAAGCGCTTAAGAACGAAGTGATGTGGGCGATCGCGGCTCTGGCGTTCATCGCGATCTTTGTCGTTGGAGTTCCATTCCCGGCGATCATAGCCATTGCCGGACTCGCCGGCTTTATCGGCGGCAAGTTGATGCCTGGTAAATTCGACGTCGTAGCTTCGGCCCACAAAGGCGGGGCCCCGGACGTCGTTCGATCCGCGATTGACGATGATCATGACGCGCCCGATCACACACGACCTTCCCTGCGCCGCGCCATCACGGTATCGAGTGTGTGGCTTTTAGCCTGGTGGCTGCCGGTTCTGTTTGCAGCAATCGTGTTCGGAACCGGTCACACCGTTTTTAGAGAAGGAATCTTTTTTAGCAAAGCCGCCGTCGTCACTTTCGGCGGTGCCTATGCGGTCCTGCCTTACGTAGCCCAGCACGCCGTCGATTATTTTCAATGGCTCAAACCCGGCCAGATGATGGATGGCCTCGGCCTCGCTGAGACCACGCCGGGACCGCTCATCATGGTTCTGCAATTCGTAGGTTTCATGGGTGGATGGAATCAGCCCGGTCAGTCGGCTCAATTGGTCGCAGCGACTTTCGGCGCGTTGATCACAACCTGGGTCACATTCATCCCGTCATTCTTGTGGATTTTCCTTGGAGGTCCGCACATCGAGCAACTCCGCGGCAACAAGCGTCTCGCCATGACGCTTTCCGCCGTTACCGCGGCCGTCGTCGGGGTGATCCTAAACCTCGCGGTCTGGTTCGCGGGTCACGTCATCCATCCAAACGAACGTTTCGATTGGTTTGCCGTAGTCCTCGGCGTCGCTGCGCTAATGGCGATGGTTCGCTGGAAACTCGGTGTCATCCCAGTCGTAATCGCCGGCGGACTGATCGGATTTCTGAGCCTGTTCGTGTCTCGTTAAGTAGCCGG
>JBJMXC010000017.1:0-11161 GCA_045809825.1 Chthoniobacterales bacterium | reverse complement strand
CGCCGGGCTCCACGTCGGTCACCCGGAGGGTTACACCGCCACCGACATCATCGCGCGATACAAGCGGCTGAAGGGATTCAACGTTCTCCACCCGATGGGGTGGGACGCGTTCGGTTTGCCCGCGGAGCAATACGCCATCCGCACGGGACAGCACCCGGCGATCACCACCCGCGAGAATGTCGCCAAGTTCAAGACGCAGCTAAAACGGATCGGGTTTTCCTACGATTGGCAGCGTGAGATCAACACGACCGATCCCGGTTACTACAAATGGACGCAGTGGATTTTTCTTCAGATCTATAATTCATGGTTTAATCCCGAGTCGAAAAAGGCTGAACCCATTTCCACTTATCAAGGCGACGATCCAGACAGTGTCCGGCTCGCTTATGTCGCGGAAGTGCCCGTCAATTGGTGCCCGGAGCTGGGCACCGTCCTCGCGAACGAAGAGGTCATCGATGGCAAGAGCGAGGTTGGTGGTTTCCCGGTTGTGCGGCGTCCAATGCGGCAATGGATGCTGCGCATCACCGCCTTTGCCGATCGGTTGCTTGATGGACTGGAAGAGCTGGACTGGCCTCTTTCGCTCAAGGCGCTGCAACGGAATTGGATTGGGCGCAGTGAAGGCGCCGAGATTGAGTTCGTTGTAGCCGGGATGGTCGATCCCGGCCAAAGCATCCGCGTTTTTACGACCCGCCACGACACCCTTTATGGCGCCAACTACATGGTGCTGGCCCCCGAGCATCCATTAGTCGACGAGCTGACGACGCCGGACCGGCAACAGGACGTCGTGAATTATCGGCAACAGGTTGCTGCGAAGTCCGACCTTGAACGAACTGATCTCGCGAAGGAAAAGACTGGCGTCTTCATCGGCGCGTATGCAATCAACCCGGTAAACCAGGAAAAGATCCCGATCTGGATCGCCGACTACGTCCTGATGGGATACGGGACCGGTGCCGTCATGGGCGTTCCTGGCCACGACGAGCGGGACCTCGAGTTTGCCCGCAAATTCAACATCTCCGTCCTTCCGGTTGTCCAGGCGCCGGGAAAGAGCGCCGAAGAATCGATCGGGTTCGTCGACGACGGAATCGCGATCAATTCCCCGATCATAAATGGTGTGCCCACTCCGGAAGCAAAGAAAAAGATGCGGGCGTGGCTGGAGGAGCGAGGCGCTGGGCGCGCTGATGTGCGCTACAAACTCCGGGACTGGCTTTTTTCCCGGCAACGCTATTGGGGCGAACCGTTCCCGATCGTTTGGAAAGACGGGAAACACCACTCGTTAGGCGAAGACGAGCTGCCGCTCCAGCCGCCTGAGCTGGAAGATTTCCGGCCGACCGGGACTGGCGAACCGCCCCTGGCGAAAGCAAAAGATTGGATTCGCTACTCGGATGGGGCGACGCGCGAGACCAATACCATGCCGCAGTGGGCAGGATCGTGTTGGTACTATCTGCGGTTCTGCGACCCGCAGAATTCGTCGCGATTCGTGGCGGAAGACGCCGAAGGCTATTGGATGGGAGGCAGGCAACCTGGCGGCGTGGACCTCTACATCGGCGGCGTCGAGCACGCGGTGTTGCATCTGTTGTACGCGCGGTTCTGGCACAAGGTCCTGTTCGATCTGGGCCACGTCTCGAAACCGGAGCCGTTTCAACGCCTGGTCAACCAGGGCATGATCCTCGGCGAGGACAACCGCAAAATGTCGAAGCGCTGGGGCAATGTCATCGATCCGCTCGATGTCATCGCGCTCTACGGTGCGGACGCCTTTCGTTGTTACGAGATGTTTATGGGGCCGCTCGAGCAGATGAAACCCTGGAGCATGAAAGGCGTTGAAGGCGTGAGCCGGTTTCTCGCCCGCGTCTGGCGGCTCATGATGGAAGAAAATCAGGCCGGTGATTGGATTGTTTCCAGCGAGGTCCAGGAAGTCGAACCGGGGAAAGCGGAGCTAAAAGTGCTCCACTTCACGATCAAGAAAGTCACCGGCGACATCGAAACCCTCTCGTTCAACACGGCCATCGCCCAAATGATGATCCTGGTGAACGCGTTGACAAACGCACCGATCAAATCGGTTACTGCGCTCCGCACTCTCCTGCTCGTGCTGAATCCGTTCGCGCCTCACCTGACTTCCGAGCTTTGGCAAATCCTCGGCGACCAATTCAACGACGCGAAAGGCGGCATCGTCGGGCAGACCTGGCCGATTCACGACGAGAAATTTCTCGTGGAAGACGAAGTGGAGATCGTCCTCCAGGTCAACGGGAAGGTCCGCGACCGGATCAGTGTTCCGATCGATGCGCCGGATGCCGAGGTGGAAGCGGCTGCACGCGCGAACGAGAAAGTGCAGACGGCGCTTGCGGGGAAGACGATCCGGAAGGCGGTCGTTGTACCCAAAAAGCTTGTCAATCTCGTCGCGAGCTAGCTTGATCAGGTTCCTTATGCTGAAAGACTTCAAGGAATTCGCGATCAAGGGGAACGCGTTCGATCTCGCGGTTGGTGTAATTATTGGCGCCGCCTTCGGAGGCATAGTGAGCTCGCTCGTCAAAGACATCATCATGCCGCCAATTAGCGCGCTCACTGGCGGGCTCGATTTCTCCAACAAATTCGTTGTTCTGAAGGCCGGAAAAGATGGTGCTGATTCTTTCACAAACGTCGCCGATGCGGTCAAAGCGGGCGCCGTGACGTGGAACTACGGCAATTTCATTACCCTGATCATCAACTTCGTGATCGTGGCATTCGCGATCTTCCTGTTGGTTCGCGCGTTCAACAGGATGAAGAGCAAAAAGGAAGACCCGCCGGTCGCAAAGGATTGCCCGGCCTGCACGATGACGATCCCGATCAAGGCAACGCGCTGCCCGCATTGCACGTCGGACCTGTCGGGGGCGACGCGCGTTTAGGCTGCCTTCGTTTCCGGCATCGGCAAGACGCGCTCTGGCGTGCAAAGCCAGATCCGGCTCGACTCATCGGGAGCCCATCGCGTCCCCGCAGCCCAGGGCGAAAACGCCGGCATGATCCAGCAATTTGATTCCTGGACGAACGCTGGACATTTCAAACGCAGCCCCGCCCCATCCGTCACCACGCCGGCGGGATGATGGTGCCCAATGATCTGGACACGATTACCTGCTTCCGCCGCACAGTGGCCGTGGTGAAAATAAAAATCGTTTGTTTGCCAGGAATCGAGCATCTCGATTTCGGTCCGCAATTTTCGATCGTGATTCCCGGCAACCACGATTATCGGGCAGCGCACGGCCAGGTCGCGCAGAAGCTGGCCGGCCTCCGCAGCCGCAGTTCTGTCGTGAACCAGATCCCCGAGCACGATCAGACGTACCGGATCGTATTCATTAATAAGCGCCGTTAACCGCTCCGCAATCGACGACATGCCCCATAAGGGAACGAGCCAACCGGCGGCTCGTTGGCTCAATTCGTATCCGAAATGAAGGTCGGCCACGGCCAGCCAACGCTCAGTTTTGTGGAACAAGCCGAGCCGGCCATCGAGGATTATTTCATCGGCAACCAGGGCCTGGTTCGGACGTAAAGAAGTCATTCGGAAGCGCGGTTCCCCGGCAAATTATAGCTTGCGCGAATGGCCTTCAATCGGTATTAGGCGGCTTTCCGTCCCGATGAAAACCCTTCATAAAGTCGTCGCGCTCGGGGTGTTGGCATGCGCGGCCGTCAGTTGTGAATCGCCCTCAACCACCGCTCAAGGCCCACAGATGCGCCCGGCTTCGATCACCGGCGCCCGACGCATCGCCAACGTCCGCACCACCGCTTACACCCATACCGAAGGAAGCGGCCCTCGCAACGCCGTCGGCGTCCGACTTTCCGGGACCAACGTGATGAGCGCCGCGTCGGATTGGTCACGTTACCCATTCGGCACCCGCTTTCAGATTGTGGGAACCTCCGATCGATACATCATCGACGACTACGGCGGCGCGCTCATCGGCACGAACACAATCGATCTCTACAAAAATAGCCGCGCAGCCATGCGGAAGTGGGGCGTCCGCCACGTCGATATCGATGTTATCGAGTGGGGATCGAAAGAGCAGAGTCTCAAAATTCTCAATCCGCGCCGGAAAAACCATCTCATCCGGCGGATGATCGCGGGCCTGGAACAAAAAGCGTGAGCTGTCGCCGGGATCGGTCATCCCGCCCGCCTCAATTGCCTCTTTGCTTTGACCCGTGCCATCCGGCGCGACACCTTGCGCGATGAAGATTCTGGTCGTCGGCGGTGCCGGCTACATTGGAAGCATTTGCACCGAGCTGCTCCTGGACGAAGGCCACACCGTTTCCGTCTTCGACAATCTGTCAGAAGGTCATCGGCGCGCCGTGGATCAGCGAGCCAATCTGATCGAAGGGGACCTTGCCGAACTCGACTCGATCAAGTCATCACTCTCCGCTTCACAAGCCGACGCTGTCATGCATTTCGCCGCCAGCGCCCTGGTCGGCGAATCAATGGAAAATCCGTCGAAGTATTTTCGAAACAATATTGGGAGCGGCCTGAACCTGCTCGATGCCATGGTCGCGACCGGCGTGAAGCGTCTCGTCTTTTCCTCCACCTGCGCGATTTTCGGGCCGCCGGACCGATTGCCGATCGACGAAACCCTCCCGCAGCACCCAATCAATCCATATGGGGAATCAAAACTCGCCTTTGAAAAAATCCTGCGTTGGTACGGCGAGATCCACGGGCTCGATTTTGTCGTCCTTCGCTATTTCAACGCCGCGGGCGCATCAGGGAATTTTGGCGAAGAACACCGGATCGAGACCCACCTGATTCCGAATGTCCTAAAAGTTGCGCTCGGCCAAAAAGCGCATGTTGAAATTTATGGGACCGACTACGATACGCCGGACGGCACCTGCATTCGGGATTACATTCACATTCTGGATCTTTCGCGCGCGCACATCCTCGCGCTGACATCGCCGGGAACCAGCTTCTATAACCTGGGCACGGGGGGTGGGACCAGCGTGCGAGAGGTCATCGAATCGTGCCGCAAGATCACCGGGCAAGAAATTCCGGTGGTCGAAAAACCACGCCGGCCAGGTGATCCGCCGCGGTTGATCGCGAGTTCGGAGAAAGCGCACCGCGAACTCGGCTGGCGCCCGCAATTTCAAAACATCGACGCGATTATCGAGAGTGCCTGGCACTGGCACCAGAAGTTCCCCAACGGTTATGGGGGCTGAATCCCCATCCTCTTTCTCGTGCTCTTGCTCTTGCTCGTTCCGTAATCGGTCCACGTCTACTCAGAAGAGTAAGAGCAAGAGCAACAGTAGCGAAGGAGCCGGAAAAAGAAAAAACACCCGCGGAGACACGCTCCGCGGGTGCTTTGAATTTCTAACTCGAAACTACAAAGTCGCCGTTAGGGCTTCTTCGTCGTCGTGGTCGTGGTGGTCGTCTCTTTTTCGTAAGTCGACACCGGCTTGGTCAGCGTGATTTTGCTGATGACCATGCGATCGCCTTCCTTCACGTAGGTGTAGCGGACCGGCATGTCAGGCTTGAGCATCGACCATTCGACGGTCTTGCCTTCCGGGTCCACGATGGTGGTGTTCTTGGTGTAATAATACTTCACCGGCGCGGAACTGGTTTCGGTCCGGAACGAGATGTAGTCGGATCCCGGCGTGTAGGTCGTGATCGTTCCAGTGCCGTCGAGTGAGCTGGTCGACGTCGTCGTTGTCGATGAGCTGCTCGTCACCGCAGGAGCGGTGGTGGTGGTCGTCGAGGAGGTTTGAGCGAAAGCTGTGGTGAGCGCGATTGCGCTGACGGCTCCGGCTGCCAATAGTGTGTTCAATCTGTTTTGTTTCATGTTTTCCTTTGCTTTGGTTAAACGGATGTTCTCCGTCGTGCATTCATCCGACTGCTTGAGGCTGGGGTTTATTCAACCGCACTGTCTTTTCGTAAACCGCGGGGGCGCTGGCCGTCTCGGCTGATGATATAAATGCAACCGCTGCCGGGATTTCGCGATTTCTTGCCGCAGGATTGGGCGCGGCAGAATTACATTTTTGGAAAATGGTGGGGAATCGCGCGGCGATACGGTTTCGTGCCATGGGAAGGTCCCGCCTTGGAGCCGACTGAGCTCTATACAAAAAAAAGCGGGCCCGAAATTGTCGGGCAGCTTTTTAATTTCACTGATAAGGGGGAACGCGAGGTTGCGCTTCGTCCCGAGCTAACGCCTTCGCTTGCCCGGGTCATCGCCGCGCACGACCGGGAGTTCAAGAAGCCGATAAAATGGTTTTCGATTCCGCACTGCTTTCGCTACGAGAAGCAACAGCGCGGCCGGCTTCGCGAGCATTACCAGTTCAACGCGGATCTCATCGGCGAAGCGTCAGTCGAGGCCGATGTGGAGTTGATCGCGCTCTGCATCGACCTGCTCCGCGGATTTGGCTTCGGTTCGGAGGATGTGGTCGTACGAATCAGCGACCGGCAATTCTGGATCGATTTTTTACTGAGCCATCGCGTGCCGGAAGAGAGATGGCAGGAAACCTTCCAGATTATCGACAAGAGTGAGCGAGAACCGCGGGAAAAGACGGCCGAAAAACTCGGCCCGCTCGCAGAAGCGACTTTTAAAATTCTCGATGGCGAAGGTAGGAGTGGAAAGCTGGACGGCGTCCTGGATGCGCTTCGCGTTCGTGGGCTGGCGGATTTTGCCCAGGTCGATCTTGGGATTGTGCGCGGCCTCTCGTATTACACGGGAGTTGTCTTCGAGGCGTTCGATCGGCGCGGCAAACTGCGCGCCATTGCTGGTGGCGGGCGTTACGACAACCTGATTCATCAACTGAGCGACGGCGCGCTTTCGCTGCCGGCTATTGGCTTCGCGATGGGAGACGTTGTTCTCGCTGAACTGATCAATGAGGTTCCGGCCGCGAAAAGCCAGATGGAAGCCGCGGTCGCGGCGCAGCGGGAGCTCGATATTTACGTGGTCATCGCAAAGGAGGAACGACGGGGCGACGCGATGGCGCAGGTTCAGGCGCTCCGCGATGCCAATTATCGCGTCGATTACGCGCTGGCCCCGGCAAAGGTGGGCAAACAATTCCAGAATGCCGAGCACCTTGCTGCGCGCGTCGCGATCCTGTTCGGTGACGAATGGCCGCAGGTTGCCGTGAAGGATTTAGCGAGTGGGAACCAGGAGTTGGTTGAACGCGATTCGCTGCTGGCGCGCCTGAAATCGCTCTTGGCGTAGATCCAGACTCTGGGGAGCGCATGCGTCTGGCGTGTGGCTGGTCGCGTCTCGCGATCGCGAACTTTGCTTCCGTCCGACCGCCAATCGAGACGCCATGCGCCTGGAAAGCCTGTGTTGGCCGAGACGCCAAAGCCAACACGCGAGACGCGTGCTCTCCCCGGAACACGGAAACGCTTGCGCGGGTTGCTCGTTCGCTCAGAGTGACCTCGCATGTACCGGACCCACCATTGTTCCGAGCTTCGGAAGAGCGACATCGGCGCGAATGCGATGCTCGCCGGCTGGGTCCATGTCCGCCGCGACCACGGCGGCGTGATCTTCATCGATCTCCGCGATCGTGAAGGGCTCACCCAGGTTGTCTTTCGCCCGGAGGAAAATGCAGAGTTGGCGAAGGAAGCGCATCACTTGCGGCACGAGGACGTCATTCAGGTGGAAGGCAAAGTCTCGGCCCGCGTCCCCGGAACCGAGAACCCGAAATTGCCGACCGGCGACGTTGAGTTGGTGCCGGACAAACTGACCATCCTTAATCGCTCCGACGTTTTGCCGTTTCCCATTGACGCCGAGACACCGAACGAGGATTTGCGGCTGAGCTATCGTTACGTCGATCTCCGCCGGCCCCAGATGTCGCGCAACCTGCGTCTCCGCCATCGCGTGACGAAAGCGACTCGCGATTATCTCGACGAAAAAGGGTTCATCGAAATCGAAACTCCGATTTTATCGAAAAGCACGCCGGAAGGCGCCCGCGATTTCCTCGTCCCGAGCCGGCTGATCAAAGGCAAATTCTACGCGCTGCCCCAGGCGCCGCAGCAATACAAACAACTCCTCATGGTTGGCGGGCTCGAGAAATATTTCCAGATCGCGAAATGTTTCCGGGATGAAGATCTCCGCTCGGATCGCCAGCCGGAATTTACCCAGATCGACATCGAGGCGTCCTTCGTCACGCCCGAAGATATCTTCGCGCTCGTCGAAGGCATGCTGGCCGCCATCTTCCGGGCCGGCCGCGGAACCGAGATTAGCACTCCCTTCCCACGAATGACCTACGCGCAGGCCATGGACGAATTCGGAAGCGATAAGCCGGATCGCCGGTTCGCGATGAAGTTGACCGATCTCGCCGACATTTTTCGGCAAAGCTCATTCAAGATGTTTCGCGGCGCTCTCGACGGCGGCGGCGCGGTGAAGGCAATCAACGCGAAAGGATTTGCCTCCCTTACCATCGGTCAGAGCGACGAGCTCACCGCGATGGCGAAGCATTACGGCGCCAAAGGACTCGCCTTCATCAAGGTCGAGAACGGTGAATGGAAATCGCCCATCGTAAAATTTTTCACCGAGGCGGAAAAGGAAGCGTTACGGACAAAACTGCTCGTCGAGGAAGGCGACCTCATCCTGTTCGCCGCGGACAAATGGGAGGTGGTCTGCGAAGTCCTCGGCCGAATCCGTTCTCGAATCGCCGAAATGCAGCAGCTCACGGCAAAGTCCGAGCAGCTCGATTTTCTCTGGGTCACCGACTTTCCATTGCTGGCGTTCAGCGGCGAGGAGAATAAATGGAACGCGGTGCATCATCCATTCACGCGACCGAAAGCGGAAGACGTCGGCAAACTGGAGGCGGGCGATTTCGCGCACGTTCGCGCCGAGGCGTACGACGTCGTCCTAAACGGAGTTGAGCTCGGCGGCGGAAGCATCCGGATTCACGAGCCAGACCTCCAGGCAAAAGCCTTTGCCGCGCTCGGGGTGAGCGAAGAAGACCAGCAATTACTTTTCGGCCATATCCTCCGCGCCTTTCGCCTCGGGACTCCGCCTCACGGCGGGATCGCATTCGGCCTCGACCGCATCGTCATGCTGATCGCCGGCGAGGAAACCATCCGCGAAGTGATGGCGTTCCCGAAAAACAATCGCGGCATCGACCTGATGTCGCAGTCGCCGAGCGATGTCGACTCCCGCCAGCTCCGCGAGCTCGGGATCAAGGTCGCGCCGGACAAGCAGAGCGAATAGGGCCCGGCTTGGCACCGACGGGCGCCTACGAAGGCGAACCTGCGGCGACGTGCGCTTCTGCCGCGGCGATTTGACTCGGGGGAGTGCGGAAGAGAACCGCGACCGTCAGGGTGACGGTGCACCCGACGAAAACGAACCAAGGCCACGCGATGTTCGGCCACCAGTCGGGCATGAACCAACCAAAATTCCAGGACGCTGCAGCGAGGCGGCCATGAAGGAGCGCGCCGAGGTCAAAGGCCGGAATACTCACTTTGCACAGGATGAGGACGGACGCGATACCCAGCACCATTGCGACGACGTTAGAGCGGTCGGCCCCGCGCGTGCGAGTCACCATGCCGAGCAGAAATACGCCAACGAGCGCGCCGTAAGTATAACCGAGGATTCCGATGGCTATCGGAATGATCGTCAGCTTGGCGTTTTGCAAGACCGCATTGGCAGCGACAGTCGCGACTAAAATCATCAATACGCCGAACACCGCGGTTGCGCGCCGGGCAGCGCGAATCGCCTGCCGCTCGCTTGCGCCCGGTCGGATGTAGGGAAGGTAAAAGTCCTTCGTGAAACTGGTGGCAAGAGCGTTTAGCGCTGCCGATGTCGAACCCATCATCGTCGCGAAGACGCCGGCGACGATGAGACCACGAAAGACGACCGGCATCTCCTGGACAATATAGTGGCCAAAAATTTCGTTGTCGGCCGCGGGCAGATTTGGATCTGGCACGACCGCGTAGTAGACCGAGAGCAGAATACCGACGGTGAGGAACGCGCCTGCGATTGGCAGATCCATCAAGCCGCTCAGGATGAGCGACAGCTGCGATTTTCGATGATCGGGCGCGGTCAACATCCGTTGGACCATGTCCTGGTCGGTGCCGTGCGTCGCCATCGTCAATAAGGTGGATCCGACGAAGGCGGCGAAGATCGTATACGGTTCCTCGAACATCGCCTTCAACGCCGGACCAAAAGGCAATTCGGAATTCCACCCGGTCTGAAAAAGCTTCACGTTCCCGAGACCGCCGAGATTGGACTTCACGGTCTCAAGTCCTCCGGGAATGTGCCGAAGCAGCAGAGCAATGGCGAAGATCACGGAGCTGAACATCAACACCGCCTGGATCAGATCCGTCCAGACCACCGCCTTGATGCCGCCGACCGCGGTGTAAATCGTGGTGATGACGGTGACAAAGATAATTCCCCAGACGTAAGTGTTGAGGTTCACCGGCAGACTCGGAAAAAGGTAACGCCATACCACCACCATGATTGCGCCGCCGAGATAAAGGCGGACGCCAATGCCGAGGACCCGAGTGAACAGAAAAATGCCGCTGGCCATATTCTTCGTCCCGGTGCCAAAGCGGACCGTCAGGAATTCATAAACGCTCTGCACTCGGTATGCGTAGTATGGCTTGATGAATGTGAACGCGATGATGATGCGCGCGAGTACGGTTCCAATCGCGAGTTGCCCGTAGAAATAGCCGCGTGTTTTGAAGCCCTCCGCAGGCGTGCCGAGAAAGGTGGCCGCGCTGGTCTCGGCTGCCACGATGGAGGCCAGGACCGCCCACCACGGGATTGAACGCGAACCGAGCGAGAAATCTTCGAGGTTCCGGTTACGCCGGCCAGCCCAAAGTCCGAGGGCGACGATGCCAGCGAAGTATACGAACAGAACGATCGTGTCGATAACGAGGCGGCTGTCCATGAACTGCGTTTATTTAGCCACGGATAGACACGGATGAAACCCGGATTTTCGAAGGGCAATCGAAGGTCCTCAAGCCTATCCGGGTTTCATCCGTGTTAATCTGCGGCTAATCCGATGAAGCTGAAGCAAATTATCGTCGACGATTTCGACCTCGAAAAGACGCTGAACTGCGGACAGGTTTTTCATTGGGGCAAAACAGCTCCTGGGTTTGCGGGAGCTGTTGGGGACAAAGCCGTATATCTGGAGCAGCGCCGGAACAAACTTTTCTTCACCGGGATCAGCGAAAAGCAGATTGTGAAGTATCTCGCGCTCGATCATTCGCTGGGCGAAATCTGCCGATCGT
>JBJMXC010000016.1:0-7257 GCA_045809825.1 Chthoniobacterales bacterium | reverse complement strand
CCGGGCAATAATCGCGGCAGCTCGGGATTCACCTTCGCCAGTTCTTCAACTGTTCCATTGGGGGTCGGGACGCGGGCGTGCAATTTCAGCTCAAGGACGTAGCTCTGGGGATCGGCCCGCTCGTCGGAAGCGGCTCCTCCGGGCGCTGGCTCGACCGCCGCGTGCAGCGTGATCCCGCTAAAAAGCCGCGCGGTATCCAGTTTACCGGTGATAACAGGAATCCGCGGGGAAGGCGCCGGGGTTGGACTTTTCTCGGGAATTTCGATCTCGATCGGCGTCGCGGGGGTCAACTGTTGGCGGTGCCATTGTTCGAGCGAAATCCAGCGCAGGACGATGGCCGTCATGGCGGCGGCGACGAGAAGGAACGCAACAAAAAGGAGCGTCCTGAACCGGAATTTGCGCACGGAAATCCGCTATTTCTTGATCCAGGCGACAATCGCCATGACGACACCGATCGTGCTCAGGACTGCCATCAATCCGGCCGGCATCATGTTCCCTGTTTTCATAAACGCGGGAATGAACCGGCCGGCGAGAAGGACGGAAACGAGCCCGGCGATGATCAGTCCAAGCGCCGGATTTCCCGTGAGCAGAAAGGCGGCAACGATGAGCGCGATCCCGGAAATCGCACCCGCGATAATGGAGGCCGTGCTGCCGGCCTTCACGTACCCGATCACGCCGCCCGCAATCGTGAGCAAACCGAAGATGATGAAATAGATTTTCGCGGGGCCGATCATAATCGCATTGGTAAGCCAGAGCGACAGCGGTGTCCAGTTGGCACGCGGGATCACAGATCGCGGTCCCCTTAAACAGACGCAGACTTATTTCGTCGCCGAGTGTGCGTCAAAAGAACCCGAACCAATCCCCTTCTTCGGCTGCCTCGGAGGCAAGACGATCGCTGCGAGAATTCGCAAGCATCGGTTCTCGTGGGAATTTCATGGGACGCCGCCCAGGCAAGCCGACTCGGCGCCCCTGCCATCCGGCCGCCAAGACAAGCATGGCTGCCGGAGCGCTTGCGCAAGCTCACGTTCGGGCGCAGACTCGCCGGTTACATGAGCCTGCACCTGAGCAACGGTACGGGAATCGCCTTCCGGGCAGCGATCGCCACCGGTTCGCTCGTGGCTTTTCTCTTTGCCCTTGTCCTTTCCTCCACCCCGCAGCTCCACGACCAACTCCATGGCGCAACCGGCGCTGCCAGCCACGAGTGCGCGGCCACCCTGCTCGCTTCCGGCAATTACCAATACACTCGGCTAGCGGCCGTCGCCCTCGCACCACCGTCGCCGCGCAGAATTTTCGTCCCGACGCTTTCAAGCTCTCCGCTGGTTAGTCCGCATCTCAAGTTCTCTGTTCTCGAGCACGCGCCGCCGGCTGTTTCCTGACCATTGGTATTCCGCCGTTCGGCGGATGGCAGCCTCGTCGCGCGCGTTCCGCGGGCCGCTAATCCAATGCGCGCTGAGCGCGATCGGTCGTTAGAACCCGCTCGGACCGGAGGTTTCGAGCACCAGGTCAGGAATTAAATGAGACATCTTATTCGATTGATCACCGTCATCTGCGCGGCGGGATCTCTGTCTGCCCAGAACACCGAGGCTCCGGCGGCTTCTACTCCAGCAACGACAGCAGAGGTCCAGGCCTTGCGGGAAGAAGTCCGGTCGCTCAAGGAGATGGTCCAGACACTCCAGCAACAGGTAAAGGATCAGGCGCCCGCGAGGGAAAAGAACAGCGTCAGTATTCCTCTTCCCGAGAATCCGGAGCCAGAAACAGCGGAAAGCTCCGGCTCACCAGCACCGTCAGCCAGCGCGCCCTCGCTCTTCCCGACCAGCGACAGCTCAGTCGTTGCATCGGCTCCGACCTCATCTCCACCGGCCGTGAACGCCAACGGCGCCGCGTTTCCAACCACCGACGAATCGGTCACGGCGACGACGGCTGCCACCGCGTCGACGTCGGACACGGGATCGTCGCTCACCCAGCCGATTCCCATCACCGGCGGCGGTAACAACAAGAACTACATGAACATCTCGTTCGACAGCGTGTTTGCTCTCGCAACATCGAGCGATCGCCATCTCGATCAGCTCGAAGTCGGCGACCACGATCCGCAGCAGCGTGGCTTCAATGCTCGCAATGCCGAGATCGCACTCGATGGCGCGGTCGACCCGTATTTCGAAGGCTTCGCGAACATCGTCTTGAAGCTCGATAACAACAACGAAACCGAGATCGAGCTGGAAGAAGCCTTCCTCCAAACAACAAACCTGCCCTTCGGCTTGCAGGTAAAAGGCGGACAGTTCTTCGACGCGTTCGGCCGCATCAACGCGACCCATCCCCATACCTGGGACTTCGCCGACTCGCCCCTGGTCAACGGCCGTCTCCTGGGCCCGGATGGCCTCCGCGGCGTCGGCGCCCAGATTTCCTGGACGCTCCCAACGCCCTGGTATTCACAGCTGATCTTCGCTGTCCAAAACGGGCGAGGCGGAACCGCTTATTCGTTCCGTAACCCGGGCGATGACGGGGTGTTTTACGACCGCATGACAATCGATCGCGACGCGAGCGCACTCCACGACATGCTTTACGTCCCGCGATTCGAGACCTCGTTCAATCCGAGCGAAACCCAGACCATTCTTCTTGGCGCGTCCGGTGCGTTCGGAATGAATGACACCGGCGCCGACAATCACACCCAGATTTACGGCGCCGATTTTCTCTACAAATGGAAAAGCTCACACGCGGAAGGCGGTTTCCCGTTCGTGAAATGGCAGACCGAAGTAATGTATCGCCGGTTCGAAGCGGGCCGTGGCCTCTACGACGCTTTCCCAGTGAATGAAACTTTCGGCGATTGGGGACTCTATTCTCAAGTGCTGTGGGGGTTCAAGAAAGGGTGGGTCGCCGGAATCAGGGGCGATTATCTCCATATGGAGGAATCCGCCTTCACTGAAGACGAGACGCGGCAATCGCGCTCCCGCATCTCAGCGAACCTGACTTGGTATCCGACCGAGTTCTCCAAGCTTCGCCTGCAATACAATCACGATTTCCTCGAGGAGAACGATTTCCTCGCCGGCCGCAACGTTGATTCTGTTTTCCTCCAGTTCGAGTTTATCCTCGGCGCCCATGGCGCCCACAAATTCTAAATGAAAAAAATTCTCTTAAGCTTCTGTGCAATCCTCAGCCTGACCGTCACTGGCCAGGCGAAACTGAAAGTCGTCGCCACGCTTCCTGATCTTGGATCGCTCGCCCACGAAGTCGGCGGCGACAAAGTGGACGTCAGCGTGCTCGCCAAACCAACGGAAGACTCGCACTTCGTCGATGCGCGTCCGAGTTTCGTTGTCCAGCTGCGCGACGCGGACGTCCTGATCGACGGCGGGGCCGAGCTAGAGATCGGCTGGCTTCCGCCGCTCCTCCAAAACGCACGGAATCCGAAGATTGATGTGGGCAAGCCCGGCCGGGTCCAGGCTTCACAGGGCGTGCGCCTGATGAACGTCCCGACGAACGCGTCCCGCGCGGCCGGCGATGTTCACGCGCTCGGGAATCCGCACTTCGTCGTCGATCCGATCATCGCGAAAACCGTCGCGCAGCATATCGCGCAGGCATTCAGCGCCGTGGATGCGGCGAACGCCGCCGCCTACGATGCGAACTACAAGAAGTTTGAAGCAACCATCAACGCGAAGCTCCAGGAATGGGGCACCGCCATGCTGCCCTTCAAGGGAGAGAACGTCGTCGCCTATCACGATTCCTGGCCTTACTTCGCCCACCGCTTCGGCATCAACATCGACACTTTCCTCGAGCCCAAGCCCGGCATTCCACCGTCGCCGTCGCACCTCGCTGAAGTCATTGAAAAAATGAAGGCGCAGAAGATCAAGGCGATCATCATCGAGCCGTTTCACGATCGGAAAATTGCGGAACGAGTCGCGAGCGCAACCGGGGCAAAGGTCGTCGAGTTCGCGCAATATCCCGGCGGTCTTCCGAACACCGATAGTTACGTGCAACTGATCGATGTCCTCGTCGCGCGGCTTAGCGCGGCCATGAAATAATATGTGGGAAATCATGTTCTGGCCGAGCGCGGCCTGCATTCTTTTGCCGTGGTTGCTCGTTTACCTGGGCCTCCATGTCGTCCAACGCGGCATCATTTTTATCGATATCGCCATGGCGCAAATGGCGTCGCTCGGCATCTGCGTCGGGGTCCTGCTCGGGTTTGAGCCGGAGAGCCTCCTCTCTTACGCGATGGGCCTGAGCGTAACGCTCCTGGGCGCCGCAATTTTTTCGCTCACCTCAAAACGCGCAAGCCAGGTGCCGCAGGAGGCAATCATTGGAATTGCCTATGTTGTTGCGGCTGCGGCCGCCATTTTGCTGCTAAGCCGGTCCGCGCACGGGAACGAGGAGATCCGCAACATGCTCGTCGGCGACATCACCGTCGTCAGCGCGGCGGAAGTTTGGAAATGCTTCGCCGTTTTCGTCGTGGTTGGCGTTGTCCATTTCATCTTTCGAAAAAATTTCCTTTTAGTCTCTTTTCAACGCGAAGAAGCCTATCGCCGCGGTTGGAGCGTGCGGTGGTGGGATTTTTTCTTCTACGCCACGTTCGGCATCGTGGTCACGATCTTCGTCCGGGTTGCCGGGGTCTTGCTCGTATTCAGTTATCTGATCGTGCCCGCGGTTTGCGCGGTGACCCTGGCGCGCCGGGTTTCCATTCGTCTTCTCCTCGGCTGGGGGATTTCGTTGGTAGGCGGCATTGCCGGATTGTTCTTCTCCTTCTGGGGCGACTTTCCCTCCGGTGCCGCGATCGTCTGCACCTTCGGCGCGCTGCTTATCCTGTCGTCCCTCGTTGCTTTGCTGCGACGGCAAAAAGGGTTGGCGTCTCAGTAGGAACAAAAGCGGCGGTTGGAACCGCCAGCCCCTTGAAGCTTGCCTGCGCGCCGGTTTAGTGACGAAACATGCATTCGTTCCACTACCGCGCCGGCGAACTTTATTGCGAAAAAGTCGCGCTCGCCCGTGTGGCGGAAGAATTCGGCACTCCACTTTACGTCTATAGCGCCAGTACCATCCTCGATCATTACCGGCGGCTCGATGCCGCACTCGCGCCGCTCGATCACCTCATTTGCTATGCGGTAAAAGCAAATTCAAACGGTGCCGTCCTCAAACTCCTTGCCGAGGCTGGTGCCGGGTTCGATATCGTTTCAGGCGGCGAATTGTTCCGCGTCCTGAAAGCAGGCGGCGCCGCTTCGAAATGTACGTTCGCCGGGGTTGGGAAATCGCGGGAAGAAATCGAGTACGCGCTCGACCAGGGCGTGTTCAGCTTCAACGTAGAGAGCGAAGCGGAGCTGGAATGGATCGATCGGATCGCCGGCGAAAAACGGACCCGTGCTCCAATCGCCGTGCGCGTGAACCCCGACGTGGATGCCGGCACCCACCGTTACGTATCGACCGGTCGAAGCGAAAACAAATTTGGGATTGCGCTGCTTCGAGCCGCTGACGTTTACGAAAAAGCGTCACGGATGGAGGGATTGTCGATCCGTGGAATGCAAATGCATATCGGTTCGCAGATCACCGACGCCGCGCCGTTCGCCGAAGCGATTACAAAAGTCGCTCCCGTCATTCTCGAGCTAAAAGAAAAGCACGGTCTCGAGTTTTTCAGCGTGGGAGGCGGGATGGGAATCATCTACCGTCACGCGCTCGAAAGCGGTTCGGGAAAGTGGTGGCACGACCAGGGCGGCGAGCAATCCGCCTTTAGCGTGAGCCATTATCGCGACGCCATCCTTCCGCCTCTCCAAAAAATCGGCCTCCGTGTGCTGCTCGAGCCCGGCCGCTTTCTCGTGGGAAATGCCGGCGTGTTGTTAACGCGGGTACGATATCTCAAGCAGGCCGAGCATAAGAAGTTCGCGATTGTCGACGCGGGCATGAACGACCTGATCCGCCCCGCCCTTTACCAGAGCTACCACGAGATCGTGCCCGTCATGGAACCAGTTGGACCCGCGCGCGAACCGATCGATGTCGTCGGCCCCGTGTGTGAAAGCGGCGATTTTTTTGCGCAGGATCGGGAGCTCCCCAAGGTCTGTGAAGGTGACCTTCTGGCCTTGATGAGCGCTGGCGCCTACGGATTTGCGATGTCGTCGAATTACAACTCGCGGCCGTTCCCCGCCGAGGTCCTGGTTGATGGCGACCAGCCCAGGCTCATTCGGCGGCGGCAGACGCTCGACGACCTGGTCCGGGACGAAATTTAACCGCAGCGAACGCGGAGCACGCAGAGTTTCCGAACCTGATTGTATTCCTCTCTGCGCTCTCCGCGCCCTCCGCGGTTAACCCTGATTTTGAGCCGCCCGGAGTTGCAAGAAGTCCCATCCCAGCATAAATACTGCTCCGACAATTCGCCCATGAAACGACTCCTTCCATTGCTGCTTTTTCTCGTGCTTCTTCTCGTCCGCCCGGCGCCCGCAGCGGCCCCGGCGACCGGCGAACATGTCCTCCTGGTCGGCGGCCCTTCGCTCATGGTTTGGGAGAAATACAAACAACAGCCGCACGACCATTGGTGGGCTAATTTCATCCGGGCCGCCCGGATTCGGACCGAGCAGATCCGTGCAACCGATCCCAACGCAAAGATCACATGGCTCGTTTACGGTCCCGGTTATAAGGACCGCGGCGTTCAGGAAAAAACGGACCTGTTTACCTTCATCGATTCAGTCCGCGAAAAGTTCGACCTGAAGCTCGTTTATTTTTCGAAGGGCGATGAAGTTATCAATTATCTGAACAGCGGCCAGCCGCGCGACAGCGTAAAGGTCGCGGACTTCGAGTACTTCGGCCATTCCAACGCGAAGTGCTTCATGTTTGACTACAGCAGCAACATCGAAAGCGCGTGTAAGTCGTGGCTGCACGAAGATGAGCTCAAAAAAATTAACAGCCGTGTTTTTGCCCGCGGGGCGTTCGCCAAGAGCTGGGGCTGCCACACCGGCGAAAGCATGTCCAAGAAATGGCTGACCGCGACTGGGGTTCCGATGTGGGGTGTGATCGGCAAGACCCAATACATGATGGACGAGCTGCCGGTCATCGTCGGGCAAAACGGCATCAGCCCCAAGTGGGTTACGCGGTAGTCACAGATCAGAAGTCGGAGATCAGCATCGCGCCAGTTCCGCGCTGATTTCGCGGAGCAATTCGGGGCCGCGATAAACATATCCCGTGTAAACTTGGACGAGGCTCGCTCCCGCCTCCAACTTTTCCCGGGCGCTCTCTCCATCGACCACGCCGCCGGACGCAATTACCGGAAGTCTTGACCGCGCAGCGATCGCT
>JBJMXC010000015.1:0-8871 GCA_045809825.1 Chthoniobacterales bacterium | reverse complement strand
TACACGGTCGAGCTGCCGGCGATTAATCTGGGCAAACGCTTGGCTGGCCGGCGGGCGATGGAGCAGGCGGAACAGGCTGCGCCGTGATCGATCCTGTAGCGGCGGTGTATGACCGTCGAAATGCTGGTAAAGATTCGACGGTGCTGTTGCTAAAAGATCGACGGTCAGAGACCGCCGCTACAGCTCCGTCACTGGAGATTGTAGACTTCAACGGTTCCGACGCCGGTCGTGCCGTTGCTGCCGCGGACGATCGCGGTGAGCGGCCCAGCCGGGACGAAGGCAATGATGGCCGATTCGAGCGGATCCGACGGCGCCAATCCGGTCGCCTGCACTTCGGACTGCTGCGACTGCTGGGTTTGATCGTTCGTCTGCCAGTTATTGTTCGATGCGATAGTTCCTCCGTTCGCGTCGTGGACTTCGAGAACCGGGTCCTGGAGTGAATCGTGGATGCCGAACCCGGCGAGCGATGGACCCAGCGCGCGCACTAGCACCCGGGCATTTCCGTCGGCGGCGCCACCGCCCACGATCAAACCGCCGATGAGCACGTTATCGTTCGTCCCGACAAAACCGCGAGTACTGATGTTGCCCAGTTGCGAGTTCGCGCCCGTCGCGAGATCATAAACTTCCACCACGCCGACTCCAGTCCCGCCGTTTTTTCCGGCGAGGACTGCGGTGTAACTGCCGGGCGCTAGTGTCATCACGATCGCGGACTCGGCATCGTTCGTCGGCGGCACCGTGGTGGCCTCGACCTCGGCCTGCTGGCTCGATCCGTTCGACGCAACCTTCCAATTATCGTTCACGGCCAGCGTTGTGTTGCCCTGGTGCAATTCCAAGGTCGGGTCGGACAAAGTCCCGGGCACTCCGGAAAGCGAAGGACCGATCCCGCGGATGATGACTTTTTTTGGTTCGCTCCCGGTAATGATGAAGCCGCCAATGAGAACTTGCTCACCCGTCAGGACGCGCGCACGCGTTGAAATATTCAGGAGTTTCAGCGACGGCGGGGCGACCCGCACGTAGTAAACGTCCTGTTCGCCATTGAAGGTCCCTGTGTAAGCGACGTTCGCGCCGGCGTTATCTGAAACGATCGTGATGTAATCCCCGATCTTGTTCTGGCTCGGATAACCAATCACCGGATTAAATGGATCGCTTACCGCAACGTTCGACGACCAGGTTGTGCCAGCGTCGCTGCTGTACGAATAAAAGAGCTGCGACTGGACGTTGTCCGCCGCATTGCGAGTATCCAACCAGACGGCGTCGAGCCGTCCATTCGGTGCCACCGACAACGCCGCAAACCAATGCCATTTTGAATTAAGCGGATCGTCGTTAACCCGGCGTGGCGGGCTGAAAGTCTGTCCGGCGTCCGTGCTTCGCGCAAACATCACCTGGCTTCCGCTGCTGGGGCCGGAAGGTTGCACGCTGGCCAACATGTAAACGTTGTTGTTCGTGCCCGTCCCGGATTTGTCGACTGCGAGAAAAACCTGGCCCAGGATTCCTTCTGGATTGATCGATTTACCGGCAACGATGTCGCCGCCCAGCTCGACCGGCGTGGCGTGGTCGAAGGTCGGTATAATCGCGGCGTTGCGTGCGTTGCTCGAGCGCACACACCAGATTTGGCCAGTGTCGGAGTTTACGCCGCCGATGAAGAGGGTCCCGTTCGAATCCACATCCAATGTTCCCCAAACCGGCGAGTTCGGGATGTTGATCGGGCTCATCCAGGTAATCCCGCCATCCGTCGAACGGCTGAATTGCCGGCCACCATAGTTGTTTCCGGCGGTGCTCCAGCATTGGTATTGGAACCCGCGGCCGGTGCTATTCGTGTTGTCGACGGCGAACCATTGTTTGTCGCCACCGGTCGCGAAGCCGAGTTTCGCCCACGATTGGCCGCCATTGAGCGAGCCCCAGACGTCGTCGAAAAAATTCTGGAGGAGGCTCAGATAGAGGAAGCGCCCCGTCGCATCCGCGGCGAGCACCGGATCGCTTCGGAAAACACCCTGCTCAAGAACGCCCGGAAAAGTCCATGACGTCCCGCCATTAGTTGTGAATCCCCAACCGGCCTGGCGAAAATTCGAAGCGACATTATCGAACTGGCGCCAGCCGATAACCATTCGATTGCGGTCGTTCGGGTCGACTGCGATCGAGGGCTCGTTGGCCGCGTCGGCGGTAATGTTTTGCCCATTCGCATCAACGTTGACCTGGTAACTGGTGAAGGCGCCATGATGCGCGACCATCGCGGCCGACGTTTCATTCCGAAAGATGAACATCGGCGGGTCCTGGTAATGCTCGGCGTGGATTTCCGGCGCGACTGGTTTATGGGGTGCGGCCAGGGCAGCGAAGCCGGCCGCGCCAAGCGAAGCAATGATGATTCCGAACCTGTGACCGCCCACGCCCGGAATATACAGGGGAATTCGCGTTCGGCCAGTAGAACGTCTAGGGCAGCGCGAAAAAGTTTCGCCTTCCCCGGTGGCGGATGCCATAAAGCGAGTGCGCAAAACGGAAATCCATGAAACCAAAAAACGTCACGTTCCTATGTGTCACGATCCTACTGGCGGCTCTCGCTTTTTCATCGACATGGGCCCAAACGCCTCGCGAGGAGCGTAAGCCTGATGTGTCGAATAAAGCCCTGCTCACGAAACAGACGCCCGAAGCGAAGACGACCAGGCCGGGCAATGCCAAGGCCGTCAAGCAGTACACCATCGAACAGTTCATGGCCACGGTTCGTCTGGGCGGCGCCTCGTTTTCGGCCGACGAGAAATCGATTCTGTTTCACAGCAACAAGACCGGCATCTTCAACGTTTACTCGATGCCAGTCGGCGGCGGTGAAGCGAAGCAACTGACCAACTCGACCAAGGAAAGCACCTACGCCGTTTCTTATTTTCCGGCCGACGCGCGCTTCCTTTATCGTTTCGACAAGGGCGGCAATGAGAACGAGCACCTCTATCTGCGCGAGCTCGATGGTAGTGAACGCGACCTGACTCCCGGCGATAAAACAAAAGCGCAATTCTATGGCTGGAGTGAGGACCGGAAATCGTTCTTCTTCGGCACCAACACCCGCGACCCAAAGTTTTTCGACGTATTCGAGATGAGCATCGCGGACCTGAAGCCGGTTCTGCTTTACCAGGACGAGACTGGTTACGAGGTCGGTGCCATTTCGAACGACAAGAAATTTATCGCGTTCGGAAAGCCCGGCGCTTCTACGGCCGATTCCGACGTCTATCTCTACAACGTTGCGACGAAGGAGATGAAAAACATCACCTCCCACACCGGCGACGTCGGAAACAGTCCGGAGACTTTCGATCCGTCATCGAAATTTCTCTATTATCTCTCGGACGACGGAAGCGAATTCAAAGGCATCGTCCGTTACGACCTGGCCAAAGGGCAGAAAGACGTCATGGAAAAAGCGAACTGGGACATCTCATTTATGGCGTTCTCCCGGACCGGGAAGTATCGGCTGGTCGCGACGAACGTAGACGCGCGCACCGAAGTGCGCGTCTACGAAGGTGCGACCGGCAAACCGGTCTCGCTGCCGCCCTTGCCCGAAGGCGACATCAGCGGTGTTCGATTTTCCGACAGCGAAAGCAAGATGGCGTTTTACTACGAGGGAGCGCGCTCGCCGGCGAACCTTTACGTTTACGATTTCGCCACCCAGAAGCCGCTGAAATTAACGGAGAGCCTGAACCCTGAAATCAATGCGGACGATTTGGTCGACTCGCGCGTCGTGCGCTACAAGAGTTTCGACGGAACTGAGATTCCGGCCATTCTTTACCAGCCGCACACGGCGACCGCGCAGAACAAAATGCCTGCAATTGTCCGCGTGCACGGGGGGCCGGGCGGGCAAGCACGGATGCCGTACAGCGCCGGCGTCCAGTTTCTCGTCAATCACGGTTACGTGGTGCTCGACGTGAACAACCGCGGCTCGAGCGGTTACGGCAAAACATTTTTCAAGGCGGACGATCAGAAACACGGCCGCGAACCGCTCTGGGATTGCGTCGAGGCGAAGAAGTATTTGCAGACCTTGGATTACGTCGACGGGAAGAAGATCGCCATCATGGGTGGATCGTACGGCGGTTACATGGTCCTGGCCGCGCTCGCGTTCAAGCCGGAGGAATTCAACGCCGGCGTCGACATCTTCGGCGTTTCAAACTGGGTCCGGACCCTGCAAAGCATTCCGCCTTACTGGGAGTCGCAGAGAAAATCGCTCTACGCGGAAATCGGCGATCCGAATACTCAGCTCGATATGTTGCGCGAGATTTCGCCGCTCTTTCATGCCGATAAAATCACGAAGCCGCTTCTTGTTTTGCAGGGCGCGAACGATCCGCGCGTGATCAAGCCTGAGTCCGACGAGATCGTCGAGGCGATCAAGAAAAAGAATGGCGTCGTCGAGTACGTGGTTTTCGACAATGAAGGACACGGGTTCACGAAGAAGGCGAACGAGATTCGGGGCAACAAGGCGATCCTCGATTTCCTGGACAAGCACCTGAAAGGCGCGTCCGGAGCAGCGGCCGGGATGAATTAACGCCTACACAACTTCCACTTCCACCGGCAGGAGATGGTTAATCATGTAGGTGCCGCGGTCGCCGCCCCGCTCGGCGGCCTGAGTACCACCGCCTGAATCGGTCGCGCGCGCCATCATGATGTAGAGACCCGTTGCGGCGGGAGCGCGCCATTGATATTCCCACAGGCGCCACGCGTTCTTCACCGGTTCGCCGAGCAGTTTCGCGTCGCTCCATGTTTGGCCGGAGTCGGAACTCAGTTCGACGCGCGTTATCTCACCCGTGCCACTCCAGGCGGCCCCATAAACCCGATAGTCGGAGTTGGCCCGGATTGTCTCGCCATCTTTGGGGCGCGCAATCTGGGCCTTGGTCTGGAGTTCGGTCAACGGCGCTAGAGTAGGGAGAGGTCCACGCCGATCCCAGTAGGTGTAATCGAGCGATTGGTAAAAGCCGTTGAACGGTTTGTCGGTCACGATAATGCGGCGGAGCCATTTTACGGACGCCATCGCGTACCAGCCGGGCACGATCGCACGAAGAGGAAAGCCGTGGGTCGCCGAAAGTTTTTCGCCGTTCATCTCGTAAGCGAGCAACACGTCTTCGCGCGCCTTGCTCAGTGGCAGGCTCCGGCAAAAGGAAATCTTGCCGGAAGGCGTCGGCGTTTTGTCGGCATGGCCTTCGTCGGCCCCGTCGAGAATCACTTCAATGGCGCCGGCTTTTGGTCGCGCGCGCTCCAGCAAACTCCGGAGCGGCACACCGGTCCATGACGCATTCCCGACGGCGCCCAGACCCCATTGAACGCCTTTCGCTTTAGGCTCGAGATAAAGCCGATTGTTGCCGGCGCATTCGAGCGTGGCGGCAATCGTCCGCGACTCCATTTCCCGCACTTCGTCGTAACCCAACTCGAAAGGCGCCTCGACTTCACCTTCGATCTTCAGGCGCCAACCAGACTCGGGGATTTGCGGAATCGGAAAACGGGTGCGGATATAGAACGACTCGTTAGGCGTGATGAACCCGTCCAGGCTCGAGAACGGCATCTCGAGATTGATCGGGTCCTCTTCGCGAACGATGAAGCCGTTAAAGTCCGAAGAAGTGTTATCCGCAGATTTCACCCTAATTTAATCTGCGTCAATCTGTCTAATCTGCGGACAATCATTTTTCGACAGGCAGTTTCGCGGCTTTCCAGGCGTGGAAACTTCCGGGCAGATTCCGGACGTCGGAAAATCCCTCCTGTTGCAACAGACTGCCGGCCAGGCTGGCCCGGTAACCGGTCGCGCAATAGATCAGGACCGGCCGGGACTTATCCAGCTCGCTCGCGCGCTTCCGCAAATGCGGCAGGAAAATATGGGTCGCGCCGGGGATGCGGCCGTTGCGCCATTCGGCGGGACCACGAACATCGAGTAACTGCAAACCGTTTCGAGAGGCCTGGAGCTCGTGGATCGTCATTTGTTGAAGTTCACGCAATGGATAACCGGCGTTTTGCCAGGCGCGCATTCCCCCGACGAGATAACCGGCGAACTTCGTGTAACCGGTGCGGACAAATAGCTGCGCGACTTTTTCGACGTCACTGTCGTTTTCCAGGACGAGGAGAATCGGCTGTTCCGGGTCGAGCAACCATCCCGCCCAGATGGAGAGAATCGGTGTCGCCGCGATGTTGAGCGCGCCATCGATGTGGCCGCCGCCGAACGCGAGCATTGTTCGCGTATCGACGAGTTGAGATTTTTTTGCTTCGAGCGATCGCTTGAACGCCTCCGGGGCCAGCGCTGGGATGAGCGGAAGCCGGCCGAGCACTTCCGGCCCGTCCGCGTTGAGCTTCTTCATTCGCTTGTAATACGTCGGTTCCGGCGGCGGAGTGGCAAGCGCGTAATCGACAAAAGCCTGGCGGTCATTCCGCTGATAGTACGGATTGAACCGTTTCTCGTAACCAATCGTGGTGTCGAGGCGCTCGCCAATGTCGGCCCCGCAGGGCGACCCACTTCCGTGCGACGGATAAACGATCACGCCGTCGTGTAGTTTCCCATAAAAGCCCCAAAGCGTGTCGTACAATTGCGAGGCAAGCTTGTCCGCGTCGCGCCCTAGGAGATCGGGCCGCCCCGCGGAGCTGACAAAGAGCGAATCGCCGCTGAAGACGCCCCACGGCGTCTCAGGATGATCTTCTTCCGCGGCCACATAACTGACGTGTTCCGGTGTATGACCCGGGGTATGCCGTACCGTCAGGATCAACGTCCCGAACTTGAACTCATCCCCGTCCTTCACCGGTTCGCGTTCAAATCCGTATTCCGCGCCGCTTTCGCTGCTCGCGTAGATCTTTGCCGTCCCTGTCCGATCGGCGAGCTCGCGCGAACCGCTGACGAGGTCCGCATGAATGTGGGTCTCGAAGATGTGGGTAATCGAGACGCCGGTCTTTCGGGCGAGCTCGAGATAAATTTCAACGTCTGGCCGGGGGTCGATCACCGCGGCCGTCCCTTCCTCATCGTCGCCGATTAAATAAGAAACTGCCGCGATACCATCAGTTACAACACGTTCGAAGATCAAAGACATAAGCCTGCCAGGATTGGGTTCAGCCGCGTGGCGCGGCCTCTTTAATACACTCGGAAGGCGCGCCCTGTCTGTCGAAAAGTCGTTATCGATCAATCGCCACGTCTCTGGGCTTTTTTTTTCGGCGGCGCCTGCGAAACGAGAGCCGCGCTTTGGCCAACGGCGCTGACTGTCGCTGGGGAGGGCCGGGTTGAACGATAGCATTTCACCGCCGTTCCAAGGATGACCGCAGCGAGAATAAAACAGAGAATCCGCTGTTCTTCCCCGGTGAGGATGAAGATTTGGCGGCGAACGGCGGGAGTGGCGGCCTTCTTCACGACGTCCGCGGTCGAACGTGAACCGACCGATATTTGTGCCGGATGTTTTGATCGTAAAAGCGCGCCTTTGACTGTGCATCGAGCAAGGCATGAAAGACGGAAGGCGCGACGTCGAGATAACGATAGATCGCACCGTTGCGAAACTCGATTTCTACGGCACGAAGGCGCACGCTATAGCCGACGGTAATGAGCACGGATGATTGGACCGGAAGACGGTTAATCCGCGACACAATCGCGGTCGTCTCCGGCCTAACGATTGGGCTGGCGCAAAGCGGCAGCGCGAGAAAAAGCATTGCCGCCAATGCAATGGGGGAACATCGCTGCATCGAGCCAGTTTTTTTAACAACGCGCCGCGCCGTCGTCGAGCAGGATCTTCCTTTGTAATCCTGCTGCGGGATCGAGCCCGGCTGGGGTTCGAGGAAAAGGAAGAGGGGAGGGAGCTATTTGCCCAACGGGGTCGTTATGTCGGTCCCGGCGGGCGGGGTGAACTCGAAGGTGGAGGCGGGAATCGCCCCACGACTTTCGTTGGAGTAGGAGGTGACGATACGGTCGCCGTTCGGCTGGACCATGTCGGTCCGGGTCACTTGGAAATCGCCATTCATGGTGATGGTGAAATTCTGGAGAAACCGCTTCATTGAGGGATTTCGAGGAAGCAACTGGAGCTGGTAACCGTCACCCTCCTTGCTGGCAGTGATGTGGTAGGTCGCCTCGACATTTTCCAGGTTCAGGCTTGCGGTGATGGCTGAGATGCCGGCATCGAGGGGCGAGCGTTTGCCTAACGAGTAGTGTTCGGCAGATTTGAATTTCGGATAGTAAATCCACAACTGCTGGCCGTCGCTCACCGTGACGCTGGGCGAGCTGCCCTTCGCTTCGCGACGAAATTTGTTCGGGCTCTGGAACCAGATCTTGCCGGAGCTGACGATCGGTTTGTTCAGCATCTTAACGTTTTTCTCTTCCTGGAAGTCGGCCTGGACGTTCGGAGCGGCTGCGCGCTTTTCTTTGATTCGTCCAAGCAGCGTCTTCAGATCGGCGGGTGAGAGTGGCTCAGCGCGGAGGAGGGGCAGGACGAGGCAGATGAGGAGGGCGACGAAGAAAAATTTCTTAAGCATTTTCAGGTTGGTTAACGCGGGGCTGCAGAGATTCTTCGCGCCACGACTTGGGTTCAGCCGCAGCGGCCGCTGGTAAGGTGAAGAAGATTGTCGCGGCGAGGCTCCAAAACAAGCCAAGAGCGCAGGCATAGCCGAGACCGGCGAGAGTGGGATTGTTTGCAATACCCAGTGAACCGAAGCCGCAAATCGCGGTAAGCCCGGCAAGAATCACCGGTTTCACGACCCCCGCCACGTCGTGATCGAGCTGCCTCGCCTTTTGCCAGACCAGCAATACGTAGATGCCGTAGTCGACGCCAATGGCGAGCACAAGACGGAACGCGAGCACGTTCAGGAGATTTAAGGGGATCTGGAGCAATTTCATCGACGCGATCATCGCGCAGACCGCCATGGTGAGCGTCGCCGCCTGGATCAACCAGAGCC
>JBJMXC010000014.1:0-18488 GCA_045809825.1 Chthoniobacterales bacterium | reverse complement strand
GATCCCCATAAATGGCTGTTCCAACCGTTCGAGTGCGGATGCATCCTGGCCCGGGACAAGGCGCAGCTTAGGTCGGCCTTTCAATTGATGCCGGAATACATGCGCGATGTGCACCGCAACGTCGCCGAAACGAACCCCGCCGATTACGGGATTCAGCTCAGCCGCTCCTTCCGCGCCTTGAAGGTCTGGCTCTCGATCAACACCTTTGGAATGGCGGCGTTTCGCAATGCCGTTACTCGCGGATTCGAGCTCGCCGAATTTGCCGAGCGGGAGCTTCGGAAGCGCCGGAGCTGCGAAATCCTGTCACCCGCCGAAATGGCCATCGTCGCGTTTCGTTTCGGAAATAACGATGCGCTTCAGACCCAGCTCGTCGAACAGATGTTGCGGGACGGATTTGCCTTCCTCACTTCGACGACGCTGAAAGGCGTGACCGCATTGCGCCTCTGCACGATTAATCCACGCACCACCGAAGACGACATAGTCCGGACGATTGACCGCCTGGAAAAATTCGCCGCGTTGTAGCCGGGATCGGTCCCGGCCCTTCGGCTCAAATGGGATCGACCAGGCGGCTACAACTACACGGTCTCTCTGCCCGCCGGCATGAATCCCAGCAACAGGGAGACTGCCGCGATCGCGATGTGAAGATAGGTGTCCGCGTCGTTGTTGCTGATAAGTCCGAGCAGGTTCGTATGCTGGCCCATGTGCATCAACCCCAGCGCGGCGACGGCGCCGTAAACAACGCCGAAGATGCGGAAATAATTTCGCGAAGCCCCCAGGCTCGTCATCCCGCAGAACAACGCCACTGCACCGGAGAGCAGATGGACGACGTTATGGGCTGCGTTGACATGGAAGATGCCAAGCAACATCTCATCCTTGGTTATGCCCGGGACAAAGCCCAGGATCCCCACCACGAGCAAAATTACACCGAAAAGAACCGCCATTGTTTTAGCCATATTGCCTCCGTTGTTTGAGGGCGATCATCTCAGCGAGCAACGCCTAACAAGTCAAGCTTGCAGGTATGCCCGCCGTCCGCCCTAAGCTCAAATCGCGGCTCACCGGTTGGAGGGATGGCTGATGGTATTGCCGCTCCAAATCACAGCGCCAGCACGTAAATAGCCGCCAGGCTCAACATGAAATAGGGCACCAGGGTGGCGGCACCCGCGTAATCCTTTGCCATCCGTTGTCCGAAGAAGAGCGCCACAATTGTACAGGCCGATGCCACCGCTCCATAAAATGCCAGTGTCGAATCGCGCCGGAAAAGGATCATGACGCAACCCCCGGCGCTCGATAGTCCCGCGACCATTTCCAGAATCGTAATGGCCGTCACCAGCAACGGCACCATCCCGCTCAACGGGCTCTTCGCGAAATGTCCCGACAACCATTCCACGTTCCCGCGCCGGTCGATCACCTTATCGATTCCCGATTGGAGGAACAAAATCGCGAGGAATGCCGAGGCGAGCACCTGGATCGTGTGGATCGCGCCCGCTGTTGTATGGAGGTCATGCATCGGCGCTATTGCTTCGCAGGTCCGGTCGCCTTGCAAGACTTTTGTTTACACGCGCCGCTCAAGGTCCCGATCTCAATCTTTATCGAGAATTACCCAGCCATAAACTTTTAGAGCTTTGTGGTCGCGGCAGTAAGCAAGCGATCGAACCACAATCTCGCAGCACGCTTCGGTAGTGAAGACGGGGAGCCATTCGACAACGGTCGACGTGATGAAATGCGCGGCGTGCTCATTATTAATGCGGTAGCGATTGCGCATGGGTTCGGGGCGGGGGAAGGGCAACAGAGTTGCCGGGACAATTGCGTTACCAAACAGAGTTTGGGAACGAGGGGGGTGAGTTTGGGAACGAGGGTATAGGGGGGCGTCACATAGTCGCTACGGCTAGGCCATCGCCGCCTGCTCGCGCGCGGCAGCGTTCGCGGCCTCGCGTCGTTGCTCCTGCGCGACGAACGCAGGCGCGGACGGGACATGGAACATCTCCAGGTCCTCGGTGTCGTGATCAGTCACAGGCGTCAGCGCGACGTCCATGTACTTCAGCTTGTTCTTACCTTTCTTTAGCCGCTTATACATGAACCGCAGCTTGCCATAGAGGCTGATCAACTTCGTTACCTTGTCGACGGATTCCGCCCAATACTTTGGATAGAAAGTCCAGATCGGCTCGATCGGTAACCCGGGCCGGCGATCCTTCCGATATTTCAGGCGAAAGACTCCGCTTTCCAAGGGATGCACGCCTTCGATGTGAATCGCGCTCATGAACCAGGTTATCAGCACGATCGCGTTGCTCGCCGGACCCCTCTTGGCCATGAGCCGCCGCAGAATCGTCTCCACGTGCTCCATCGTGTAGTAGGTCTTCCAGGCGTTGAGGTAAGCGCCTTCCCACTCGGCCTTGGTCATTTTCGCATGTCCCGTGCAGACGTGGTTCAGGTCGTACTTATTCAGGTCCGGATCCACCGGCACTCCGGCGTTGACCAACTTCTGATGATCCTCCGAGCCGGGCAGGGGAGTCAGGAAAAAGAACTCCAGGATATCCAACGGTAACTCTTTCTTCACGATTTCCACGTCGCGCAGGATCGATTCCGGGGTGTCGTTAGGGAAGCCGGTGATGTAACCGCAATAGGTAATGATCCGCGCCTCTTTCCACGCGAGCAGCATTTTGCGATACTCAGTGATCTTGTTCTGCCGCTTGTGTGCAGCCGCAAGGTTGTCCGGGTTAATGTTCTCCAGCCCGATGAAGACGCGACGGACGCCCGCGCGCGCGCATTTCGAAATAAAATTCGGGAGTTTGTGGCAGAGCGTGTCGACCTGGATAAGGAATCCGAGCTTAAGCTTCTCTACTTCGCGCAGGTGAATGATCCGATCGAGGATCGGTTCCCAGTCCTTGTTCCGGGCAAAGTTGTCGTCGGTAATGAAGAAGCTGCGGAGACCTTGCGCGACGTTTTCGCGGATGATCCGCTCGACGTCGTCAGGCGTCCGGCGGCGCGACTTGCGACCCTGGACGTTAATGATCGTGCAGAACGAACATTGGAACGGACACCCGCGCCCCGCATCGAAGCTGGTCACGTGGCCGGCCGTGCGTTGCGCCCGGACGGAGCTGATCAGCGGGATGGGCATTCCATCGATCCCCGGCAGGTCCGCCATGAAATTGTAAAGCGGCTTGAGTTGCTTCTTGTAGGCGTCTTGCAACACCATCTCGAGGCGCCCTTCCGCCTCGCCGGCAAACATCGTGATGCCCATCGCTTTCGCGCGGTGAATGTCCGGGTCGTTGCCCCCGAGCATCGACATCGTGCCGGAGACATGAAACCCGCCGACCGCAACCTGGACTCCGAGCTCGATCAGCTTCTTCGCCAGGTCCAGCGTGTGCGGAAACTGGTTCGATTGCACACCGACGAACATCACCATGCCGTCGCCCGCTTCCCGGATCATTTTGGCGAGGCGCTTCGGGTGCGTCCGCGTGTTCGTCTCGTCGTAAGGATGAATCTCGATCGCCACGTCATCGCCGAGGACGCGCCGTTCCGCGCAATCCCGCGCCAATCCGAAGAGCGCGGCGAGCGAGTTCGACGGGATGGTGGAACGGAACCATTGGATCACGTAGCCGTCGTCATCGTAGTGCGACGGCTTGAGGAGGATCAGGCAAAACCGCTTGGTCGGCGCCGGCATCGTCGATCTCGCCTCGGGCGCAGCGGTATTACTCGTTAGGGCAGAAGTTTCCATTAGCGGTTCTTGCGAAAGGCAAACCATACATTACATGCCCCGTTCGGACAGTGAAAATTGCCCTGTTGTCGGGAGCGCTGATCCCGGCGAAAACAAGGAGCAGCGGCGGGATCCAGTCCGCCGCGGTCTTCGTTGTAGCGACGCCGCTCTGTCGGCGTACGGAGCGTGGACGACAAAAAATCGTCATAACGGCGACAGAGCGCCGTCCGCTCTTTCTTGCCCCTCGTGCCCAAACTCTGTTTGAGCACGCACTTGTCGTCGCAACTCTGTTGCGTCTTCTGAAGC
Source organism: Chthoniobacterales bacterium (assembly GCA_045809825.1). Lineage (GTDB taxonomy): Bacteria > Verrucomicrobiota > Verrucomicrobiia > Chthoniobacterales > UBA10450 > AV80. The sequence goes on along the minus strand of JBJMXC010000014.1, from coordinate 14,488 downwards.
CGCTTCGCTGTACGAAGCGAAGGGGCAGGGAAACCGAGTTTCCCGGACAATTGCGTTACCAAACACAATTTGGGAACGAGGAAGATTTGGGATTTTAGCGCGCGCCCTACGCTACCGCCGCGTGCTCGCGCCTTTCGGCATTCGCCGCCGCCCGCTTTTGCTCCTGCGCCACGAAGGCCGGGGCCGAATGCGTATGGAAAATCTCCAGCGTATCCACTTCCTCATCCGTCACCGGGGTCAGGGCGAGATCCGTGTATTCCCACTTCTTCGGATCGCGCTTAATCTTTACATACACGCCGCGTAACCGCGCCCAGAGCTTGAACCACTTCGTCATCTTCCGCGCCGACTCGACCGCGTACTTCGGATAAAACTTCCAGCGCGGCTCGATTGGCAACCCCGGCCGCCGATCGCGCCGGAACTTGTAACGAAAAAGTCCGCTCTCCAGCGGATGAATTCCCTCGATGTCGATTGCGCCCTTGAACCACGTCGCCAGGAGGATCGCGTTGCTCGCCGGCGCCCGCTTCGCCACCAACCGCCGCAGCACCGTCTCCATGTGCTCGTTCGCGTAATAGGTCTCCCACGCCGTCAGGTAAGCCTTCTCCCATTCCTCCTTTGACATCGCGTTATGCGGCGCGCAGGCGTGATTCAAATCGTACTTGTTCAGGTCCGGCTCAATCTGCACCCCCGCCTGAACCAGCTTCTGGTGATCTTCGCTTCCCGGGAGCGGCGTCAGGAAAAAGAACTCCAGGATGTCGACCGGCAATTCCTTCATCACGATTTCGACGTCGCGCTTGATCGACGCCGGCGTATCGCCCGGGAACCCGAGGATGTAACCGCAATAGGTAATGATTCCCTGTTCCTTCCAGGCCTGGAGCATCTTGCGATACTCTGTGATCTTGTTCTGCCGCTTGTGCGCGCCCGCCAGGCTGTCCGGGTTAATGTTCTCCAGCCCGATGTAAGCCCGCTTCACTCCGGCCGCGGCGCATTTCGCGATAAAGTTCGGCAGCTTATGGCAAAGCGTGTCCACCTGGATCATGAACGACATCTTGAGCCCGACGTTGAGCCGCAGATGAATCAGCCGGTCCAGGATCACTTCCCAATCCTTGTTCCGGGCAAAATTATCGTCTGTAATAAAAAAGCTGTGGAGCCCCTGCGCCACGTTTTCGCGGATGATCTTCTCCACGTCATCCGGTGAACGCCGGCGCGATTTCCGTCCCTGCACGTTAATGATCGTGCAGAAGGAACATTGGAACGGGCACCCGCGTCCCGCGTCGAAGCTCGTGATCGCACCCGCTGTCCGCGCCGCGCGAATCGCCGGGATGAGCGGGAGCGGCTCGCCCTCGATGTTCGGCAGGTCCGCCATGAAATTATAGAACGGCTTCAGCTTCCCTTCGTACGCGTCCTTCAAGACCAGCTCGACCCGTCTCTCTTCGCCCTCGCCACAGAACATCGTAATGCCCATTGCCTTGGCCTTCTTCACGTCCGCGCACTCACCGGCAAGCATGCTCGTGATCCCCGAGACATGGAACCCGCCGATCCCCACCTTGATCCCGCGCTCGAGCAACGGCCTCGCGAGGTCGACCGCGTGCGGGAACTGGTTCGATTGCACCCCGATCATCATCACCATCCCTGCGCCGGCTTCCTCGATCATCCGGGCCAATCGCTCCGGCCTGATCCGCGTATTCGTCTCATCGAACGGATGGATCTCGATCTCCACATCCGGCCCCAGCACATGCCTCTGCGCACAATCCCTCGCCAACCCAAACACCGCCGCCAGCGAGTTCGACGGTATCGTCGACCGAAACCACTGAATCACATACCCGTCCTCATCGTAATGCGACGGCTTAACCAAAATCAGACAAAAGCGCTTCGTCGCGCGCGAAGATGTGGTCAGGGTCGGCATCAGGTTTCTGAAGCCGGCACCATACATAATCTTGCCACTTCTGACAGCAAATTATGACTGCACAACGCGCTCTATTTTTCGCTATTAGGTTCCGGTCCCGCGACGAGTTTTTGGAACCGTGGATCGTCTCGCAACGGGTCGAAATCCGGATCGAGCCGCGATAACGCTGGCGTAAGCGGATCACCATTTGGAATCTCCAACAGCTGCTCCAAGGCGGAATTGCGACATCCTTCATCCCAAACGCGCCGCGATTCGTGCCCGTTCCTCTTCATATCTCGGCGCGATCGAAGGATTCTCGTCAACTTTTTGAACGAAAACTTCCACGTTTGAGTCGGTCAAGGGCGTGCCAAATCCCATCCAACTTCAATTGCGGCGGGTGCTGTGACGCGAGCATACTGGATCGTCGTCAACAATCGAGCACCAGCACCTAAGAAGCAGGTGACACGGCACGGGCTGCGGCAAGCGCCTGGTCGAGATCGGCGCAGAATTTGTGTTCGCCTAACCAACTGACCAGACCGGATTCGAACATCACGCTCATGGGCTGCGGCTGGACGGCGGTGAAGAAAATCTTCACGCCATCGCGGTGCAGTTTCTCGATCGCAACCCGAAAGGCGTGGAGCCCGCTCGCATCCATGGCCGGCACATTGCGCATGCGGAAAATCACTACCTTCGGTTTACCGCCGGAACCGCGCAGCGCCATGTCGAGGTTCTCCGCGGCGGCGAAAAAGAGCGGGCCTTCAATGCGGTAAAGCACCACGCCCTTAGGGATGTCTTTCCCCCGCATACTGTGGCTCCCAGAAGTCTCGGGCTCGCTCTCCGGCGTGACGAGCCGCACTTGCGAGACCGATTCCATCTGCCGCAGGAAAAGCACGATCGCCATGAACATGCCCGCGGCCACGCCAGTGGTGAGGTCGAAGATCACGGTTAACAAGAATGCTGCCAACATGACCGCAAAATCGCTCCGCGGTCCGCGCCACAGTTCCCGGAAGGTGTGCGCCTCGGCCATCCGAATCGCAACCGCCAGTAGAATCGCACTCAGCGCGGCGAGCGGAATGTAAGCAACGAGTGGCGCGGCAAAGAGCGCGATGATCAGGAGCACGATCGAATGCGTTGCCGCCGCAACCGGGGAGCGGGCGCCGTTCCGGATGTTAGCCGCCGTCCGGGCGATTGCGCCGGTGGCGGCAATACCACCGAAGATGGGCGTAACAATATTCGCGATCCCTTGCCCGATGAGCTCCTGGTTCGGGTCGTGTCGCGTTTCAGCCATACCATCAGCGACGGTTGCGGAGAGCAACGACTCGATCGCACCGAGCGCCGCGATTGTGAAGGCGGGGCCCATCAAATCGCGCATGACGTCGAGTGATAGCATCGGGAAATGCAAGCCGGGCAAGCCGGCCGGAATTCCACCGAAACGACTGGCGATCGTTGCGACCGGCAAGTGAGCAAACCGCGCGATGATCGCGGCAAGCCCGACCGCGACGATGCTGGCGGGAATACGGCGATCGATTCGCGGCCAGAGATACGCAATCGCCAGGGTCAATACCCCGAGCGTAACGCTCCATGGATTAACGCCACGAAGGTGTTCGAACAAAACGGCGACCTGCTGGGGCACATGTTCGGGCATCTTCTGTCCGAGCCCGAGAAACTCATTGAGTTGTCCGCAAAAAATGATGACCGCGATGCCGCTGGTGAATCCGGCGACCACCGGATAAGGAAAGAACTTCAGCAGCCGGCCCATTTTCAAACCGCCAAGCGCGACGAGCATCACTCCCGCCATCAGGGTGGCGAGCGCGAGACCGGCATAACCATGTTGCGCGACGGTTGCGAACAAGACCGGCACGAACGCGCCCGTCGGTCCCGCCACCTGGAAGCGCGAACCTCCAAGTAAGGCGACGGTTAGGCCGGCGATAATCGCTGTCCACAAGCCCTGTTGCGGCGTCACCCCGGAGGCAATGCCGAAACCAATCGCGAGGGGCAGGGCGATGATTCCGACCGTGACGCCGGCTCCGAGATCAGCCAGAAAATCCGCGCGCTTGTAGTCGCGAAAAGCGGAAATGAACGCCGGTCGAAATTCAAACATTAGGCAAAGCGCCTACTTCGTCCTTTCTCGCAATCACTTCCACCGTGAATCTCGGGAGCGGAGGATAGGCTGAAGGATGAGGACGGAAGGATGGACGGGCGCGAGGATGGAAGATCGAGGATTGAAGATGGCTGTGGAGGCGCGCTGGAATCGTTTCCCGCGAATAACGCGAATTCGGCGCGAATCAAATCTGGCCTTAAAGAAAATTATTCGTATGCATTCGCGCGTCGCCTATTGGGAATTGCCTCGCGTGTGCGGGTGAGGCGCGGTAAAGCCTCACTATGACGAAATTATTCTGCGGGATCCTTGCGCTCGCCCTGACGACCGCCGTGGCGGCGAACGCGGGTGAGCCGCCGACGTTCGAGGTACGGAAACGAGATTCTGTCGGGGAGTTAAGCGTGGTTCGAGTTCCACTCACGGTGGCACCCGAACTCGAAGGGCATGTCCTCCTGTCCTTTGAAGCCCCGGAGCCGGGCGCCTACGCTTTCATCTATATGAGTGGCCCGGACAAAGGTAAACTCGCGAAGGTAGTCGAAGTCGAAAAACCGGGCAAAGTCGAAGCGGAGGTACCGGTACGGGCGCAAAAAAATTGAACCGCGGATGCCGCGGCTTTAAACGGATATTCAGAGACTCGGAATCCGTGTCATTCGCGTAATTCGCGGTTTGATTCGGTCATCCGGGTCACATCCGAACGGGGAAGCGCAACGATAGGCCTTTGGTCCGTAGCGTGACCATCGCGGCTGGGGTGACTGGCGCGGGAATCGCGCCGCGACTATCGCAGCGTTGAAGTATAGGAGCGAGGAAGGGAGGAGCGGTCAGGATCTGGGCACCGCGGGGAAGGGCAAATACTGGTCAGTCCTTAATATTGGATTAGCATTACGAAAAAGGAGTGAGACATAGATGAAACAACACGAAGTCACCGTTCCTCAAATCGGACTCATCGCCGGCACGCGTGCGATGCTCGGCGCGGGAATCGCGCTGTTACTTTCTGAAAAGCTGACCCGTGAGCAGAGGCGAGCGATTGGCTGGACCTTGTTCGCGGTCGGCGCGTTAACGACGATCCCACTCGTGCTGCAATTGCTCAGTGAAGACGAATGATCGGGATCGGAAGACAGGTAATTCTTAAGGGAAAGCAGAAGGGGTCAGGCTTCGGGATCGATTTGGAATTTCGTGTTCGATTTTAGGAGCCGGGCTTTGCGCGCCCATTCGCGGGCAGTTGCTCCTATTCATTCTCGATCGCAAAGTTAAATCGCCAATAGTTTCGCACTCGGGGCGCGAAGTAACTTGCAAGGTCTCGATCAGATCGGGAATAATCGAGCTGATGAATTTTCCCGGCTCAACGCGATTGGCGTTGTTGGTCGGCCTTGTTATCGCTTTAACCGGGCATCTCTCTGCCAGCAACCTCACCTGTGCAGGCAGGCTCAGGATTGCAGCAAGCTCGAGCCTTGACCCGATTTTGCTGACCGCAATCGTGATTCTGGGCGTTGGATTCGCGGGTTTCCTGCTCTACAAGGATAGCGTCCGGACGGCAAACATGGAGACCTATGCCCGTTCCCTTGGAGTTCCGTTTCGCCGGAGCCCAACGACTTCGGATGAGCATTTGCCGATCGGTTGTTCTCTCGAGCAAACCGGATACGACCACATCATTGCGAATGTCCTGGAAGCCGTCCGTACCGAAGACCTGGTCCTGACCCTGTTCGATTACAAATACACGCCCGACTCCAACGCACTCGTATTTGCCGCCGATCTTCTCGCGTCCAGAATCTCGACGACCCAAACGTATGAGCAAACCATCGCCAGGATACAGTCGCCGTTGTTGAAGCTCCCGTCCTTCAATCTAGTTCCAGAGACCATCTTTAAAACGGTAGGGAAAATGTTCGGAGGTTCCGACATCGATTTCCCAGAAGCGCCCGGGTTTAACGACCAGTATATCTTGCGGGGCGGGAATGAGGCGGCGCTCCGGGCGATCTTTACGCCCGCATTACGGCGATTCCTCCAGCCTCTTCAACACCTCACGATCGAAGGAGCCGACGACGTTTTGTTTGTATATCGCTGGCAGCGTCGGTCGAAAGATGTGGGACCGCTTGTCGAAGAGAACAAGCGTATCCTTGCTCTTTTCCTGGAGGGGCAGCTATCCATTCGGCCGGCAGTGTGATGCAGAATATTACGCGGGTGACGCCGCTACGCGCGATTACGTCGGACTGGAGCGGCAGTTTCTCCATCTGGGGAACGGTCACCGCGGCGACCCGGTGTGCGGTGTCACGCCGCAACGACTGCGATTTCTTGGCCGTCCGGGCCTGCACTTTCAAGGCGCAAAAAAATTGAACCGCGGATGGCGCGGATTTAGACGGATATTTCGAAATTCGGAAGCCGTGTCATTCGCGTAATTCCGGGGTTGATTCGGTCTTCCGTATCGCATTCGAAAAATGTGGGGACGGGGACGGCAACCTGATATACCGGGAATTGTATGAACAAGATTCTCGCGTGCGCGTTGTTTCTGGCCCTTACCATCAGCGCCCGTGGCGTACCTGCGCTTCCTGCGGGGACGGAGCTGAAGAAGCTCACTGACGAGAGCCTGCTCTCGTTCAACAGCGCGGTGAAGAAGGCGGATTTCACCGATTTCTACAAGTCGACGGCGGAGTTCTGGCAGAAGCAGACGACGCCGGAAAAATTGAAGGCAATTTTCCAAAGTTTTATCGACCGCAAGTTCGACGTGGAGGATGTAATCAAGAAGCAGACGCCCACCTTCGAAGGAGCGCCCTCGTTGGATGCTCAAGGTCTGATGGTGGTCGGTGGCGGCTATGACATTGAGGGCGACTCGCTCAGGTTTAAGTTAAAATATTTCGACGAAGGCGGCGTGTGGAAACTGGCCGGCATTAAGCTAAACGTTGACAACGCGCCGAAGAAACACCAGGAAGTTCCTTCCGAAGCGGAGTTAAAACAGCTGACGGATAAGACGCTGCTTTCGTTTAACAGCGCCGTCCAAAGCCAGAATTTTGGCGCTTTCTACAAGTCGGCCGCCAAGCTCTGGCAGGACCAAACGACGCCCGAGAAATTGAAGGCCGCGTTCAAAAGTTTTATCGACAAAAAATTCGACATCGCGTCGGTGATCAAGACCATGAAACCGACGTTCGAACCGGCTCCGGCGATTGATTCCGATGGGTTCCTTGCAGTCCAGGGGTCCTACCCGGTTAAGCCTGATAAGCTAGCTTTCGAGCTGAAATATCTAAACGAAGACGGCGCCTGGAAGCTCGGTGCGATCCACGTGACAGCTAATAAAGCGTCCAAGGAAGAAGCCGATGCCGAGAAAGAGAAGTCGCCCGAGGAGGAGTAGGGGGTCGAAGCAGGTGACAAGTGACGAGTGACGTGTTGCACAAGCCGGTCGGCAACCGGAGCGGCTCCGAGAAAGTCGCGAGTACGCGGAACGTTTCGGTGTTGCCCTACAAGAGCCGACCTTTAATCCCGGTGCCCCGCCACGCCGGAGCTTTACCGAGCGCGGCCTGCCCGCCGTAGCTTTTAGCGAAGGCGGGGGTTAGTGCGTGCCAAAGCGGCCCCAGAGGAAGAGCAACAGGAGCGCGCAGACGAGTGACATGAAAAATCCGGCGGGATGGAAGGACGAGCCCGGTGCGGGTTTCGAAAATATACGGCCAATCAGACCGCCCAGGATGGAGCCGCCGATGCCGAGCAGAGCTGTCATCATGAACCCGAGGTGCTGGACCCCTGGCATGATGGCGCGGGCAATGAGGCCGATGATGAAACCAATGATGATGGACCAAATGATGTGAAGCATGAGTTTGTACCGTTGAGATTGAGTCGGTTATCGGGTTAAGGCGGCGCGAAGGCGAGATAATTCGAGCGCATTAAATGGTCATGCCGGAAATATTTACCGCAGCGTGCGCAGAGGGCCCGGAGGAAAGCACCCCGCAATTTAGGATCGGGCAACGGCAGCGGGTCGCCCTACAATCTGACCCGCGTTATCCGACGTCCAGGTTGCGGTGTGACCGGCAATGGTGCGACAACGGGAACTTTGGCGTAATTGCCAACTTCAGACATGGCTCGGCGGATCAGGGCGGCCCAGATGGCGCGCTTTAGAGGGGCGCTCAAAACTTGCGGACGGGGGATGCCCAACCGGACAACATGAAGATGGGGATTGGTCATGTCGCGAGGGATTGTTCGGTGTGTCCTCAGTTTGTTCGCGCGCGCGGTGATTGGAAATCGGACCTTGGTCCAATGCGGGAACGGATGAAGGATGAGGGCGGAACAAGCTGACCTCTGACTTCTGATCTCCGACCTCTGAAAACGAAGCCCATCATCTACTCGGCCGTTAACGTTGTCGGAGCGGTTTGGGTTTACTGGTATCTCCTGACGGGCGGCTGGTTGACGAACCACTACCATCTCGACGATCCGAACATCGTTAACCTGGCGCTGGCGATCATTGAGCCAATCGCCGTACTCGGCGTGGTCGCATATTGGATTGGGCGAACGCGTTTTCTTTACCGGCTCCTATTCGCGTTCTTCATTGTCCAGATCATCATCGGAGTCGGATTCGCGGCGTTCATTGGGTTCTTCTTCTTCACCTGGAAAGCGAAGATGATGTGATTTTTGAAGAAAGTGACCAGTGACTTGTGACATGTGACCAGTGATCAGTTGGCGACAATCTAATCAGCCACCGGAGCGATTGCCTACAATTACTGGTTCACCCCTGAATCCTCTCCAACTTCCTCGTCACATGTCATACGTCACTGGATTGCGTAGAATTATCTCCGGTGGGCAGACCGGTGTGGACCAGGCGGCGTTGCGCGCGGCCAGGGATTGCGGCCTGGAGATAGGTGGCTGGTGTCCGCCGGGACGACTCTGTGAGGCGGGTGTGATTCCAGCGGAATTTCCCTTGCGGGAGACGCCGGACGAACGCAGTGCCGACGCGCCCGGCGTTCCGCGATCGCAGCGGACGGAATGGAATGTCCGGGATTCGGATGGGACGCTCGTGATTGGAAGAACGTCCGACGAAGATCCGGGCACGAATTGGGCAATCGACTGCGCGGGTCGTTACAAGCGGCCGTTGCTGATTTGCGACATCGAGGATGCCGATGCGGTGCGGAAGATAGAGCAATGGATTGCCGGCAATGCTATCAAGGTTCTCAGTGTCGGCGGACCGAGTGAGTCGAGCGTGCGCGGGATCGGTGACAAAGCGTACGTGTTGCTGAGGCGGGTCTTTGAATTGTTGTAGCGGCAACGGGGAAATTGAAAAGGCTTTCCATCGGGCCGGCGCGTTGATTAAGTCGCGGGCGCTCGCTGCTGCGCTCGGCACGAGCGATTTCGCATGGAAGAAATCGTCGCCATTTTTGCCGTCTGCCTTTTAACCGGGGTGGGATGGGTCACGGCAAAATTGTGCTTCGCGAAAGTGATTAGCGGCGAGAACTGCATTTATTTCGCACCTGCGCTCGGCGCAGGAATTTGCGGCGTGGTTTCCTATGTCGCGATCCATACCTATCAGCCCTCGTTGATAGGAGCGTTTTGCGTCGCGGTCGCGATTGTCGCGGTGCTTTTTCGAAAACGGCTGCACACGTCTGCATGGCGTCGCGGTGGGTCGGCCGCTCCCCGCGGGCCAACGCTCAACGCGGATACTGGAATCTCATCGAGCCGCCGAGCGCTCGATCGACCTGAGTGGCGCTTGTTTCGATTCACGGTCCTGACCTTCTTTTCGCTCTACGGAATGCAGATAGCTCTCTACGGACTTTTCAGCCGGCTTTACCCGGGGCCGCACGAAGTCTGGACCTTGTTCAACATGACTGGGACGCCGCCACCCGACCAGATGTTCGCGTGGCACCAGGCGATGTTTGCGGATCAACATCGCCACTATCCTGCGGACGTTTTCATGCTCGACATGGACCTGTACGACAGGCCGCACCTCGGCGGATACATCACGCTCTTCTTCTTCAAGCTTCTGGGATTGCCGCTAACTGAAGACCATTTGGTTTATCCGCCGGATGGTTTGCATTTCTATCACTGTCTGTGGTGGCTGCTGAATAACCTTTACCTGCTCGGAGTAGCTCCTTTGTTCAGAAGGTTGTTCGCTTATCGGGGAGCGATAATTGCGGTCGCAACAACAGCATTAGGCGGCTTCTTCTTCATTTGCACAGCCGGGAGCTGGACGAAGTTTGTCGCTGCCTATCCTTTCCTTCTCGCCTTTCTCCTCTACCTGGAGAACCGTGGCCCGCTGCTCCAGGCCGCGCTTTGTGCTGTAAGTTACTACATTCATGGATCTGTCCTACCTTTCCTGGCGGGGTTCGGGCTTCTCCAAATCCTAAACCTGCGTTGGTCGATCGGAGGCCGTCGGCTTTCGATCAGGACCGTTGGAATGTTCGCAACCAGCGGGGTCATCCTCGTAGGGGCGTGGTTTATTGTTATCCGGTGGGTCGGCTCGAGACAGCCGCTTTTTTATCACTTTCTTTATAATGCGGACCTGACTGCTGCCCAGACAGCGCCCATAGCTGAACTGGCAAGAGCTTTCTATGACAAACATTCCTGGGCAAACTTGTCGCTCTCTCCAGTGCGCAGTCTTTTGGCGAGCTGGCTACCGCTAGGCGCGCTTCAGACTTCGCCAGCGTCGCTGTCCGGGTTGGCAGACACGTCGTTCGCCTGGCAAAGGTTTTGCATCGAATGCGGGCTGGGTGTGGTAGCTGCGCCCGTGGTTATCGCGGGGCTATTCAAGGCATTGGCGCGAAAGCACGCAGGGAAAGCGGCGATTTGCCTATACCTCGTCCCGACACTGCTGGTAGCGCTCCTTTACCATATCGATTGGGCGTTCAGCCTCCATATCCTGATCCTATATCACACCATCTGTTTATTTCTCTGGGTAACCATGTTGGAACGCCGGTCGACGCGGATAGTCATGCTCGGGTTGTCATTAGTAGGACTCGAGGGAGTGCTCTGCGTTCTCTTTGCAGATATTCGACTGCTGCCGGTGCACGGACTGGACCTGCCGCAGATACCTGGGCGTTATCTCTGGTTTGTCGCCGCGTATTTACTCCTGGTCGTTTCGATCCTGATCGCGGCCGGATTGGAAACCATGCGAACGAAGGAGCTTCAGCTAATCGCCCCGACACAATTCGGCGCTTGGAAAGAGTTGAGACTTGGGGCCGTGAAGGTGGCGATCGGCGTCGCAATCATAGCAGTCGTGATTGGCGTTTACTCCATTTATTGCCTCCGCTTTTATCCGCGCTAAGGCGCCGTGTTCTTATCGCGCCGCGCGGATCTTGCAACAAAGACCGGCGTTATAAATAAGATAATACCCAAGAACGAGCGCGCCAACTGCCATGGACCCGGGAATGCCGGCGGTGCCAAGCCATGATGAGTCGTGTCCGGTAGTGTGCCAGGCGTGCCAGATTCGCCAGATTCCGTAAAGCATTCGGGCGGCGACGGCGAGGGTGACGAGGAGCACGAGCCATCGGTTGGGCGTGTAGTAGGTGGCGTTGCCCATCCTTTCCCATCGAGTTACGGCGAGGCCGAACAATCCTAAGAGTGAACCTGATAGCATTCCGAGGAGCGAATAACCGAACGCGTTTAGGACCCAAAAGTTCGTCATGGCAGCGATCCAGATGAAGAGCGCGGCCGATCCAAGAAAGGAGACCAGGTTGACTATCGCCACCGCTGGTCGCGCCATTCGCCGCATTGTTCCCGCGCGATAGCGGAGGATTAGCAGGAAGGGGGTTGCCAGAACCAATCCGCAGACGAAGAGGAGGGCAACGAGGAGCGGAACGAGCGGCACGGTCTCATATTAGCTGCGCTGTTCGATTCGTCACGTTTGCTGGCATTTTTGTAGCGGCGATCTATGGCCGTCGTAGATTGGGGATTCGCAGAAACGCCGACGGTCATTGACCGCGGCTACAGTTACATGAAGGAGTCAAACTCGTATTCGGCGACGTGGTTCGAATTCTTTCATGTTCCAATCGGGAAGGAACGAACGGAACGCGAAGTTGAGTTTGTTTGCGCGATGCGGCCGTTGCCTGGTTTTCGCCGGGTGCTTGATGTCTGTTGCGGCATGGGACGGCACGCCCGGGCATTAGCCGCGCGAGGCTACTGGGTCACTGCCGTCGAGCGTGATGACGCGGCGATCGCCCGGGCAATAGAATTGGGTGGAGCGCTCGAATACATCCAGGCGGACGTCCGTGATTATCGCCCGTCACCGTCGGCTTACGACTTGGCGATTATCATGTCGCAAAGCTTTGGCTACTTCGATGAAGCGACGAATCGCGATTTGCTTCGTCGCTTAGCCGACGGTGTCCGACGAGGCGGGCGCATCGTTCTCGATCTATGGAATCCAGAATTCTTCGGGCCGCAACAGGGCGAGCGCGATTTGGAGACACCGCGCGGGACCGTGCGGGAGGCGACGTCACTTCGAGACGGCCGACTTTACGCTCAACTGACTTATCCGGATGGCGCGAAAGAGACCTTCGAATGGCAACTATTTTCTGCGAAGGAAATGCATTCGCTCGCCGACTCAGCCGGCCTGGTTCTTGCCCACGCCTGCACTGATTTCAACGCGACCACAGAACCAAATCCCGCTAATCCGCGGATTCAGGTTGTTCTTGAAAGGCTGTAGCGGCGATCCATGACCGTCGTGAGCTCGGCGGAAAGGCATAAAGGTCGACGGGCACAGACCGCCGCCGCAGCTATTTCAGGATGTTGAAACGGAAGCGGAGCTTCTTGTGTTCAAGGAGCTGGCGCCAATCGATGAAGAGGAAGATGCCGATAACGACAAGGCCGGCAGTGAGGGTGACGACTGTTTTCCAATTCGCTTGCCCATGAAGCAGGGCGGTGAGGTTCGCGCTCGCGTACTTTCCCGAAAAGACCAGAGTGCCATCCGTGATCAGCCGCCCCAGAAAGAAGGGGACGAAAATGTGCCACGGCCGCGTGCGCGCCATGGCGACTGCGGTGAAGAGGGCTGTGGTCGACAATGGCGTGACAGTGTAGAGAAACACGAAGACCGCAGAGGACCATTTGGCCTTGCCGATTTTGGTGCCGATGTAGCGAAGGTTTGCGTCTTCCCGGCGATTGACCAGGCGGGACGAAATCTTCGGGATGTAACGAGTGAGAATGTAGCGGCCGATCGTGGATCCGGCGACGCCGATGGCGACAGTGATCCAGGGGTTGAGTTTGAATTTCACCAGCAAAACAACGAGAAGGATCCAGGCGGGCGGGGCGAAGACTGGAATCGTGTCGACCGCAAGGGCGGCCAAAAAAACGAGGAAGTAAGGCCACATCGGGGAACGAATAGGGTCACGTCGGGTCGGTATGGTGACAACACAATTATGGGCCGGTCGCTGCTGCTTTTTTGATGTTTTTACGGGCTGCGGTTCGTTGTTTTTTGCTGCTCATTCTAGAGTTTCGCTTGGCAAAACGTTCCCAGATTCATGGGAGTTTTCGATCTGAAACAACCGATGTGCGCGTATCGTTCTGGAAATCCGGCCAGCGACGGGCAGAGTGGGATGCACATGAACAAACACGTTCTGTTGGTTTCGCTGTGCGTGGCAAACACGGCGTGGGCAGCTGCGATCAATCCGAATGCCTTGCGCGCGGCGGCGTCGTATTCGGAACGCGCTGGCGGGACGTCGTTCCTCGCGATCCAGAACGGTCAGACCTTGCTCGAGCAAAACGCAAACGAAGGTCACAAGATCTATAGCGGTACGAAAGCGTTCTGGTGCCTGGCTGGGTTGGCCGCGGCTGAAGATGGGTTGTTGAGTTTGGATGAGAACGTCGCGAACACTATTCCGGAATGGGCGGCTGATTCACGAAAGGCGCGAATAACGATTCGCCAGCTTCTCGATTTTTCCGCGGGACTCGAGCCGGTTAACCGGTTGCACAGCGACGATCCGGGGGACCGGGATGCGATTGCGATTCGCGCGCCAATCGTGGCGATCCCGGGCAGCAGTTTTCTGTATGGGCCCGCGGCGCTCCAGGTTTTCCATGCGGTGTTGAGAGCGAAGTTGCATGGCGAATCGCCCACTCGCTACCTCGAGCGGCGGGTGCTGCGGCGAATGGGACTCGGTTCACAACGCTATTTGAATGACAGCGCCGGCAATCCGCTGCTCGCGGCGGGTTGGGTTCTGAGCGCGCGCCAATGGGCGAAGATGGGCGAGGTCGCGCTGAGGGGCGGTGCGCCGGTGGTGACCGCCGGCTCGATGGAGCAATGCTGGCGCGGCTCGAGTGCCAATCGAGCGTTCTCGTTAGGCTGGTGGAATAATCGGAACGCGCCTGGCGGCCGCGAATTCGATATCGAGAAGATGCTCGTTCCAAAATGGCACCGGCAAAGTTGGAGCGGAACAGTCCTGTGCCGGAATGCGCCGAGCGATGTCGTAGCGTGTATTGGATCGGAGTATCAGCGACTTTACGTTATTCCCTCGATGAACCTGGTCGTGGTGAGGAATGGTTCGGGCGCCAGATTTTCAGATGGGCAATTTTTGAGGCTGCTGGTAGGAAGGTAGAGTTGTAGCGACGCCGCTCCG
>JBJMXC010000013.1:0-26388 GCA_045809825.1 Chthoniobacterales bacterium | reverse complement strand
GCGACGAATATCGCGGAGGACGCGGTGTACGCCGTCGCCGCGGAAGACATACGACACCTCCACGGCTAAACAAAAGGGAAATCCTCGCGCCGATCGACGTGTTTTCACATGCTGACTCCCGAGGGTCAGCATCGCGGCGCCCGCGGAAAAAACGATTCTACGGGCCTTTTAGAGCGTCGATTTCTGCTGGGTCGGCCAAAAAGCGGTGAAGGCGCCAACGGAACCGGATGACTTTGTGCTGATAACCTGCGTCGGTCATCGCCTGTCGCGGTGTGTCGCCGTCGCCGCCTGTCGCCGTGTGTCGCCGTCGCCGGTTGTCGCCGCGCGTCGCCGTCGCCGGTTCTTGCCGCGCGTCGCCGTCGCCGGTTGTCGCGGCGCGTCGCGGTCGCGGGTTGGCACCGCGTGTCACTGTCATTACTTCCCGGCCGAATACGAGATCGGCATGATCCCTTGCGAACGTGCCTCGGCCAGGTCGATCCACTGGTAGAGAGGGTCGGCGGCGTCGAGTTTCGTTTTCTGGTTGGCCAAATCTTCCGAACCCACCTGGATCGCTTTCGCGAACGTTTTCCAATCGCGCCGACCGCGGACAGCCGGGTCGACTTTGTCACGGAGCGCGGTCAAGGCGGCGGGATCCCCGGGTTTCTTTTCGTCGGCTACGTCCGGCAGGCCGATAACGGTGGTTTCAAGAGCGACATACTGAGATTTGCCGGCGCCGAGATAAAAACCGACGTACATGTGACCTGGGGTCGTAACGAGAAACGGCTCGATCGAAATCTTGCGGAGGAGCGACGCGAAAAGGACGCTGCCGTCAACGCAATTAGCCTGGGTCGCGTTGAGGGTTTGGTCGACGAACCGGACAAACTGGCTCTGGACCGTTTCGGATCCGCCTGGCGTTGATGTCGTCGAACTGTATTTGATGCCGCGCTTTTGCAGCGCCGCCCAGATCGCGAACACCTGTCGTAAGGTTTCGTCATGCTCGTGGGTCGTGACGTGAAAGGCGCTCACAATCTTCGTTTCGAGCGCTTCCTGGAGGATTTTGTCGAGCATCGGGTGGTTCTCGTTCACGTAAGCGGCGAACATCCAGCCGAGCTCGGCGGAACCCGCGATCACGTTCTCGTCATCTACCGTCTCCTCCGAGTTGCTGACAGCGAACGGGCAATCGTTGATCGAGCGGACCTGGAGCGTCTCAACTTTTTCGCCGGCCGATTCGCCATTCACCTCAACTTCAAAAGCGACATTGAGCGGCACCTGTTGGGTCATTTGGCGAAGCCGCTCGAATTTCAAGTTCACCTTGGGCGCGATGAAGTAATCCTTATCCGCTTCGGCGAGCTCGCCGCTCCAGGAGCTCGCCGACATGACTTCGTTCTCTTTCACGGTGACCTTGACACTCGTATTTGCCGCCGGCGATTTAATCGAAACCCCGACGAGCCCGAAGCGCTCGCCTAGCAGATAGGGGTCGGGTTCTTCCGCCTGCTCATCTTGGGCATCGACTGGGCGAACGCTCGCCGTCGCAATCAAGAGCGCGGGAAAAACCTGGTGGTCCATGTTCGCTTCCGGCGTCCATTCGATGTCATCCGCGCGAAGTCGGGCGCTCAAACAAAGCGCTGTGAAAAATACCGCCGCAAAGACTGAGAGCCGAAGCGTCATCGCACAGAGATGACCGGAGATAGTTTAAAAACAAGCACTAAGCCGAACCGGGCTTGATCTCCCAGCGGCTTTCCTTCAGAAGATTCTAGATGCAAATATACGTCGGCAAGAATGGCCAGCAGCTCGGGCCTTTTTCGCTCGAGGAAGTTAATCAGAAACTGGCGGACGGGTCGTTTTCCGCCACGGATCTGGGCTGGTATGAAGGAGCAGCGGGCTGGGCTCCGCTCTCAAGTGTGCCTGGCGTAAGGGTGCCTGCCGCGCCGCCCGTCACGCCGCAATCCCCGCCGACTCCCGCCCCCGCACCGACGCAACCGGCAGTTCCGGCCCCGGTTCCGATCCGCGCGAATGCGCCCATCGTCCAGGCACCGCGAAGCAGTTACAAGACGTTGGCGAGGGTCTGTTGGGCGCTTCTCGGAATCACTTTTATCGTTTCGATCATTCCCTTTATTGGATGCGCGAGCTGGGCGCTCGTCTGGCCTGTCGCCGTGGCCACGATCATCATGGGGATTATCATCCTCGTTCGCGGCGGGACTGGCCAGGGCGTCATGGTGATCCTCGCGGCTATCCTGATCGTGCCGCTCTGTCTGCTCGGGCAATTTCTGTCGCTCGCGCTCTTTGGCGGCACGGTCGAGCGACGCGAACAAACCCAGATCATGGAGAACCTGCGAACGATCGAAGCGGCGAAGGTGAAATGGGTTGCTGACACTAAGGCAGCGACTGGCGCTCCGGTAACGATGGCGAGCCTAACGAGTCAGCTCAGTGGGAAGCAAATCAAACCAGTCATTGACGAGCAATACGATCCGATGCCGGTCGGCGAAGCTCCTACCGCTACGTTACCGACAACGAAAACCCTCGGAACTTTTAGCGGCGGCGATGTGCTGACGGCGTCGAGCATCGAAAAAGCGCTGGCCACCACTTCTCCATTCTCGTTGAACCTGCACAAGACGAGTCCAAGTCCCTCCGTGACCGCCTTGTCGCTGCCCTCCCCGAAACAACCGGCGACGTCGCCGAGCGTTTCGCCCTCGGCCCAGCCACGCATCACCCCGCCCCCAGCGCCAACCGTTCCGGCAACGGTTCCACCGCGCCCGAGTAGCTCTCCTCACTCGTTGATCTCCCCTCGACAAGCTCCTGACAATTCGCCGTCATCACGGCCATCGCCGTCCGCAAAGTTCGCTCCCCGGAACGGCCCCCACCAGCCGCCGCCGTCATCCCAAAACCAGCCGGATTCCGAGAAATCCGGAGGTTTGAAACAGGGACGGCAATTCCCGCGGGAATCCCCCGCTGAAACCCCGGAAGACAAGTCCGACGATGACGACGACGATTAACCGGCGCTTTTGCTAATCTCCGAAAAGCCGCATGTTGCCGGTGATGCTGGCATCAGTAACGAATTGCGCATCGCCGCTAACATTCATCCGAATGGTCATCGGTTTGGCGAATAAATCGTCGACCACGCTCTGGGGCAGCCCCTGGGCGACGAGCGCGGCTTTGTTAATGCCGGCATTACCGACCCGCACCAAGGTCTCGCGGATTCTCTGCCGATCGTTGTTTTTCATGCTGCGGCTGTCGATGAAAGTGTAGCCGAACTGATGGACGAGCTTCCCATTGGCAGGCAAGGTGGTTTGCGGATCGATGATGGATGGATCGAGAAGCGCATCGCTTTCAATCACCAGTTCAGCACTGAAATCGAAGACGGCGGACGGCTGGTCGGTGCCGCTCGTGTTCCGGAGCTGGTAATCGATGAAGAAATTGAGCGCCGGATAGATAATCGTTCGCGTCGCTTTCTTCGGTAACTTGATCCGGCAAATATCCTTCGCCTCAAAACTGGTCTCGTCCGGCGCGGGATTGAGCGTGAAACATTGATCATCATTTGCCGTAGCCGGGGGCAGCGGCGCTGGCGCAGGCGTGCACGCTGCCGTTGCGGGCTTGAGGTGAACGAACCCGCTCGCCGCCCCCATGTATAAGGCGGCATGACCGAATGATTCGGCATCGCCAACGTCCGCGGCAGGTGGACCGGCGCGAAGGAAACTGCAAACAGCAAAGGTCGACAGAAGCAGAGTAATGAGCTTAAGGGAGTATTTCATGCCGAAGGCTGGGCGGACAGCGATTGCAAGGTCAAGAACGGAGTAGGCGTATAAATGATCATCTTTCACGATCCACATTGCATTCAGTACTCAGCTCCGGGGCATCCGGAACGGCCCGCGCGAATTGAACGGTCGGTGCCATTGTTGAAACAGCGCCATCACGACTGGGAGTGGCGCAGCCCCGGATCGGCCGGGGAAACGGCGCTGCTCCGAGCGCATTCCGTCCGACATCTGGAATGCATCCGCGCGGCTGCAATGCCTTTTGATAGTGACACGCCAAATTACCGCGGAATTTACGAGCACGCCTTGCGGGCGGCGGGCGGAGCCATCGATGTAGCTCGCGAGGCGCTGAAGGGAAATCCGGCTTTCAGTCTGATGCGCCCGCCGGGACACCACGCGATGCGGGAACGCGCAATGGGCTTCTGTTATTTCAGCAACATTGCTGTCGCGGCGCTCGATGCCCTGGAGAATGGCGCCGAGCGCGTCGGCATCTGGGATTTCGACGCGCATCACGGCAACGGCACGGAAGACATCGTGGCTGGCCATGCGCGGATTGTCTTTGCCTCGATCCATCAATTCCCGGGTTATCCCGGCACGGGCACCCGGTCGTCCGGCAACATTCACAACTTCCCGGTCGCGCCCTTTACCGAGCGCGAAAAGCACGTCGCTGAGGTGAGCCGCGCCCTTGATACACTAACAAGTTTCAAACCCGACCTGCTGTTGATCTCCGCCGGTTTCGACGCCTACCGTGGTGATCCCATCACTGAAATGACGCTGGAGCCGGAGGACTTCGCCTCATTCGGAAATTGGGTGAAGGAAACGCAGATTCCGACCGGCGCGATTTTGGAAGGCGGCTACAGCGATGATCTACCGCAGTTGATCGACGCCTTCCTCACCGGGTGGAACGAGCGCTCGGTCGCTCGGTGATAGTAACCCGCCAGCCCGCGCCTTCTCATCGCGCCACGAACCGCGCGATCCACCATGAAAACATTTTGGCAATCCCCGATCTGGCGGTGATAGTGGGCGGCGGAAAACGGGCCGTAGCACAGCTTGGTAGTGCGCTTGAATGGGGTTCAAGAGGTCCCGGGTTCGAATCCCGGCGGCCCGATTATCTTTCGCCGGCCGGCGCTCACGATGCCGGCATGGCATTGTCGACGCGGAACATGATCAGGCGGATTGCGGGATGATAGCGCATCCCGAAAACGCAACAGCAAATCCCGGTTCCGGAATTTTATTATGGGCATGGTTTCTCTATGTCCATCGTTAAACTACTGTCTGTTAGCCGCTTAGGAACGACATTTCTGCGCGGTACGGCGCTTGCAAAGACTTGCGCAATGATAAACAAACTCATCGGCCTCACCGCCCTCGTTCTAATCACGTCCTTCCTGGCAAGCTGCGCCAACACAGAGTCCAGCAACTCTGCAGCTGCGGAGAGGAAAACTGATCGCACGAAAAGTTCCTTGTACGCGCGTTAAACAACGCCGCATCTCGCGGTATCGAATTTGATACCGTCATAATCAAAACCCGGGCATTGCCTCGCCATGAGTCAGTGCCCGGGTCTTTTGTACCTTGGGTGCCTGTGCGGCGCCGCTGACACCTCGACCATACCTGGTTTTTACCGCAGAGGGCGCACAGGAAGAGAAATTGATTCCCGGCTGCGTGCTCTCCCCTTCTCCGCCGTAAATCCCATTCATTGCAGCTGATTGAATCGCGGATTACCGTCCGCGCCTTATGTTGAGCGCTGGAATTGTCGGGCTACCGAACGTGGGTAAATCCACGTTGTTCAATGCGGTAACCCGGACCCGAAAGGCGCAGGCGGCTAATTATCCTTTTTGCACGATCGACCCTAATCTCGGTGTCGTCATTGTGCCCGACTCCCGGCTCGGCGCGCTCTCGAAGCTTTCGCATTCGCAGAAAATTATCCCGGCCGCCATTGAGTTCGTAGACATCGCCGGTCTCGTCAAAGGAGCGAGTGCCGGAGAAGGCCTCGGAAACCAGTTCCTTAGTCACATCCGCGAAGTGAACGCGATCGTGCAGGTGGTGCGCTGCTTCGAGAACGCCGATATTCATCACGTCAGCGGTTCGATCGACCCGATCCGCGACATCGAGGTCATTAACACGGAGCTTGTCCTCGCCGATCTCGCAACCCTGCAAAAGCGTCACGACCGGCTCCAGAAAGAAGTGCGCGCGGGTTCGAAAACCGCCAAGGCCGAAAGCGCCGTCATCGATAAGCTCCTCCCTCACCTCGATGCCGGCCGCCCGGCCGTGACGCTCGAGTTGTCGCCGGAGAAAAAAGAGATCGCTCGCGATTTCTTCCTGCTCAGTTCAAAGCCCACGCTTTTCGCCTGTAACGTTGCCGAGGCGGATCTCGCGACGTCCGGGCAGGGGGGCAATTCTCATGTCATCGCAGTGCAGGAATACGCCCGAAACCATTTTGCCACTGAGGCAGTCGTAATCAGTGCCCAGATCGAGAGTGAATTGGTCGATTTGAGCGAAACCGAGGCGCAGGAATACCTGCGCGACCTCGGGGTGGAAGGCAGTGGGGTGAGCGCGCTGATTCGTGCCGTTTACCATCTGCTCGGTCTTCGTACCTACCTGACAACCGGCGAAAAGGAAACACGAGCCTGGACGATTCGAGCCGGTGACAAAGCGCCGGCCGCAGCCGGCGTCATCCACACCGATTTCGAGCGCGGCTTTATCGCCGCCGAAGTGGTGCATTTTGACGATCTCGTCGCGCTCGGTTCTTCCGCGAAAGCCCGCGAATCAGGCAAGCTCCGGATCGAAGGAAAGGAATACGTCGTAAAAGACGGCGACGTCGTCGAGTTCCGCTTCAACGTTTGACCCAATCTTGCGCTTCCGCTTCCTTTGCCTCTGCTTTCCTCTAAGGATTCAGAGGAAGAGGAAGATTATTCAGCGGCGTAGAGAATCCGGCCGCATTGCTCGCAGCTCACGATTTCCTTGCCATTCTTAACCCGATGCGCGGTCTGCGTCGTGACCTTCATGTGGCAACCGGTGCAAACCTCATGTTCCAGGCCCACGACCGCGGCGTCGCCTTTGCTGACAAAGAGGCGCTCGAACAGGCTGAGCAAATCTTCTTCGACCTTGCTGGCGAGCTCGGTGCGCTCAGCCGTAAGCTGGCTCAACTGCCCGTCGAGCGTTTTCGCCTTTTGATCGAGATCGGCCATTTGTCGCGAAATGGAATCGCGCGCACCCGCCGCCTTTTTGTCTTCCGCGGCGAGATCGACTTTTAGTCGCTCAGCTTGGTCCATCAATTCGAGTTCCCGGTCTTCGATCTCCTGAATTTCTTTTTCGTAACGCTCGATCTCGTTGCCCATCGCGCGGAACTCATCATTCTTGCGGGTCTCGTACTGCTGTGTCTTGAGCCGGTTAATACTTTCGCGGCGAGTGCCGGCATCGAGCTCAAGTTTCTTCCGGTCCATCTCCAGATGTTGCCCCTTGCTCTTGAGAGCGTTTAACGCAGCCGCGCTCGCCGCCAGTTGCGCCTCCAGGTTCTGGCGCTGTTGCGGGATTGTTTTTATCTCGGTCTTTATCTGACGGATCTTCTGATCGCGATTTTGAAGAACGAGCAATTGCTCCAGCTCAGCTTGCACGCGCGCATGTTATGGGCGGAGGCCAGTATCGTCAATCGCTCGCCGCTTGCCTTGCCGGTATCCATCCATTCATAGTGGCGGCCGAAATTTCATGGCTCGTTCTCCGATTTTTCACCAGGTGCGACGCTCTCTGCGAGTGGCGTCGTGGTTGGAACAAACAAAAGCCGGCACGGCCGAAGGAATCGAGCGAATCGAAGCCGCGAGATGGGACCGCCGCCGTTTTCTTGGGACGACGCTTGCCGCGGCGGCAGGTGCGACGCTCTCTCCGGTGCGGCGGGCGATCGCCAAGGGCCCTCAGGCGCCCAGAGTCGTGATCGTCGGCGGTGGGACGGCCGGGCTGGTCTGCGCCCACCGGCTCCGCGAAAATGGCATTGCGGCTCGCGTCGTTGAAGCCAGTGCTCGTGCGGGCGGCCGGATGTTCAGTCTCCGCAATTTCTTTCCAGACAATCAGCTGACCGAGCTGGGCGGCGAATACATCGATTCAAATCATCTGACGATGCAACGCCTGGTGAAGGAGCTCGGCCTTACGCTGAACGATCTCGCCGGAAAAAACGAAGGAGAGGGACACTCTTACTTTTTCGAGGGGCGATTGCTGCCGGTCGATGCCAGTTTCATCGACCTGTTTCGGCCGGTCGCGAAAGCGATAGCGAGCGATCTGGAAAAGTTGAAGGACTCCGATGATGACGAACCCGAGATCAGCTACGATACGCCACATGCCGAAGAAATAGATCGGCTCAGCATTTCCGAATGGTTGGAAAGGCGTGGGGTGACCGGGCTCGTGACCAGGATGTTGCGCGCGGCATATGTCGGCGAGTACGGACTCGAGCTTGATCAACAGAGCGCGCTCAACCTTTTGATGACGATGGGCGACGAAATGCCTCTCGACGACGTTCGCATTTTTGGGGACAGCGACGAGCGCTTTCACATTGTTGAGGGCAACGATAGCGTGCCGACCCGCCTGGCAAAGCGGCTGGAAAAGCCGGTTGAATTTGCGACCCGCCTCGAATCGATCGCGAATGATGGCGACGGATTTCGGTTGGCGCTTCGCCGCGATAACGCAACCAGCGACGAGAAGGCCGACGTTGTCGTGCTCGCGCTTCCATTCACGGTTTTGCGACAGCTCGATCTGCGGCTCGAACTGCCCGAGGCAAAGCGCAAGGCGATCCAGGAACTTGGCTACGGAATGAATGCGAAACTGATCGCGGGGTTTTCGCGCCGAGTGTGGGAAGAGGCAGGCAGCACCGGGTACACGTTCACGGACATGGAGTTTCAATGCTGCTGGGAAACGAGCCGCGGGCAGCCCGGCAGCCACTCGATCCTGACCAATTTCGCCGGCGGCAATCTTGGTCTCCATCTGAACGACGGTGACGTCCAGGACCGCGCTGCTTCATTCGTCGGACAGCTGGAGAAGATTTATCCCGGCGTGGCCGAGGCTTTCACGAAGAAAGCCATGCGTCAGCACTGGCCGAGCGCCCCATTCACGCTCGGGTCCTACACTTGTTTCAAGCCCGGCCAGTACACGACGCTGGCCGACAGCATCGCAACGTCCGTGGGCAATCTGTTTTTCGCCGGCGAACACACGAGCGTGGGCTTCAACGGCTACATGGAAGGCGCCGCGGAAAGCGGCGAACGCGCGGCAAAAGAAGTCCTGGCGAAAGTCGGCAAGCGCCGCCTCTGAAAAGGTCGGTAACCACGCCGCTCTGTCGGCGTAAGGACCGCAGATTGCATGGCTCGGTTAATACGGCAACAGAGCGCCGTCGCTACGATGGAGTGCTTCTCAATACGTCTCCACGGGCGAGCGCTTTCCGTCTTCCGGACTGCGTTTGGCGGCTTCCTCTTCACCTAGAACAGCCACGCGTAGGTTCCAGATCTCGGAGTCGATCTCCTTAAATCGCGTCTCCGAGAATTCGTCCGGTGGCGCCAGCTTTGTTTTCGTCCGCGCGACGCTCGCCAATGCGCGTTCGCGTTGAGCGCCTGGCAAGGTTTGCAAAACAGCATGCACTCTCTCGATTTCGGCGACCCGGTGACAAATCATCACCCAATCGTTTCCCGCTTCGATTGCCAGCCGGATTGTTTCATCGAGGCCGTACTCGTTGAGAATCGCCCCCATATCCAGGTCGTCAGTCATGATCAGCCCGTCGTATCCGAATTCCTGCCGCAGAAGTTGGCTAACGATTTCCGGCGAGAGCGAAGCCGGCCGTTTCGACGGGTTGAAGGCCGGATACCAGCCATGGCAGATCATCATGCTGTCGACCTTCCCGGAAAATTCTTTAAACACGGCCAGCTCTTCCTGGTCGAGCTCCGCGCGCGTCCGCTCGATTTTCGGCAAATCATGATGCGCGTCGACGGTCGCGGCGGAATAGCCGGGAAAATGTTTTCCGCAGCTCAGAATCCCCTCGCCTCGCATGCCATCGTTGAAGGCCCCGGCAAGCCGTACTACCTGTTCGACATCCCTGCCGTAGCAACGGCCGCGCAGTGAATTGTCAGCTTCATCATCGAAAGAGATGTCGAGGACCGGGCAGAGATCGAGGTTGAATCCGAAAAGACGCAGGACCCGGCCCGTAATTTCGCCATGGCGCCGCACCAGCGTCACATCGTCGCGGTCGCGTAGCTGCTGCGCGTTCGGCGGTTCGTTCCCGATCAGGCGGAGCCGGGAGACACGGCCGCCTTCCTGGTCGATGGTAATGATCGGCTCGATCTCACTCAGATCGCGCAAATCGTCGATCAGTTTCCGGAGTTGTGTCGGGCTTTGGATGTTGCGGCCAAAGAGGATGAACCCGCCCGGTTGGATCCTCCGGAATAATTCGGCCGATTTGGCATCGAGCTCGTATCCGGGGACGCCGGTGAGAATTAACTGTCCGAGCGGTGCACTGTTCACGGGCTCACTTTACTTTTCGCCTCGAACTGCGAAACAAGATTTCACTCGATATTGAAAACGATCGGCATCTTCGGCGGGACGTTCGACCCTATTCACAATGGGCATTTAATTCTCGCCCGCGACGCGATCGAGCAGTTGGGGCTCGACGAGGTGATCTTCATCCCGGCTTCCGCCTCGCCCCACAAGGTGGGAAAATTATTAGCCCCTGCGGAGCTTCGTGTGGAAATGGTGCGCGCCTCAATTGAGGGCCAGCCGCAATTTTGTCTCGACACCCTGGAGCTGGCGCGTCCGGCACCTTCCTACACAATCGATACCGTCGAAGCTTTTCGAACTCGCCAGCCAGGCGCGCGATTCATCTGTCTTATCGGCGAAGATAACGTCGGGCGCCTTTCCACCTGGCATCGGTTTGCCGACCTCTCGAAGATTGTCGAGTTCGCCGTGCTCGACCGAACCGGCCTGAAGACCGAACATCCATTCCGCACCGTCCGGCGTCACATCGACATTTCGGCAACCGAGGTCAGAAACAGGGTTGCGCGCGGCCTATCCATTCGTTATCTCGTACCCTCAGCCGTCGAGACAATCATCCAAGAACACAAGCTTTACCGGGAGTCGTAGAAATCACCGCCGAAAATTTAGCCAGAAGCTGCGCCAACTTCGCGGCCGACAAAAAGGCGGAAGACATCGTGGTCCTCGATCTCCAGGGGATTTCCAGTTTTACCGATTTTTTCGTGATCTGTTCGGGGACATCTGAACCGCATTTAAAGGCGATTGCCGGTGAGATTGAAGGACGCCTCCGCGACCAGCATGGCGTTAAAGCGGTGTCGGTCGATGGATTCCCTGCGAGTCAGTGGATCGTACTCGATTACATGCAGGTCATCGTGCACATATTCCGCCGCGAAAAGCGCGAGTTCTATAGCCTCGAAGATCTGTGGGGCGACGCACCTCGCCTCGCGTGGGAGACCAGCGAAACCAAGCCCTGAGGTGATTTGCGGCGGTGCGGTTACTTCTTCACCGTCGGCGACGGTGACGCCGCCGGCGCCGGCTTTATCGCGGCTGGCGAAATAGAGACCGAGGGCTTGGCTGCGGGGCTCGTTCCGGGCGAGGGCGCTGCCGCGCCGGGCGCAACCGTCGCTGCGGGCTCAGGTGGCTTGATGCTGAGCAGTTCAACGTCAAAAATCAGCGTCGCATTCGGGCCAATATCGCGGCCCGCTCCGCGCTCGCCATAGGCAAGCGAAGCCGGGATGAAAAGCTGGTACTTGGAACCGACCTTCATCAACTGGAGAGCCTCGGTCCAGCCTTTGATGACGCGGTTGACCGGAAAGGTCGCTGGTTCGTTGCGTTTGTATGAGCTATCGAATTCGTTCCCATCGATCGTCGTCCCGCGATAATTGGTCACTACCGTATCCGTTTCTTTCGGGGTCGGTCCGGTCCCTTCCTTGACGACCTTGTATTGCAACCCGCTTGCGGTCGTTTTCACGCCCTCTTTCTTTTTGTTTTCGGCCAGAAATTTTTCGCCCTCGGCGAGGTTCTTGGCCGCGGCTTCCTTGCTCGCCGCCACCTGTTTTTCCATCATCTCTTTTTGGAAAGTCTCGAGCGTTTTCTCGCGCTCTTCTTTCGTCATCGTGCCGTCTTTTCCGGCGAGGGCTTCCTTCATTCCTGCGACCAGCGCGTCGGTGTTCAATTCGATATTTTGTTTCTTGAAAGTCGACCCGATATCATAGCCAATGCTGTAACTGGCTTTGTCCTTTTGGTCCTTCAGTTGGGGTTTATCTTCCGCGAACCCGAGCGAAGCCATGGATAGCGCGGTGAGGCAAATCATGAAACGTTTCATAAGCAAGATGAGGCCGGGCGCCGTGGTTGAGCTATTGGATCTGGGCGCTCCGGAAAGTGGCACGCTAGAGCAGAAAATACGGGCGTCAAGCCGGTTGGGACGCGCTCAAAGAAGGGCTTGGTTCATCGCGCTGTTTCTGGTCTTCCTGATCGGGCCGGTGAATGCAGCGGTCCAGCTGTCCCCGGCCGAAACGCGCCGGATCGGCAACCGGATTTGGCAAAATGAATGCGGCGGCACCGTCGCCGGGCTCACCTCTTGGAACGCCGGGGAAAACTTCGCGTCGCTGGGGATTGGTCACTTCATTTGGTACCCCAAAGGGGTTCGCGGGCCGTTTGAGGAGAGTTTCCCAAAATTCGTCGAGTTCGCATCCGCGCGCGGCGCGAAGTTGCCCGCTGTTGTCGACCAGAGAGGCGCGTGTCCCTGGAGCTCGCGGACTGAATTTAACCAGGCGGCGCAAAGCCAACCTATGAAAGAGCTGCGGGAATTCCTCACCCGCACCATCGATCTGCAGGCGGAGTTTCTCGTCAAACGTCTCCGCGAGGCACTTCCGAAAATGCTCGCTGAAGGTGGCGCGGCAAACCACAGAGTCGTCCAAGGCCGTTTCGATTCGGTCGCGAGCACGGCGACCGGCTGTTACGCGCTGGTCGATTACGTTAACTTCAAGGGTGAAGGTGTTCTTGCCACGGAGCGCTACGCCGGACAAGGATGGGGCTTGTTGCAAGTGCTTGAAGGAATGAAGGACGATGCGAGCGGGACGGCGGCCGCGAGAAATTTTGCCGAGTCGGCTCGCGCCGTGTTGAAAAATCGTGTGCGCAATTCGCCGCCGGAACGAAACGAAGCGCGCTGGTTACCCGGTTGGCTGAAACGCGTCGATACATATGTTGGGACCTGAATCAAACGTGATCTCGCGCTTCCTCTGCCTTATCCCTGTCGTCGCGCTGGCTGTTTTTACCTCGGACGCGAACGCGCAGGGCCCCCGCCGAACCCCTTCGCGGCCTGCTGCCAGTCCCGCGGCTAAGCCTCCGCAGTTGCCGAACCGCCCTAAGCCGTCGGCCACTCCCACCCAGCCAATGAAGAAGGCGAGCGAGCTGATTTCGAAACAGCCGGGTATCAGCACGAACAACGAGGTCCTCGCCCGCGTAACCCCCGACAATGCTCACGTGATCGTTTCGCTCACGAAACAGCGCGCCTATTTAATGACCGGGGATGAAATCGCAATCGACAGCCCAATCTCGTCCGGCAAGCGCGGGCACACCAGCCCGAACGGAAATTTCAGCGTCCTTGAAAAAGACAAAGACCATCGCTCCAACATTTACGGCGACTATGTCGACTCGAGCGGGCGCACCGTTCGCGGCGGGATCAGCTCACAAATTGACGCAGCCCCGAGCGGCACACACTACGTCGGGGCGTCGATGAAATGGTTCATGCGCCTCACTGCCCAAGGCGTCGGGATGCACGTCGGCATTCTGCCCGGTTATCCGGCGTCCCACGGCTGCATCCGAATGCCCGAACCCGCTGCCGCCGCCTTTTACGCGCATGTAAAAATCGGCACGCCCGTTCGCGTCGATCCCTAAGTTTCTCGCGGCTCGAGCAAGCGGTGTCGCAGCATCTCCAGAGCGGCTTGCGTAGTTAGTTCCTTGAACGTTGGCCGATCGTCTGGGAAAAATCGCTTCTGGACTGAGATCGGCCGATCTCTTGCGGCGAGCGCGATGAAAACGGTGCCGACCGGTTTCTCTTCGCTCCCACCGGCTGGGCCTGCAATCCCGGTCGTGGCGAGCGCGAAATCGGAATTCGTGTTGGCGCGCGCCCCTTCGGCCATGGCTTGCACGACTTGCTTGCTTACGGCGCCGTGCCCATCGATCAGGGCGGGCTCGACTCCGAGCATCGCGGCCTTGGCTTCATTCGAATACGTCACGCAGCCGCCGAGAAAAACGGCTGAGGCCCCGGGAACATTGGTGATGCGGTGGGCGAGATAACCGCCGGTGCACGACTCGGCAATCGCCAACGTCTG
Organism: Chthoniobacterales bacterium; assembly: GCA_045809825.1. Taxonomy (GTDB): domain Bacteria; phylum Verrucomicrobiota; class Verrucomicrobiia; order Chthoniobacterales; family UBA10450; genus AV80. The sequence continues at coordinate 12,329 of JBJMXC010000013.1, read as the reverse complement.
TTTGCGTTCAGTCAAAAGCTTCACGACCGCCGCCTCGAGATCGCTGCCGTCGGTTGAGAAAATCGCCGTCCCCAGTTTTTGTCTCACGATGCGCTCGGCCTTATCGAGGACCGACGCTTCGCCAATCAGACGCAGATCCATTTCTCCTGGCCGCGCGCAATAGCCGAGCTCGAGACCGGGCAGCGCGAGCAACTGCTCTCCAACTGCCTCTTCGACGAGCGATTCACCTATGCCCGCAATGCGAAACAGACGACGTTCTGCCGCTGCTGCGTCCGGAACGATTCGGCGAAGGATCGGCAAGACGGAATCGACGAACATTGGATGCAGTTCGCGAGGCGGTCCGGGCAAGAGGAACAGGTGCGGACGTTGTTGCGCCTCGTCCGCAGCCAAATAGAGACCGGGCGCGCTCCCGTGGGCGTTAGGCAACACCGTCGCCCCCTCGGGCACGTCGGCCTGCCGGGCCACGCGATCGGTCAGTCGGAACCCGCGACTGGCCGCGCGCTCCTGGATCGCTTGGAGGATGTTTGGATCGTGCACGAGTTTCAGCCCGAACAACTCAGCGGTGATCTCCCGCGTAATGTCGTCCGTTGTTGGACCCAGGCCGCCGGTGATGAAAATGATGTCGGCCTCGCGCAAATCCTCGATCGCGTCCCGAATCGCGTCGCCGTCGGGCACCGTGACCTGCCGATCGATCCGCAATCCGAGCGCGAAGATTTCGCGGGCGATGAAGCGGAGATGCGTGTTTAGGACATCGCCGAGGAGCAGCTCTGTGCCTGTATTGATGACGACGACCTGCATTGAAGAAAACGTCGAACGCCCCGCGCCCAACGTCCAATCCCGAAGTCAGAAACTGCTTACACCCGCGAGATGACGAAATGCCCGCTCGGAATTCGAGATTCGGCGTTGCCAGTCCGGCTCGGGCCGTTCGGCAGAAGTTTTCGCCGCCTTTGAACTACGCCGCGTCCTTGTCCTGCTTCTTCCGGATCAGGGGCATCTTTTTGCCCTCGACCACGGCGCGATTGATCGTGACTTCCGCGATGTCTTCGCGGCTCGGCACATCGTACATGATCTCGAGCATGATCCGCTCGAGCATCGAACGGAGAGCGCGCGCGCCAGTGCCCTTGGTGACGGCCTGCGCAGCGAGCGCTTTCAAAGCATCCTTCGTCACGCTCAGGCGCACACCTTCCATCGCGAAAAGCTTGGTGTATTGCTTGATCATCGCGTTCTTTGTCTCGGTCAGAATCGCGACCATCTCTTCTTCGGTCAGTGCGTCGAGCGCGCTGAGCACCGGCAAACGGCCGATGAATTCCGGGATCATCCCGAAGCTCAACAAATCTTCCGGCTCAACGTGGCGCACTGCTTCTTTCGCCAGCGCCGCTTCGACTTCGAGCGTCGGGCTATTGAAGCCCATCGTCCGCTGGCCGATCCGCTTCTGGATGATCTTGTCGAGGCCGACAAAAGCACCCCCGCAAATGAACAGGATTTTCTCGGTGTTAACCTGGATGTATTCCTGATGCGGATGTTTGCGTCCACCCTGCGGCGGAACGTTGCATGTGCTGCCTTCGAGAATTTTCAGGAGCGCCTGCTGGACGCCTTCGCCTGAAACGTCGCGTGTGATGCTGACGTTATCGGTCTTGCGGCCGATCTTATCGATTTCGTCAATGTAAACGATGCCGATCTCGGCGCGCTTCACATCATAATCGGCATTCTGCAACAAGCGCAGGATGATGTTCTCGACGTCTTCGCCGACGTAGCCGGCTTCGGTCAAAGTGGTCGCGTCTGCGATGCAGAACGGGACGTCGAGAATTTTAGCTAGCGTTTTGGCGAGCAACGTTTTTCCGGATCCGGTCGGCCCGATGAGGAGGATATTGCTCTTCTCGATTTCGACGTCGGCAAACGGATCAGGTTGGAACGCCGCCGAGCTGTCCGCCGGCGCGCTTTGCAGGACGCGTTTGAAATGGTTATGGACCGCGACTGACAACGTCTTCTTGGCGACATCTTGGCCGATGACGTATTGGTCGAGCGAATGGCGGATATCAGCCGGCTTGGGAACGCGAATCGTCGAGGATTGGCGCCGTGCGTCTTCGTTTAGCTCCTTATCGAGGATGCTCTTACAGACGTTGATGCAGCTGTCGCAAATGTAGACACCGGGGCCGGCAATAAGCTTGCGCACCTCCGCGTGGCTCTTGCCACAGAAGGAGCACATGGTGAGGTTGGAAGCACGCGCCATATCTGGGTCTAAAAGAGCAGCTTCTATTCCTCGATTTTCTTCGGCAAAGCGGCCTCGGCGATGGCGGTTGAGCCCTCTGGACTGGCACCATCCAGCAGCTTTGCCTCCTTGCGGGATTTGATCACTTCGTCAACCAGGCCGTAGCCCTTCGCTTCGGCCGCCGACATGTAATAATCGCGGTCCGAATCCAGGCGCACCTGGTCCTCCGGCTTGCCGGTGTGCTGGGCGATGATTTTAATCAGGCGCTTCTTCAGCTTGAACATGTATTCGACCTGGCGCTCGACATCACTGGCCTGGCCCTGGGCGCCGCCCGAAACCTGGTGAATCATGATGTCTGAGTTGGGCAAGGCGAACCGCTTCCCTTTCGTGCCGGCGCAAAGCAGGACCGCGCCCATGCTGGCCGCCATCCCGAGGCAATAGGTCGTCACGTCGCAGGTCAGGAACTGCATCGTGTCGTAGATTGCCAGCCCGGCAGTGACCGAACCGCCCGGCGAGTTGATGTAAATGTTGATGTCCTTTTTGCCGTCCTCCATTTGCAAAAAGAGGAGTTGCGCGATGACGAGGTTCGCGATGTGATCGTCGATCGGCGTCCCGATAAAAACGATGCGATCCTTCAGCAACCGCGAGTAAATATCGTAGCTGCGTTCCCCCCGGCCGGTCTGTTCGACCACCATGGGAATAAGGACTGATTGCGAGAAATTTTTGTTGGCGGCGGTCATGTTTTATTGTGGCGGAGCGGTTGCCGCCGCCTGTTCTGAAGTCGTTTCAACGCTAACATTTGCCTTCAAAAAATCAAGGGTCTTACCCAGCAAGATCTCTTCCGCGAGCGCGTTAAGCCGTTCGTGTTCCTCGAGTTCTTTCCTCATTTTATCTACCGAAACGTTGTAATGCGCGGCCTGTTCGCGGATGCGTTCGTCGATCTCTTTTTGGGTGACCTCCAGCTTCTCTGCCTCGGCAATCCGGTGAAGGATGAAGTTCGTTTTCAACCGGTGTGCCGCCAGCGAACCTGCGCCTTCGATTAGCTCTTTCTCCTTGCCTTTAAGAAGCTCGTCCGGGACGCCGCGCTCGCGGTTCCGGTGGACGAGTTCATTCAGCGCGCGCCGCGTCTCATTCTTTAACAGTGGCGGTGGGAGATCGAAGCTGATCCGCTCGTGGAGGAACTTCACGATCTGCTGCTCTTTCGCGCGCTCGACTTCGTGCTCTTTTTCGTGCTCGAGATTGTGCTCGATGGCGTGGCGCAAATCGGCGAGCGATTTCTCAGGCATCATTTTCGCCGCGAAAGCGTCGTCGATCGCAGGCAAAACCTTTTCTTTGAGCTCGTTTAGCGTGACCGCATAGTCCGCCTTCTTTTCAGCCAGTTCTGTTACGGGAAAATCTGCCGGAAACTCGACCTGCACGCTCCGGGTGTCGCCCGGCTTCATCCCAACGAGTTGCTCGCAAAATTTTGGCAGGAAATTCTCAGGCGCGAGGTGGAGCCAAAACTTCTTCCCACCATGCAGATTCTTGCTCGCCTCCGGCACGATTTCGCTGATCGCGAGCCCATCGATTGCGCCTGTGAAATCGATAACGGCAAAATCTCCCATCGCTAAAGCGCGGTCCGGGACATCGACAAAATCCGCGGCTTGGTCGCGCAACCGCTCGAGCGCGGTGTCGACTTCCGCTTCGGTCACCGCCGTGTCCGGCAGCTGGACCGGCACACTCTTGTAATCGGGCAGTTCAAATTCCGGCGCCGTCACAACCGTGGCGCGAAAGCGCATCGAACGGTCCTCTCCGAACTCCACGTCGCCGACGTCGGTGAGCGATACCACCCGCAGTTGCTTCTCCGCGATCGCGTCGTGATAACCTCGCGAAACGAGCGTCTTCGTGAGTTCCTCCTGGATTTCCTTGCGAAACTTCTTCTCGATCACCTGGCGCGGCGCCTTGCCCGGGCGATATCCCGGGATGCGAGCATGCCGCGAATAATTGCTCGCGATCGAATCCCACTCCTTGCGGACCGCGTCCGGCGCGAGCTCGATCCGCAGCGTCGCCACCCCAGGCGGCTGGTTCTCTACCTCCACTTTCATTTCGCAGCGACGTTACGGGTGCCCGTAGCGATGCGCAATAGGTGGATCGAGCGCTTCGTCGCTCGCTTGGTCAATCTACCTTCTCACCACACACATAGACCGAATCCATCAGCGAAACGCCGAAGTAATAAGCGATCTCGCGGTAATCCGGGCAATCGTAGATCGCAAAATTCGCCCGTTTGCCCGGCTCGAGCGAGCCAATCCTGTCGCCACGATTCAGACTGAACGCAGCGTTGATCGTCGCCGCGGTTATGCTTTCCGCAGGGGTCATTTTCATTTGCGTCGTCGCGAGCGACAGGACCATCGGCATCGACGGCGTTGGGGACGAACCCGGGTTGAAATCCGTAGCCAGAACAACGGCCAGGCCCGCTTCGATCATTTCGCGCGCGGGTGGATACCGGGTCTTGCCTAACGAGTAGACCGAGCCCGGCAACAAAACCGGTTGGACTCCTGCCTCGGCCAGGGCTGCGATCTCCGCCGCGTTGACCTGTTCGAGGTGATCGGCCGTAGCGGCTCGCAATCGCGCTGCGAGAAACGCCCCGCCTGAGTTCGTCAGCTGATCGACATGCATTCGGAGGCGCAGCCCATGTCCCTGCGCGGCTCGCATGATTTTCTCGGAATCAGCAATGTCGAAATAGCCGCGCTCGCAAAAGATGTCGCAACTCTCGGCGAGACTCGCCTCGGCGATCCTCGGCAGCATTTTGTGAATGACGAGGGCAACATATTGTTCCGGAGCGCTTCCAAATTCATCTGGCACCGCGTGGGCTCCAAGAAAAGTTGGAACGAATTCCAGCGGGGTCTCAGCGTTCAAGCGTCGAATCGCGCGAAGCAGTTTTATTTCGTCTTCCTCGGAAAGGCCGTAGCCTGACTTCGCTTCAACCGTGGTCGTACCTCCCTGCAGAAACCATCGAGCATGGCGTTTCCCTCCCTCCACCAGATCGTCCTCCGACGCTGCTCGGGTCTTGCGAACCGTGGACCGGATTCCGCCACCGCCTGCGGCGATTTCTTCGTAGGTCGCACCTTCCGCGCGCAGCTCGAATTCGTCGACTCGATCGCCGCCAAACACCGGGTGGGTGTGGGCGTCAACGAATCCAGGGAGAACGCATTTGCCCGACGCGTCGATGACGCGACACTCCGGCTGCATCGCGGCTTTGATCTCGGCCGTTGATCCGACTTGGACAATCCGGCCATCTTCTACCAGCATCGCTCCATCGGTGATGATGCCGAGGTCGCGCATCTTGCGACCGACCCGCGGACCACCCGGGCCCGCAACGGTCACCAACTGCGCGGCGTGAAGAACGGCAACAAGCGGCACAAGGAACCCTACCCGAGCTTGCCTTCCACGACCGTGCGAATTCGCTGGAACTCGCTTTCGCCTTCGCGAAGCGTTTGCTCCATCTTTTGGCGGAGTGAACGGCGGACGTCCTCATCTTTCAACCCAGCCAGATTGATCCGCACATTCATCCCAGCGCCTTCAATGCAGGCCCGGACGGCAAGAAGACCCACGCCGATATCGGAGATTGAAGCCGGGTTACCTTTCTCCGCCATATCAGCCAGGAGGGGAAAAGCTCGAGTTGCGGTTTCCATAACCCGCAACGGAATCTCCGCTGCGTATTTATTTGCGGACTGGATAGCAGCGGTCCGTGCTGCTTTCTCTTCCGCGGATTCTTTCGGGAGACCGAACGCCTCCATTACCTTGTTAAAAGCGGAGGTGTCTTCGTCGACCAGGAAGAGGAGCTCATCCTTGAGCTGCTGCGCTTTGACCGCCCAATCGCTGAAGTAACTCAGCTTGTCGTCCCAACCGCGCTTGCCGGCGGAAAGGTTGGCCACCATCCCGCCAAGGGATGCTCCCAACGCTCCCATCAGCGCCGCGACGGACCCGCCACCCGGCGCCGGAGAATCGCTCAGCGTTTCGTTGCAGAATTGCCGCAGATCCATCTTCACGAGCGACTTCTTTGCAGCGGATTCCATTTTGGATTCGATGATTCTTTCTTTCGGATCGAACGGCTTCAACTCACTCAAACCCATCGAGCGAATGGCGACATCGATCAGTTCCTCTTCCGAAGCGCCCTCCGACCACTTTTGTTTTCGCAGAAAATATCGGCCGGCGTCGACCAGACATTTTTTCGGCAACATGCCGACGACTTCCGAGCCGGTCACCCGCAGTCCGCGTTTGGCCGCAGCTTCGACGCAGGCATCAAACGCGGCATGAAGCGGCGTCACCTCGAGATTGGTCAAGTTCATCGAGACCTGCGCCAGGCCGTATTCCTCGACATACCAGCCGATAGCCTTCACATGCTTGAGCATCCCGGGATCGCGAATTGGCTCTCCATTAGCATCGAGGACGGGCTTACCGGTCGGCGTTCCGTCCTCGGTCCTGATCCGGCCATTCTCGCGCACATCGAATGCGACCGAATTTGCTCGGCGAACCGCTTTCGTGTTCAGGTTCGCGTTGTAGGCAACCAGGAACTCGCGGGCGCCAATAACCGTTCCGCCGGACTTTTCGTTGAAGACCGCGGGCCCGAAATCCGGTTTCCAAGCGGGTTCCTTGATTTTCTCGAAAAATCCTTCGTATTCGCCGGCGCGGATAATCGAAAGGTTTGATCGTTCAGGATTGGCTGCCGCCTTTTCGTAAAGGTAAACGGGGATCTTCAGCTCGTTGCCGACGCGTTCTCCGAGCCGCCTCGCGCAGGCGATCGCTTCGTCCCAGCTGACGTTACTTACCGGGATAAATGGGCAGACATCGGTCGCGCCCATTCGCGGATGCGCGCCTTTCTGCTTTCGCATATCGATCAATTCCGCCGCCTTTTGGATTCCGCGGAAAGCCGCTTCAAGCGCCGCCTCGGGCGAGCCGGCAAAGGTCACCACCGTCCGGTTCGTTGTCGCGCCGGGATCGACATTCAACAGCGACACGCCCTCCACCGATTCGATCGCCGACGTGATTTGCCGAATTACGTCAAGGTCCCGGCCTTCGGAAAAATTGGGGACGCACTCGATGATCTTTTGCATGGCGGTAAAGATCAGTCGCGTGGGTTCGGCTCGAGCGGCAAGGCCACATCGTGGTCTTTGGCGAAATTGATCGCGCGAGAGTAGCCGGCGTCAGCGTGGCGAAGAATTCCCATTCCGGGATCACTCGTCAGCACCCGCTCAAGACGCCGTTTTGATTGATCGGTGCCATCGGCGACGACGACCATTCCGGCGTGTTGGGAATAGCCGATCCCGACGCCTCCTCCGTTGTGAATGGATATCCACGATGCGCCCGCCGCCGTATTGACCAGTGCGTTTAAGAGCGCCCAGTCCGCGATCGCGTCGCTCCCATCAATCATCGCCTCGGTTTCTCGAAATGGCGACGCGACCGAACCGGTATCGAGATGATCGCGCCCAATCACGATCGGCGCCTTGATCTCCCCTCGCCGGACTAATTCATTCATCGCCACTCCGAACTGCGCTCTCTCCCCGTAACCCAGCCAACAAATCCGCGCCGGCAGTCCTTGAAAATGAATTCGTTCCTGGGCCAGCTTCATCCATCGGGCCAGGATCTCGTTGTCGGGAAATAACTCGAGCGCCAGCCGATCGGTCCGGGCAATATCCTCGGGATCGCCGCTGAGAGCGACCCAGCGAAAAGGCCCTTTTCCTTCGCAAAAAAGGGGCCGGATGTATTCGGGAACGAAGCCCGGAATATCAAATGCATTCTCGACGCCGGCCTTTTTCGCCTGAGTCCGAATGTTGTTCCCGTAATCGAAGGCAATCGCGCCCTTCTTTTGGAGCGCGAGCATCGCTTGGACGTGGATCCCCATGGAACGCAATGCGCGCCCGATGTATTCATCGGGCTTCGCAGCCCGCATCGCGAGCGCATCCTCGAAACTCAGGCCATTCGGAACGTAGCCATTCAACGCGTCATGCGCGCTGGTTTGGTCGGTCAGGAGGTCGGGGACGATACCGCGCCGAACGAGCTCAGGAAGAATATCGGCACAATTGCCGACGAGACCGACCGAGATCGCCTTTCCGCCTTCAAGCAGCTTCAGAGCTTCGTCCAGCGAATGCGCGATCTTATCGCAGTAACCGCTCTTGAGCCGTTTCTCGATCCGGGTTGCATCGACATCAATGCCGAGAAAACGGGCGCCGTTCATCGTCGCGGCGAGCGGTTGGGCCCCTCCCATGCCGCCCATTCCGCCTGAAACGATCAGCCTCCCTGCGAGGCTTCCGCCAAAATGTCTTTCGCCCGCCGCCGCAAATGTTTCGAACGTCCCTTGCACAATTCCCTGGCTGCCGATGTAGATCCACGAGCCAGCCGTCATCTGGCCATACATCGTCAACCCGAGCCGCTCGAGGCGATTGAACTCGGTCGCGTTGGACCAGTGGCCAACCAGGTTGGAATTGGCGATGAGGACTCGTGGTGCTTCGTCATGCGTGCGAAACACGCCGACCGGCTTACCCGATTGCACGAGCAAGGTCTCGTCGTTCTCGAGGGCCTGGAGCGAACGCACGATCGCATCGAACGCCTCCCAGCTTCGCGCAGCGCGCCCAGTCCCCCCGTAAACAATCAGGCGATCCGGATTTTCAGCCACGTCCGGATCGAGGTTGTTCATCAACATCCGAAGCGCGGCTTCCTGATGCCAGCCCTTGCAACTTTTCTCGCTTCCCCGTGGAGCCCGGATGACACGCCGTCCACTCATATCCCGTCGAAATCGCCTTTCCTGATCGCCTGGGCCACGATGGCAATATCTGCCGACATCGAACGATCCGCATCCACCCGCGGCGAAATCGAGCGGATCAATTCATAGGCGCGCTCGACTCCCGCGCCGCTCTTTAGAGGCCTGCGAAATTCCAATCCTTCGGCAGCGGCGAGCATCTCAATCGCGATGACGTGCTCGGCGTTCTCGACGATGGACCGCAGTTTCAGCGCGCTAGTCATGCCCATTGAAACGTGGTCTTCTTTTCCGCCAGAGGTCGGCAGGTTGTCGATGCTTGCCGGGTGAGCCAGGACCTTGGCTTCGTTCAAGAGCGCGACAGCGGCGACGTGCGGAATCATGAATCCCGAATGCGTTCCCGCATGCGGAGTGAGGAACGCCGGCAGTCCCTCGCTCGAGTCGGGGTTAACCAGCCGATCGGTTCGCCGTTCGCTGATGCTCATCAAATCGGTCAACGCGATAGCTGCGTAATCAAGGGCAAGGGCAAGCGGCGCCCCGTGAAAATTCCCACCGGAAAGAACGTCGCCAGCTTCGGCGAAGACCAGCGGATTATCCGTCGCTGAACCGGATTCTATTTCGAGGACTGACTCGCAGTGATCGAAAGCGCCTCGGGCTGCGCCGTGAACTTGCGGCATGCACCGAAGGCTATACGCATCCTGAACGCGCGGATCGCCGGAAACGTGGGACTCGCGGATTTCACTGTCCTTCAGCAGCTCCCGCAAATGATCAGCGGCCGCGGTCTGTCCCGGATGCGGCCGGGCGCGGTGAATTCGCGAATCGAAGGCAGTCGGCGTGCCTTTCAAGGCTTCGAGGGTCATGGCGCCGGCGACGTCGGCCACCCGGGCAAGCCGCTGCGCGCGAAACAACGCGAGCCCGCCCACCGCGTGCATGGCCTGGGTCCCGTTGAGAAGGGCAAGGCCCTCCTTCGCCTCCAGCGTTACGGCCTCGAGGCCAGCCTGACGGAGCGCTTTGCCGCTTGCGAGCCGCTCCCCTTTATAGAAAGCCTCCCCTTCCCCAATCAGGGTTAGTGAGAGATGGGCCAACGGCGCCAGGTCACCGCTCGCGCCTACCGAGCCTTTCTCTGGAATCACCGGGACAATCCGGCGGTTGTTCAGCTCGCAAAGAAGCTCGATCACGGAACCTCGAATTCCGCTAAATCCGAGCGCCAGGACGTTGGCCCGCAGCAAAATCATGGCGCGCACCTCGGGCTCCGAGAGTGGCTGGCCGATGCCGCAGGCATGGCTCCGAACCAGGTTCAGCTGGAGTTGCCGCAGTTCCGTGGCCGGAATATGAACGTCGGCCAATTTCCCAAAGCCTGTGCTGACGCCGTAAACGACCCCGCCCTGGGCGACGATATCTTCGATGACCCTTCGGGACGCATCGATGCCGGGGCGCGCGGAAGCAGCAATCTCCAAGGCAATCCCGCCGTACGCGACCCGGGCGATTTCCGAAAGCGGGAGTGATTGTCCGGTTAATTCCACGCCCCGCATCTTAGGAGGTGATTCGGGAAAGAAAAGGGGCTCCCTGCGTGGGAGGAAAAAAGGCCAGGCCGCAAAACGACCTGGCCTTTTATGGTTAAAGCTATCCGCAGACGGACAACTGGAAGGTTGTTATTTCGAGTAGGTCGAGGTCGTCGTCGTGGCGGCCTCTTTATGCTGCGCACAAGCCCCCAGGCTCAGCGCGCCGGCCGCAATGGCCAAAATCATGATCGCTTTCAAAATTTTCACTTAATAGTTTCGCCCCCTTTCCCTGCAAGTTGCTGCCGTCATTTAGGCAGTTAAGACCCCTGACGCAACGCTTTTCTCGACTTTTTTCCTAGGGGTGAAACCCGATTGTTACTCAGGGTCGGATCACCACCGGTGTCCCGGTCGGGACCCTATTGTAGAGCTCCAGCACGTCGGCGCTCCGCATCCTGACACAGCCATCGCTGGCTGGAGTCCCAATCTGATCCTCGTGATTGGTGCCGTGGATATAAACGTAACGAGCGTGAGTATTGGCGTTTTCCGGATCCACACCGTCCAGCCACAGGATCCGGGTCATAATCAAATCCTCTTCGCGGAGCATCCGCTCGGTAGGTTGCACCGGGCGCCGGCTCTTGAACACCGTCCCGACCGGCGCATCATCCCCTATCTTTTCGGCGATACGAAACCGGCCGGTTGGCGTCTTGAAACTGCCTGCTTCCGTTCCCAATCCGAAGCGCGAAGTCGAGATCGGGAAACTGGCGACCTTTTTCGGCCCCACCTTTAGCGCAAGCTCCTGCTTGCGAACCGAGATCTCGATCGTGGGCTGGACGCTTTTCTTCATCGGAATCGGCGGTAGGATGCGCTGTGGCGAAGGCGAAGAAAAGTTATCACGTCGCTGTCGTGGGCGCGACCGGAGCCGTCGGCGAAGAGTTGCTGCGGGTCCTGGAACGCCGGTCCTTCCCGGTCGAGCGGCTTGTGCCATTGTGCTCTTCGCGCTCTGCTGGTTCGACGGTTCGATTTCTCGGGACGGAAATTCAGGCGGAGGAATTGAATCGCGAATCCTTCATAAACATCGATGTCGCGTTCTTCAGCGCCGGTGGAAACATTTCTCGCGAGTTCGCACCGATTGCGCGCGAAGCCGGCGCGGTTGTGATCGATAATTCGTCGGTTTTTCGGATGGACCCCGAGGTGCCGTTGATCATCCCTGAAATCAATGGCGAGGATGTCCGTAACCATCGGGGATTAATCGCCAATCCGAATTGCACGACCGCTGTCGCCCTGATGGCGCTTTATCCTTTGCATCGCGCCTTCACCGTCCGACGGGTGGTCGCAGCCAGTTACCAGGCCGTCTCCGGGAGCGGCGCCCGGGCGATCCGTGAGCTCCGCACTCAAGTCGAAGCCGCGGCGGCCAATCAACTGCCCACAACCGAAATCTACCCCCATCCGATCGCATTCAATGTGCTCCCGCACGTCGATTCATTTCTGCCCGATGGCTACACGAAGGAAGAGATGAAGATGCAGAACGAAGGCCGTCGTATCATGCACCTGCCGGAGTTCCGCGCGTCCGTCACGTGCGTCCGGGTTCCGGTTTACCGCGCTCATTCGGTCGCGGTGAGTGCTGAGTTTGAACGGCCAGTGTCCGTTGAAGAAGCGCACGAAGTGCTCGCCAAAGCGCCCGGCCTCGAGCTGGTCGACGAGCCGCAAAACAATCGGTACCCGATGCCGCTGTTCACCGCCGGTAAGGACAATTGCGAAGTGGGAAGGGTAAGACGCGACTGCGCGTTTGAGAATGGCCTCTCGTTCTGGGTGTCAGGGGATCAGCTGTTAAAGTGCGCGGCTCTTAACGCTGTCCAGATTGCGGAATTATTGTAACCGGGTTTGG
>JBJMXC010000012.1:0-4919 GCA_045809825.1 Chthoniobacterales bacterium | reverse complement strand
TCGGATGGACCCAGGAGGAGGCCATCGGCCAAAGCGCCGCGATCATTTTCACGCCCGAGGACCGCGAGAACGGAGCTGTCGAAGCGGAAATCGAGACGGCAAACCGTGAGGGCCGTGCACTCGATCGCCGTTTTCACTTACGGAAGGACGGATCGCGCCTTTGGACGGACGGGGTCTTGATGCGGCTTGACGATCGCGATGAAAAACCACGCGGATTCGCCAAGGTCGCGCGCGACGCGACGGATCAACGCCGCATCGAAGACCAGCTGGCCCACGCCCGCGATGAAATGGAGCAACGCGTCCTTGATCGGACGCGTGAATTAGTCGCGACGAACAACGAGCTGGAGCGGACCATGGCCCAGCGCCGCCAACTCGAGCGCGAGCTGCTCGCGATCAGCGAGCGGGAGAAACGCCGGATCGGCGAAGATCTCCACGACATGGTTTGCCAGGAGTTAACAGCCACCGCGTTGTTCCTGAAGTCGACCGCCAAAAAAGTCGGGCGTTCTGATTCAGCCGCGGCCCAGAGTCTCGAGGAATCGGCCCAGACGGTGAATCGAAATGTCGAGATCGCGCGTGAGCTCGCCCGCGGCTTGCAGGCCGTGGAGTTAACGGCGACGGGATTGAAAGACGCGCTCCGCGACCTGGCGGTAAGCGCCAGCCAGAAGTCGGGGATCAAGGTTCAATTTAAAGCAGCTCGGGGGGTGCGAGTGCCGGACGACGCGGTCGCGCTGCACTTGTACCGGATCGCGCAGGAAGCGGTCACGAATGCGGTGAAACATTCCGGCGCTAAAAACGTCCTGATCTCGCTCGACCGGAGCGCGAGCCATGTCTGTGTCAGTGTGCAGGACGACGGAAAGGGGTTTGTGGCCAAGAAACGTCGCAAAGGCTTGGGCGTCCATATGATGGGGTACCGGGCCAGCGCCCTCGGCGGCGAGCTGATAATTGAGCCTCGCCGGAGCGGTGGAATGGATGTGACCGCGCGGATTCCGTTCAAGCGATAACCTGCCAATTTTCATGCGAGCGCGACAAATCGCGCGCGCGATGTGAGTATGAAGCGGCGCGAACCGGGTGGGACGCGTTGAGGAATCCTAATGCCAACCAAGCTAAAAGCCCCCAAAGTGCCGCACTCCAATTCGAAGGCGACTACGGGGCCGGACGCGAAAGAGGCCCGCCGCCTCGCCATTGAGCCCGACGTGAAGTCTACCGGCGGGCTGGGTTCGGGCCCGGTCGCGAATCCGAAATGCGCATTGCCGGAATCGATCAGGATCGTGGTCGTGGACGATCATCCCCTGTTCCGACACGGGCTTATCCAATTGCTCAATTCGGACGACGGCTTTGCAGTTTGCGGGGAAGCAAGTGCAGCGGGCGAGGGGATGGACGTGATCCGAAAGGTAAAGCCGCATCTCATTATAGCGGATCTCGGTTTGAAAGGGACAAACGGAATCGAGCTCACGAAAATGATCGTCGCGGAATTTCCGCAAATGCCGGTCCTGATCTTGTCGATGCACGATGAATCGCTTTACGCGGTCCGTTCGCTCCGCGCCGGTGCGCGCGGTTATGTGACCAAACAGGAAGCGCTCGGCAGCGTCCTCGAAGCGGTTCGTGAAGTCATGGACGGCCGGACTTATCTCAGCCCAAAGATGGCGAGCCAGGTGATCACCAAAGTCGTGGTCAACCGGGTCGCGCCGGACGAAGAAATCACCGATCGGCTGAGCGACCGTGAATTGGAAGTGCTTGAATTGATCGGCGCCGGCAAGGAAGTGAAAGCGATCGCGAAGGCGTTAAACCTCAGCCCGAAAACAGTTGAGACGCACCGGACCCATATAAAGGAAAAGCTGAATCTGGAAAATGCGCGCCAGGTCGCGCGGTTCGCGGTTCAGTGGGTCGCCGAGCGAAGCGTCTAGCACTTTCGGTCCTCTTATTGTTGCTCGTGCTCTTACTGTTGCTCCTCTGAGCGTCGCATTCTCTCGCGAGCAAAAGTAAGAGTAAGAGTCCAGACGCCGAACTACGCCTCGATCACTGGCGAACGGTTCGAGCGCTTCTCCTTGTCGCCAACAATCTGGGCGTGGGCGAGCAGCGCCACCAACGTCACCCCGCCAATCGTGTTCCCGATCAGCGTCGGTACCTCGTATCCAACCACCAGTTCGTTCCACGACCGGAGGCCGGTAAGTCCGGCGTAAAATGCCTCGACGGATCCCGCGATGATGTGGGGAAAATGTCCAAGCCCAATCAGGTAGGTAATGATGATGATTACCCAAATGCGGGCTGATTCTGCGGCCGGCAGAAGCCAGACCATCAGCGCGATCAGCCAACCGGCGAAAACGCCGCGGAGCAGGTTGAGCCCGAAGGTTTGGGCAGTGCTTTCATTCGCGATCGAATCGAGGGTCGTTCGCAATTCCGGCTCAAACGCGCCCGTTTTTGCGGCGACCCACGCGAAGGCGAAAGCGCCGGCCAGGTTAGCGGCGAAGACCACCGCCCAGAGACGGCCAACCTTTAACAGGTCGCTTTTCGTTTTCTGGAGCAACAGGGGAAGAATGACGGTGAGAGTGTTTTCGGTGAAGAGCTGTTGCCGGCCGAGAATCACGATCAGGAACCCGGCCGCATAACCCAGCTTGATCACGAGCGGGGCCCAATCGGCGTGCGGGAGGTGGATTCGGAGCATGGCCTGCGCGACAAAAGAGAAACCCATCGACATGCCAGCCGCGAGTCCCGACCACGCGAGCGATGAGGGTTTACGTCCGAGCTCGTGCCGGCCCTCCTTCCGAATCGCTTCGTAAACCACGTGGGCAGACGGAGAGCTTCGCTCCTTTGCTTCCTCGTGGTCGTCTTCAGAGCTGTCGGGCATAGTCAGTAATGTTTTGCTGCTCACCAGTTACTCGCGGCGGGCAGCGAAACCGGCCTGAAAAACCGTCCTGATTTTTTCGAGGACCTCGAAGTAGCTCGGCCGCGTATACTTCGATCGGATGGTTTGCTTCCGGATTTTAACCGCCACCTCAGCGCTGCTGGCGGCCGTCCCAGTCGTTAGGGCACAATCGGCGTCGTCAACAGAACCTGTCGTCGTTTCGGCCGATCGTTTGCCTGATGCAGAGTCGTCCGCGCCCTTCAGCATCACCGCATTGGAATCCGATGATCTCCACCGCGCACCCCAATTGCGTCTCGACGATATCCTGCGCAACGAAGTGCCGGGTTTTAGCCTGTTTCGTCGCAACAGCAGCCGGACCGCGAACCCAACTACCCAGGGCGTAACTCTGCGGAACTTCGGACCGAGCGGCGCGGGACGCACTCTCGTCCTGCTCGATGGCATCCCCTTGAACGATCCGTTCGCGGGTTACGTTTTGTGGAGTCAATTGCCGACGGCGTCGATCCAGTCCCTTCTTGTCCAACCTGGCAGCGGCGCGGGATTGTTCGGCAACGCTGCCCTGGCTGGAACGATATTTTTAACCTCAAAACCGCTCGACGAAAATGCTGCCGCCGCCGACTTATCGTTAGGCGATCGCGAAACCTACGATGTCGCGCTCGCGGGTACTCTTGCCCAGCGAGGCGTCGCGTTCGGCGTTTTCGCGGAACGATTCTCCACCAGCGGATATCCCATTATCGCGGCGGGACAGCGCGGACCGGTTGATCGCAATGCCACTGCAGATTCGACGCTGTTCGATCTTCGCACGGCGTGGCAAATCGATCCACAAACGTCTGTCGAAATGCGCGGTCGTTACTTTTCGGACGAGCGCCGCAATGGCACCGACTACACCCGCAACGAATCGGAAGCTGAAGACTGGAGCCTTTCCCTGGTCCGCAAATTTCCGATTCACTCCGCCGAGCTCCAGCTGAATGTCTACAGTCAGCGAAGGAAATTCAGCAGCACTTTTAGTTCGGTGAATACCAACCGCACCGTTGAAACGCCCGCGCTCGATCAATTCAATGTCCCAGCCGACGCAATCGGCGGCAGCGCCGCCGGGAGCATTGTCGCCGGCTCGCATCGCCTCGTTTTTGGCGGCGACGCGCGTGTCGTTTCCGGCGAAACGAACGAGGTTTTCACCTGGAACGGAACTAGGTTTACACGTCTGCGTGAGGCCGGCGGTGAACAAACTTTCGCCGGCGCGTTCGGCGAGGATACGTGGTCGATCGCTGACAAGATCACCCTGGTCGGAAGTGTTCGGGCCGACCACTGGGAATTGAGCGATGGTTTTCGCCGGGAGAGCGACCGGGCGACAGGCGCGCTAAGACTCAATACCCATTTTGTCGATCGGAGCGGTGACGAGATCAATGGCCGCCTTGGTTTGCGGGTGAAAGCGAACGACAACCTCGGGTTGCGCGCTGCCGTTTTCACTGGTTTTCGCGTGCCGACGCTCAACGAATTGTATCGCCCGTTTCGGGTCGGTAACGATGTTACGGAGGCGAATCCGGCGCTGGAACCGGAGCATCTACTCGGCGCCGAGGCCGGCGTCGAATGGAAGGCAACGCCAGGACTTCGTCTAACCGCGACCGGTTTCGTGAATCGGCTGGAGGATGCGGTCGGGAACATCACTGTTGGTTTTGGGCCCGGCACGTTTGACCCGGGCGGATTCATTCCGGCGGGCGGAGTTCTGCGGCAACGGCGCAATATCGATCTGGTGGTCGCGCCCGGCGTTGAAGCGGCAGCCGACTGGGAGGTTGTGCGATCGCTGAAGATCAAAGTCGGTTACCTTTTTACCCGGCCGATGATCGAGCGCGCTGCCGACCCGTCGCTGGTCGGAAATCTCCTCGCCCAGACCCCGCAACATGTCGTCACCGCTGGGGCGGAGTGGAATCCAATAACGCCACTGAGTTTCGGCGCGCAGGTACGCCATGTGGCGAGCCAGTTCGAAGACGATCAGAATTCGCGGACGCTAGCCCCGTTTACCGTGTGCGACGTGATGGCGGCATACACGTTCAACGAGCAT
>JBJMXC010000011.1:0-7057 GCA_045809825.1 Chthoniobacterales bacterium | reverse complement strand
TTCGGCTTCGGCGTTGAGGCGGGCTTTTTAGATGCGCTCTTTGTTTTCTTGTCCGCGCTCCGGTCCGGAATCTTCTCGACATACATCCGGCGTTGGAGCCGGCTGCCCGTCTGACCCGGTAAATAGATTTCGTCGTAGTCCTCTCGCGATTTCTTCTCCCTCGGCTCTTTCTCGGTCTTCGATTTGTGCTCGCTCTTCGGTTTCAAGCCCTCAAAAAACGATTCGCAGCCGCCCAACCCTAAGGCAAAGCAAACGATCGTCAGGACAGCGATGAATCGATAACCGGTGCTCAAATTTCCTCCGGGGCTGAGGGAATCAGGAAGTTTCGTTTTCCGCAAGAAGAAGTGCATACCTCCGCTCTTTGCCGCGAGTCCTGTGCCAGAAAACGGACTCGAAAGCTCCCCTATCCTGCCGAATCTTTAATATTGAACCGCGAACTGGACGGATTACCCTGCGCATCCTCATGAGGCGTCTGACTTTGTACCGGATCATAGCTTGCGCAGGAGCTTTGGGGCTTCTCGCGAGTTGCGAAGAAATGCCGGCCAACGCGCCGACCTCTGCCGCCGTCGCGCCGCCGCCCCCTTCCGGCTATTGGCATGGAGACGGGGTTCAAGGGTCGCCGAAGATCGTCGTCAGCATTTCGGAACAGCGCGCCTACTTCTTCAAAGGCAAAAATCTAGTCGGGGAGACCACGGTTTCCACCGGCAAACCTGGGTTCGGCACACCCCCCGGCCATTACACCGTCTTGTCGAAGGACGCGACCCATGTATCCAGCGTGTTCGGCGATTATGTGGATGATTTCGGCAACGTAGTGAAATCGAATATCGATAGCCGCAAGGATAGCAAACCGCCGGGATCACATTATGACGGTGCCCGCATGCCCTTCGCGATGTTTTTCAGGGGCGGTTACGCGATGCACCAAGGCTACGTTCCGCCATACGCCGCGTCGCACGGCTGCATCCGCATCCCGCAAGGCATGGCCGAGACTTTCTTTAACGCCGCGGCGCCCGGCACGCCGGTGATTGTGAAGGAGGAAGCTGTTGCGCACTCCGTTACGGTTCCACCTCTCGCGCCTACCGCAGCAACGCTTCCTCCTCCGGCGCCGAATTACGTTCGTTCGACTCCGCCTGCTCCCGTTCGTCCTTATACAGTTCGGTCTACTGTTCCCGCTCCCATCTCGTCTCCCGCTCCGGTCGTTTATCGTTCGCCTGCGCCCGTCCGCTCAACGGTCCCTGTTCCTTCGCCGGTTCCTGTTCGCTCCGTCGGACCCACCGTCTACCGTTCACCGGCTCCGGTTCGTTCACCTGCTCCTGTTGTCTCGCGAGCGCCTGTTCCGGCCCGGTCGCCGAGCCCAGTTCTTCCTCGTTCGTCCGCGCTGGCGCCCGTTCCGGTCCGTTCACCCGCGGCTGCTACGGTTCGTTCTACCGCTCCCGTCCCTTCTCCAACTCCGGCCCGGGTTCATTCGCGCCGTCATAGTTCGGCGCACTCTCGCGCTCCTGCTCATTCGGCAACGCCCGCGCCTTCTCCCACGCCTGCTCCCTGGAACCGGTAGCGGAAGGAGAAGTATTGGAACGGCGGCGCTCTATCGCCGTAAACACGTCCGCGCTGCGACGAAAGAGATGGCGGTTCGAAAAGCGCCGCTGCTTGATCCTATCCCGGCGGCCAGCCTAGCGCACGTTTCCCTAACAGGTGGATGTGCAAATGCGGCACGCTCTCGCCCGCATCCGGCCCACTGTTGATCACCACCCGATATCCTGAGGTCAGCAGATCCAGTTTCTCCGCGACCTTTCGCGACGCGATCAACAGCTTGCCAAGTAACGGCGCGTCCGCCTCCGTCACTTCGGCCAATCTCGGAATCACCCGCTTCGGGACAATCAACACGTGCACCGGCGCCTGCGGGTTGACATCCCGAAATGCGATTACGTCGTCATCTTCCCAGACAATGTCCGCCGGGATTGCACGCCGAATGATCTTTTCAAAGATCGTCATTCGCGAGCGCTACCGCATGAAGCAGCTCAAATGTCGAAGCTCCGGCGTCGACATCAGCTTGTCGCGAACGAAGCAAATCACTTCCTCGCGCAACGTATCGCACGTCCGGGTCCACGCCTTTGCGCCACGCAGATGTTTCACGCAGGGCTGGAGATCGCACAGGTGCAAAGTATCGGCGCCCGCGCTCACCACCGCCGTGATCCGTTTTTCCAAGCTATCAAAAAATGCCAATTCGTAACCGGCGCCGGCTTCCTGCGCGATCGCGAGTAACGAAAACGAAACCGGCGGCGGTGACGGTAGGAAATACGGTACGATTTCCTTGTAACCGATCACTTTCAGGACATACCGCACCGTCTGCGAAAGCTGGTCGAACGGCACGACGGACTCGTCATTCCGAAGCCTCAGATAGAACGCAATGCTCTCGGTCACGTGATCGGTCAGCCACCATTTCGGATAACCCGCGTCGTCCGCGGCACGCGTGATCGCCGCCCGAAGCCACTTCTGGTCGAACTCGAAGAGCTGCCCGGAACGGCCCCGCAGATAGGGAAATTCTTCCTTAAACGCGACCATGCGATTTGACCTTCTCTGACGTACTCGCCGTCCCCGAAGACGTCGGATGCATTTCGGGCTGCGCCATTTCGGCCGGGAAGAGCTCGCGCTGAAGGGAATTGGGTTTGATTTTTCGGCCGAGCGCTTGGATGGCGTCGACGAATTCGTCCACCTGATTGAAGCGTTGATGGACCGACGCGTACCGCAGATACGCGACCTCATCGATCGCGCGCAGCTTTTCCAGCACCTTCGATCCAATCGCCGCGGAGGTTACTTCGCGTCCGCTCGTTTCCAGTTCGTGCACGATCTCATCCACAGCACTCTCCAGCGTCACGAGGCTGATCGACCGTTTCTCGCAGGCCTTTGCCAGGCTGTTGACGAGCTTGCGCCGATCAAACGGCTCATGAGTCCGGTCCCGCTTGATCACGCGCAGGTCTGAGCGCTCGATTTGTTCGTAGGTTGTGAACCGATACGAGCACTGCAAACAGACGCGGCGGCGGCGGATGCTGGAACTGTCTCGAGATTGGCGCGAGTCGATGACCTTATCGTCACGAAACCCGCACTTGGGACAACGCATAGTGGTCGGCGCCGTAAGTAACACACCATACCTTGTGGCGTCAACGCTTTCTGCGGAGAAATTTCATTTCTCGAAAAAGCCGACTCTCAGGCGGTCCTATCGCGGCGGGAACTCGAACTCGGCTTTGTCTTTCTTGGCGGAAAGGACGAGATGGGCGGCGAATTTATTCCCGCGCTTCGAAATGAAGTCCTCGATCAGGTGCGAGCGGCCCTCGACGAGCAGCTCTTTCACTTCGTCCGGCGTAATTTCGTGTTCGCAAAGTTTCTTGGTGAGCTTGAAGACGGCGCGGTTGTCCTGGTCGGGTTTGCGCACGTAGTAGGCGTCTTCCATTTCCACGAGCTCACCGTGATGGACTTTGCTCTCGCCGATCACGTGGGCCTTCGACAGGTCGACTTTCGCGCGCGGCTTTCTCGCCACCGGCTTTCCATCCTTGTCCTTCTTCGGCGCGCGCGGCGGAAATTCCCAGCGGACCCGCGCTTCATTCCGCAAAAGGAACGCATCGAAGGGCCGGCCTTTCTTTGAGATGAATCCCTGGATTAAATCCGTCTTTCCATTCTCAACCAGATGGATTGCCTGCTCCCGCGTGACTTCCTTTTTGCACATCAGACGCGGGACCCGGAATGTTTGCTTCCATTCGCCGTTTTCTTTTTCGCGCAGGACATAATTCGAACCAACTTCGCAAAGCTCGGCCCCGGTCGCGGGATCGGTCCAGAACGACTCGACCGCGCCGAGATCGACATTGTCACCGAAATCGTATTCGGCTTTCCATTTCCCCGTCTTTTCGTCGCGGCCCAGTTTCAATTTCGCTGCGAAGTTCGCCCGCGTTTTCGCCGAAACGAAACCATCGAGAGGCCCCACCTCGCCTTTCTCGACGAGCTCGCGAATTTCGGACTCTTCCATCCGGCGGCCGCCAATCACCTTGTAGATCATGAACTCGCCGTCTTGCGATTTGTAACCGCGGAGCGTTTCCCGGAGCGGCTTCTTGTCGGTCGGCGAAAGAATATCAGTCTCGCGCGCGATGGAGTCGTCTTCCTCGAAACCCTTGACGCGTTCAACGATTCCTTTGGTTTCCTCGACGATCCCCGCCATGAATTTCTCGCGCGAAAACTTGCCGCGCGTCATTTCGCGGAGCTGATGTTCCCATTCGCCCGTCATCGCCGGGCTGGTCAGGTCGGAGGCCTTCACCGCCTCGAGAAATTGAATCAGCTGCTCAGCCTTCGCGCTCGGGACGAGCTCGCGCTGATTGCGATCCATGTATTTCTGGTAAATGAGGCCGTCGATAATGTCCGCGCGGGTGGCCGGCGTTCCGAGCCCGCGCTCTTTCATCGCGTCCGCGAGCTCCTCGTCCTCGACCAGTTTGCCCGCCGTTTCCATGGCTGAGAGAAGCGTCGCTTCGGTGTAGCGGGGCGGGGGCTTCGTCGTTTCGCCGTGCAGGCTGGCCTCAATCGTTTTTGCTTGGGCGCGGTCTTCCGGCTTCAAGGCCGGGAGCGCCTTGCTGTCCTTCGAATCTTCGTCAACGGCCGTTCGCCCGTACACCTCGAGCCAACCGGGGGCGGTCAGCACTTTGCCTTCGGTCCTGAATTTGTGTTCCGCGACCTGGCTGAGACGCGTAGTTATGTCGAATTCCGCCGATGGGAAAAACACCGCGACGAAACGCCGCGCGACCATGTCGTAAATCTTCGACTCGGCATCGTCCAGGTGCTTTGCTTCTGAAGTTGTCGGAATGATTGCGAAGTGGTCACTGATCTGCGCGTTATTGAAGATCCTCTTGTTAGGCCGGACCCAGTCATTGGCGAGCGCCTTTTGGGCGTGGTCCCCCAGCTTGCCGGAAAGATTGCCGAGCGTCTGGCGCGCGGTCGGCAAATAATCTTCCGGTAAGGCGCGCGAATCGGTTCGGGGATAGGTCAGCATTTTGTGCTTCTCGTAGAGCGCCTGGGCGATCTGGAGAGTGCGTTTCGCCGAAAAACCGAAACGGCCGTTCGCTTCCCGCTGCAACGTGGTCAGGTCGTAAAGCCGAGGCGCGATCTGCGAGCTGGCCTTTTTTTCCTCGGTGACCGCCGCCATCGGTTGGCCCTGGCACGCGTCGACAACCGCTTCGGCGTCGCGCTGATTCCAAACCCGATCGGCACGATCGTGTTCGTCGTCCCCGCCCTTTTTGAAATCGGGACGCTGATAGGTGCCTTCGTACTGGCCCTGCGAAATCTCGAATTTCGCGGTGACCCGCCAGTAATTGCGCGGCTTGAAATTACGAATCTCGAGCTCACGCGCGTAAACCATGGCGAGCGTTGGTGTCTGGACCCGCCCAACTGAAGCAACATTGCCGGCACGCGACCCGAACATCCGTTTGGTGATCGCCCGCGTGCCGTTGATCCCGATCAACCAATCGCTCTCGCTCCGCGATCGGGCGGCGTCCGCCAGACCTCGCATCTCGCTCTCTTCGCGGAGATGTCCAAATGCATCGCGAATCGCCTGCGATGTCATCGACTGCAACCAGAGCCGTTTCACGGGGTGTTTGTTCTTGGCCAGGCGGCAAAGATTGTTAAAAATCAGCTCCCCTTCCCGGCCGGCGTCGCACGCGTTGATCACCTGATCGATGTCTTTGCGAGCGATAAGTTTTTTTAACCGGCCGAAGACATCCTTCGACTGGTCAATCGGCTTGAGCTCAAATTTTTCCGGGATGATTGGCAGCGTCTCGAGGCGCCAGAAGCCGTACTTCTTTTTGTCGATGTCCTCCGGCATGAGGAGCTCGGCGACATGGCCGACGGCCGACGAGATGACGTACTGATCGTTCTCGTAGAAATCGCCCTTCTTCGGCACTTTGCCCAAAGCGCGGGCGAGGTCTGCCGCCACGCTGGGTTTCTCGGCGATGATGAGCGATTTCGACATGTCGTTTTGGGGTAAACGTCCGGGCTAAAGATTGATGGGAGCGTCAGCCTCCCTTCCATTTAAGGCGGGGATGGTAGAAGAGACGCCGCCAGTTCGCAAATCGGAATTGGTGAGGCCGGACTACGGAACAATCACGACGCGGATGTCGTCCCCGAAGGATTCGAGCCGGTCGAGTGCTTCGTTCACGGCTCCAACCTCGAGGGGGACGGTGCGAATAATGCCATCCGACAGATCGAGTTTTCGTGCCGCCGCGAGCTCAAGAAGAAACGGGATCTCGCTCGCCAGATGATCGGATACACCGATGATTTCAGCTTCCTTGTTCAAGACCTCGCTGTAGGGCGCAATCTCGAATGTCTGCTTGGAAAGCCCAACCAGTGCGGCGCGACCGAGCGTGGCTAGCGACTGCACGGCCTGGTGCATTGTTATTGGCAGACCGACGAGCTCCAAGGCAACGTCAACGCCGCGGCCATTGGTCAGTGCATATATTTGGGCGAGCGGATCTCCGCTGGTCGCATCGACGCCCACTGCTCCGTAGCCTCTCGCGATTTGAAGCTTGCGAGGATTGATATCCACCGCGAAAACCTCCGCCGCGCCCAGATGCTTCGCGAGCTGCACCGCGGAAACGCCGAGTCCCCCGACGCCGAAAACGGCTACGGTTTCACCTGGTTTCAGCCGCGCTTTGGACAAGGCATGGAGCGACGTCGCCGAGGAGCACATCATGATTGCGCCTTCCGAGAATGGAATGTTGTCCGGTAAGGCAAATACGCTGCGCTCGGGAACAGCGATGAATTCGGCATACCCGCCATCGCGATGTTTCCCGATCATTTCGGCGCTCGGACAAAATTGTTCGGTGCCCGCGAGGCAGAATGCGCATCGGCCGCACGTGACCAGATAGTGCAGACAAACGCGCTCACCGACGCCGACAGCCTTCACGCTCCGACCGATCTTTTCGACGAGGCCGGCGACTTCGTGTCCGAGGATGAGCGGCAATTGTCTAACGGGCGAAACGCCGTTGCGGTAATGAGCGTCCGAATGGCAGATACCAGCGGCGCGAAT
>JBJMXC010000010.1:0-44256 GCA_045809825.1 Chthoniobacterales bacterium | reverse complement strand
TTGGGCGCGCTCCCAGTTATCGTAAACCCACCGATGGCGACGTTATTGCCTGTGTCGGTCCGCATCCGCGTCGACAGATTCAACGTCTGCGATGCCGGCGTCGCCGTTGGCGTTGCCGTCGGGGTCGCCGTTGCCGTAGCTGTCGCTGTCGCCGTGGCCGATGGAGTCGCGGTAGCCGTCGCTGTCGCCGTCGGCGTTGCCGTCGGTGTTGGCGCGGTCACAGTGCTGGACTCATTCGGATCGCCGCAAGCTCCAGTCGCCGCCGGGTTATTTGCATCGCCACTGTAGCTGGCGATCCAGTTATAGGTTCCGGGCACAGGCGGTGTGAATGGCTGCGAGGCGTAAGTGCCACTGCCATTCACGGGTACAACCGATGTGAAGATCGGCACGCCAGTGCAGGTGCCGTTGGCTGGGCCGAACAACCTGAAGGTGATCGAACCCGAAGCCGTCGCGGTGCCAGTGAACGTCGCCGTATCGGAGATCGGCTGACCCAGGACCGCAGTCGGCGTCGCATTCGTTGTCAGACCCCCCGTAGCGGGAGCGCACGCACCGGGTCCGGCAGTAGGCACAGCCGAGATGCCGGAGATCGTGTACGAATACGGAGTGCTCGCCGTTCCCGCGTTCGCTTCCATGATCGCGATGCTGAAGGTCGCGTTCGCAGGAACGTTAAACGAGAACGTCTGCAGGGCCGCGCCCTGGTCGGCCAGGTAGTTGTTGCAAACGTTTGTCGGATCGAACACGCCGAGGTAGGCCCCGGCCAGGATCACGCCGCTTCCGGCCCCGGTGCCGGGCGTGAAGGTAATGCACGCCGCACCAGGTCCGTTGACGAATGTCTGAGTGTCGTACGAACGTCCGCCGGTCCCCAGCACCGAGCAGGTCTTGAGGACCGTGCAGCTAGCCGGCGGATCCGCGCGTCCGAGACGTCCAGTTGTCGTCTTGAGATCGGTGGCATCAATGCTGCCGGTAACGGGTACCGGAGCTGCCGTGCTGCAATCGGCCTGCACGGTGAACGGTGTCGATGTGGTGCCACCATCAAAGGTCGTGTTTATCGTGAAGCTAAGTGTCTGGCAGCCCACGCTCGGACTAGTCGATATCTGGAACGGGATCGAGTTGAAGCCGTTCGCATCGATGGCCAGGTTCGGATACCCCGACTTGCCAGGAGGCACGATCGTGACCCCAGGGGTGTTCGAGACGAGAGTCGCCACGAGGTTTTTGGCCGTGGCGCAACCGATGTTGGTTAACCGGATGTTCATGGTGTTGCACTCGCTCGGGCCGATCTTGCCGTTCCCATTTCCACCCGAGATAACGATCGCGTTTGGATCGCTCGTATCGAGGACCGGCTCGGCCAGGCCGTTAAGGCAGACGTCCTGCACCGTGACAGCGTCCTTGGCGACGGGGACGGTAAACGTACCCGATTGCGTGCAAAGCCGCGACGGGTTCGATACCGTCATCCCGTAATTGGTCTGAGTCTGGACCGGGCCGCTGGCCAGCTGGATGGTGTATTTGCCATCCGGGCCGCTGGTGGTCGAGAACCCGTTACTGAACTGGATCAGTGCACCCGAGATCGGAGCGCCTGTCTCGCACGACGTGATCGTTCCCTGGACTGTGCCCTGGTCGGGCGCAACGCAGGTTGGGAATTTGAAGGCACCGATGCGAGTCCTCCAGTTAAAGGTCAAGGTCGTGGTATTGTAGTACTGGTTGGTTGTCCAGAAGGTGCAATCGTCGGTCGGGTCGACTTGGAGCGACTGGTAGTCACCCCACCGATTGCTCGTGGCTCGCTGCACGCCGGTCCCAGCAAACAATGTTTGCTCGCCGCCCAGGCCGGCCGCCGGAATTCCAGCCGCGTTAAAGTCGCGGCCGGCGTATCGAATCTGCGGAAACGTCGCCGTGCCCGAAGTGGTGTAGCTGACGGCGAGGTTACCCGAATTGTCGATCGCAGCACTCGGCAAACAACGGTCGTTTCCGTTTAGCGGATCGACTGGGTCCGGAGCGAAAGTGCCCTGATCGAATACAGAATACGTGCCGGCGGCTGAGGTTTTGCGGAGTTGGACGTATCGGAAGGCGGCCTGGTAGGTCACGTCGCTGACGGGATCTACCCCGGACACGTTAACCGTAAAGCCCGACGTCAGGTTTTCGTTGTTGCCCAACCGGCGGTACTGGAGCCGGTACATGAGATGGTAAGAAATCGCGTTGAATGAATCAGTGCCGTTCACGGCTGGAGGCGGCTGTTGGACTTCGGCGCGTGTGCCAGACTCAAACTCCGGCATGCGCGGATCGTAAGCCGCCAGGAGAACCGGGCTCTCGGCGCGTTCGGTAAACGTCGAGTTTGCCGGGGTGCCGAAGTCGGCATGGAAATCAAACATTCGGAGCCCATCCTTGTTGAAAGGAGGATTCTCATATTCATCCGAAATTTCGTAGGCAAACGGGCATGGCTGGCCCGCCGCCGGGAGCGTAAATCCATCAATGTCCGCCGGCTGCATCGAAGCAATCCCTTCAGGATGTGCAGTAAGATTGAGGTTAAAATAAATGAACGAGGCACTCGGATCGCCGAGAAGCATCTTGGTCCGATCAAATGCATAAACGCCGGTGCCGTTGAACTGGCCGGTGGGCTTCGAGCGATCGAACTGGTTTACCGTCATGTAATATCCATCCCTCCAGGTCCCGAAGTGCGGATAATCCGGGAAGTTCTGCCCTGGCCCTGGGGTCGGGTTCGGCGGAGTCTCGGTTGGCGTCTGGAAAGCATAGATGTAGTAGGAGCCGGTCGGATCACTCGTTTTCGACACCGCGATACATTCGTAGAAGGGCGCGGCATTGCTGTTGGCAAAGTTGAACTGCGAAATGATCCAGCGATCGGCCATCCGGTCGTGCTGCGCGATCGGGTCTCCGCGCTCGAATGTTCCGCAAATCCCACCGAGCTTTGAGAACAACGACTTGATCGCCTTCGGCGCAAACCGCTGGTTTCCGTTCTTGTCGTAAATCCGGAAACCGGTGTTTGTGGTCTGAACAACGTCTCTTGGGCCAACCCCGATGTTTTGATCCGACGGAGCGACGATCGAGCCCGTTGTCGTGATGCCATCGTTGGCCGTCATACCATCGAATGAAATGATGGGACCGGCTGGCAAACTTGGAGATGGAGGAGCAGTTTTGAGTGCCGCATCAGGGAATGCCGCGTATTTCAGTTCCGGGTGTGCCGCCTGATAGGCAGCAGCCCGCACGCGGTAAAACTCGGCCAAAGCGACGTTGTCCGGATTTTTCTCCTCCCCCTCGCGGTCGCCCAGTATGTCGGCGCCCTGGACAGTGTCTGCGTCAGGCAGGTCGCGCACGGCGTCGCTCTCAGCGAAAGCGACAGCGACCGCCGAGATCGGTTTCAACGGAACCGTAGACCCTTTGGAGGCTGAGCCGACAGCCGCGGGTTGGTTTTTAGGCTGCTGCGCTTCACCCCGAAAGATGAAGGTCGCGGCGAGGAGGAGCACCACGAGCGTGATAGGTAATGACGTCTTCTTTATATAACGAGACATAGGAATAGTGTGTTTTTGTATGCTTTTTTTAATTGCCCCCGAAGTGAGAGGGATGTTTTTAAGGGACCGTAAAAAGAGTGGCAATCATTAAATTGCATTATGACGAAAATGTAATTTTAGCCTTCGACATCGCTTAATCAGGCGGCATCTTTGGCAGTCAACAGCGTTCTGCCGATCAAAGCGATAAAGCCGAACGCAAACGCGGCGACGTCGCGCGCCAACCATTGTTAGGCGGGCCGGAACCAGACGTCTTGTTGTGACCGGGCCGAAACCGGCCGAGATTGCGGCCTCACTTGAGGATCTACAGAGGTGCCATTGTTTTCCCGGTTATTCCTTTTAACACGGCTCGGTTTGCTTTTGGCGTTGTCTCTTGCGGTGTCGAACTCTATCGCTCAGCCCAATATCCCGGCAACACTCGAAGGGCAGATTCGGATCACGCCGACTCATGGCGGCCCTGCCCGCCAGGGCGTTGACGATTTCAAACCTCTAGCCAAGACCGTTTTTGTCGTTAAACAGCAGGAACAAATTGTCGCGTCCTTTGAGACCGACGACCACGGCCGCTTCAAACTGGCGCTGGCCCCGGGCAAATATCTTGTTTCAAAAAAGAATTGGAACGGGATAGGTGGAAGCTATGGACCTTTCGAGGTGGACATAATCGCCGGCGAGGTCAAAAAAGTGCAGTGGACCTGCGACAGTGGAATGGATTAGGCCGCTAAAAGATTTTCTCAGAATGAAATTATCGGTAGCTGCGTGCTGTTTGTTTTTCGGCGTCTCCCTGACGGGCATGGCCGAGCCCGCTCCGACGAGCGCTCCTTCCAAAAAGGATTTCGACGAGCGCGCGAAGGAGGTGACCGAAGCAGAGAAGCAACTCGCTCTGGCGATTGGCAAGAAGGACACCGAGTCTCTGGCGAAGGTTTTGGCCGAGGGTTATTTCGACGTCTACGAAGGCGATAAGCGCGCCATGAGCAAGCTCCAGGCTATTGCCCGCTGCAAGGCCGGTTTACTCAGATACCTGGCCATCGAGAAGGAAGCGAAGATGACTCCGAAGGACGATGTCGTCGTGGTCGAGGGCGAGGCGAAACTTATTCCAAATGTCCAGGACGACACGGTCCCGCCGATGCAATGGGTTCACGTTAAGCGGCTGTGGACAAAGAAAAGCGGCGCCTGGATTCTCACGTGTCAACTCCGGCACCTGGAAGGCGACGCGGGCGAAGTCGATTAGTTTCGCATCTGCTGGCGTGGTCACGGCCTAACCGAGTCAGCAGCGATAGCCTTAAAACAAACAGCTCCACCGGTTCCCCGATGGAGCTGTCGTTGATTCTTCTGTTTCCCGAGGACTACGGTCCGAGATCGTAGACTTCCACAACCCCGACACCTGTCCCGTTATTCAGTCCGGATAGGATTGCCGTGTAGAGTCCCGGCGGCAGTGTCGTTGAGATCGCCGATTCCTTCGTGTTGGAAGGCGCCAATCCCGCGGCGGTTACCTCCGCAGCTTGCGTCGGGTTATCCTGCCAATCGTTGTTCGCGAAGAGCAGTGATCCGTTTTCGTCGCGCAGCTCCAGCGTCGGATCTGCCAGCGTATTCGAGATTCCGAAACTAGCGAGGCTCGGACCGAGGCCGCGGACAATCACATGATCGGTGCCTTGGTTATTGCCCAGAACAAAGCCAGCGATGACCACGTTGTTGCCGGTGCCGACAAAGGCGCGCGTACTCAGGTTCGCCAATTTCGACGCGGCCGCTGTATCGAGGTCGTAGACTTCGAACAGACAGAGACCTGCCTGCGGCGCCCCGGTGCTACCCTTGATGACCGCGGTGTAAGGGCCCGGCGGCAGCACTGCGTCGATCACGGATTCCAGATCGTTGGTCGGCGGCAATCCGTCCGCCTTGATCTGCGCTTCCTGCGAATCTCTCCAGTTGTTGTTCGTGATCGTTCCGAACGCCCCTGGTCCATGGACTTCCAGGAACGGATCAGGTAGCACTTCCGCCGCTGAGAATCCGAACTTGGTCAACGACGGTCCGAGAGCGCGGATGAGCACGTGTTTCGCCGCACTGCCGGTGATCGTGAAGCCGCCGATGCCGACGTTGTTGCCGGTGTCGGTGCGCAAGCGCGTGGACAGGTTCAACGCCTGCGAAGCCGGCGTTGCCGTCGGGGTGGCGGTCGCTGTCGCGCTTGCGGTCGCTGTCGCAGTCGCGGTCGCTGTCGCAGTTGCGGTCGGCGTCGAGGTGGCCGTCGCGGTCGGCGTGGCGGTTGCGGTCGCCGTAGCAGTCGGCGTCGGCGCTAAACTTACCGTTGTAGTTTCATTCGGATCGCCGCATGCCCCACTGGCGGCAGCGTTATTCGCGTCACCGCTATAGGTGGCAATCCAGCGGTAATCGCCTGTCGCCGTCGGAATGAACGATTGCGAGGAGTAGGTGCCATCGCCATTCACGCCTACGACAGAGGTGAAGATCGCCGCGCCGCTGCAGGTGTTATCGTTCGGACCATAGAGGCGGAAGGTGATCGTGCCGGTCGGGCTGCCTCCGGTGGTGAGGGTCGCGAGGTCGGAGATCGGGGTTCCAAGCGTGGCCGCCGGAGGCTGCGCGCTCGTGGTGATGCCATGGACGCATGGGCCGGTGCCCGGTGCAGGCGGTGCGCTCGTATTTTCAACCGTGATCGTGTAGGACGAGCCCGCGCCACCGTTGAAATTGGTGCCTTGGTTCGCAGTCGCCTCCATAATCACGACATTAAACATTTGCCCGGGCGCTATGGTCGCCTGCCATTTGGTGTCGCCGTTTTGCCCGGTCGCGCTGTCGCCAACGTAGTTGGTGCAGAAGTTCGACGGATCGAAGGTGCCGACGTAAGTGATGCCGATCAGTCCGCTGCCATTCGGGGAGCTCATTGTGAAGGTCACGCAAGCAGCCACCTGCCCGGGGTTCACGAATGGTCCAACTACATCGTAGTGGTTAGCCGTGCTAAGGCCGGCAAGCGGCCCGGGGCAGGCCTTTCCGGCACAAGTGCTCGCCGAGTTACGGCCGAGGCGACCATTGTTTGGCGTAGTCGGGTCGGTACTCGTGAGAGTGCCGCTCATGCTCTGCGGCGGCCCCGTCTCGGTGCACGTCGGAATGCTAAAGGTACTCACGGTCTGTCCGCCGTTGAAGGTGGTGGTCAACGTGAAGTCGATCGGAGTGCCGCAGACAAACCCGGGAGACGTCGTGAAACGATACGGCTGTTGATTTGGCTGAACCCCATCGATCGGGATGTCCGGGTAGCTCGAAGTGCCCGGCGGGTCGATCGTGACCCCAGGAGTGTTGGTCGTCAGCGTAGCTTTAACGGTGTGGGCGGTCGCGCAACCGCTGTTCGTCAGCCGGACATTAAGGATGTTGCACTCGTTCGGATCGATAATGCCGTTCCCGTTGCCACCCGAAACTTGGTAAGAGACCGGGTTGGTATTATCTATCGCCGGGTGAGCAACACCGTTGAGACAGGCATTGTAGGGCGTCCCACCGCCGTTGGTAATAATCACGTTTGACTTAGCGGTCGCGGTGCAATTGCGAGCCGTCAGTGAAGCTGAAACGGTGTAACTTCCTGGCGCCAGGTGCAGGATGTAGGTACCGTCGTCCCCGGTGGGAGCCGAAAAGCCCGTCGAGGTGCCCGCGCCCGCACTGGTGACCTGGACGATTACACCGGGGATCGGTTCACCGGTTTCGCAGTTGGTGATTTTGCCGCTTAGCGTTCCCTGGGCTGGAGCCGTGCAAGTCGGAAACTTGAAGCTTCCGATTCGGGTGTGCCAGTTGAATGCGCCATTAGGGAGCGGTTCGTATTCGTTGGCATACCAGAACGTGCAATCGTCCACCGGGTCAACCGACATGGACGTATAATCGCCCCAGCGGTTGCCACCATTTAGCCCCGCCTGCTGGACGCCGGCGCCAGGAAAAAGGATGACTTCGTTGGTGAGCACACCGGGGGTGCTGCCAAGCTCATTGAAGAACCGGCCGACGTAACGGATGGACGGGACGCTGGTGGTACTCGAGGCACTGTAACCCAGCGCGAGGTTCCCCTGCACGTCTACCGCGACGCTTCCCATCCAGCGATTTACGCCGGTCGAGCCGTTGCCGGCATCCGGCGAATAAGTCGCCGCATCGTAGAGCGAATAGGGGCCGGCATCCGCCGCGGTCCGAAACTCATAATAGCGTGGAGCAGCCTGATAAGTCGCAGCAGTGGTCGGGGCCACGCCGCTGACGTTGACCGTGTGAGTGGCGACCAGCGACTGCACGCCGCCGCCGAAATTTCGGTAAGACAAACGGAACATCAGGCGATCGCCGATGGAATCCAAGCCTTCACCCGGCGCAGGCTCCTCGATGTCAGCTCGCCCATTTGGATTGCGGCCGTCGAAGGGGGGAACAATAATCGGGCTCTCGGGCCTTTGAGTGAACGTCGAATTCGCCGGCGTCACGAAGTCCGCATGGAAATTGAACAGGTGAATTGCATCAGCGCCGCCCGATTCGTCGGAGTCATGAATAGCAAAAATGCAAGGCGCGCCGGCCGGGGGCGGCAAAAGGCCGTCGTGGTCGGCCACGATCATGCCCGACGAGGCGGTGCTCGGGTAGTTCGCATCATTCGGGATCGAGAAGAAGATCATCTCCGCGGTTGGATCACCGGCGAGCATCTTCGCCCGGTTAAAGGCGAACGCCCCCACGCCGACGAACGACTGAGGATTAGGGACGAATTCCCGACTCGTCATGTAGTAGGCATCTGACCAGACGCCGACTTTCGGATAATCCGGGAAATTGCCGCTCGGCGTGACGAAGTCGTAAAGGTACCATTCGCCCGTCGCATCATTGGTTTTCGAGACAGCGAAGCACTGGTGGAACGGAGCCGCGGCGCTCGAAGCGAAATTGAACTGGCTCACCTGCCAGCGGTCCGCCATGCGATCGTAGAGAACGATTGGATCGCCCGGATCGGTCTTGGCGCATTGTCCGCCGAGGGCGGCAAAGAGCTGGCTTTGTTTGATCACGGGGGTCAGCGGCACACCCGATTTGTTGTAAACGCGAAGGCTGCTGTTAACGGTTTCGACGATCTGGGTAAAGCTAACATCGGCGTTTGTGTCCGGCGGGTTTACCTGACCCAATCCCACGTTTGCGTTGTCCAAGTCAGAGATGCCTTCGAAGGAAAAAATCGAGGGGGGCGTCACGCTGGATGGCTGCGGGGCCGAGCCAGACGTGGGCCGGCCGGCGATGGCCGCATCGAACGACGGCAGTTTCCACGATGGGTTTGTTCCAGGAACGTCCAACTCAACGTTCAGTTGATTAACCACTCGACGCTCAAAATCCTCCAACGTCGCAGCATCAATGTCGGCGGCCGGCTTCATGTCCCGGACTGCCGTGCTGGTGCCCGCCGCCACCGGATACGCGACCGTCGGCTTCAAGACTGTTCGCCCCGCAGGCGCGGGCCTCGTTATTTTCTGCTGTGCTTCGCCGCGCAATGTAAACATTGCGGCCACGACGAGGATCACGAGCGTGATCGGGAGCGACGATTTTTTTAGATAACGAGCCATAGGATGATTCGGTTAGAGTTTACGAGGATGAGGAGCTGCCAACGGGGAACCAAAGTTTTAATCGGCCCGTAAAAATCGTGGCAATCTAATTCTCGAATTATGACCGAAATGTAATTCGTCCTGACGGCGAAATTTGAGGTGCCACTCCGCCCTCTTTTCGGGCGCTGCGCTGGCCTAACGATTGCGCTCGGTCGCAAGCCGTGTTGTTTGTCTCATGAAAAAGATTTTGCTCGTGCTTCTCTCGGCCACTGTTTTGGTAACGTTCGGTTGTTCCCGTTCCAATCAAACGGACACCAGCGCCAAGCCGCAATCCACGCCAGACGCCGCGCGGCTGAAGTCCGATTCGGAACGTCTCCAGCAAGCGACCTCAAACGCCGCGAAAGCACGCGAGAATGCCGCTACAATGTCGCCTACCCCAACCGCGACGCCATAGTCGTCAGCGCTCCGCTACCCTGCCGTCTCCGCGAGGGCGGGAGCAGGTTCGACCCACTTGCCGTGCTCGCGAATCAAATCCTGCAGGCGCTCCACGGCCTCCGCTTCGGGAATATTGAACTTCACCGCGGTCTTCCCGACGTACAGGTTCACTTTCCCTGGCGCGCCGCCCACGTAACCGAAGTCCGCGTCGGCCATCTCACCGGGCCCATTCACGATGCAACCCATGATCGCGATCTTCACGCCTTTGAGATGCACGGTCGCTTCTTTAATCCGCGCCGTCGTGGTCTGCAGATTAAACAACGTCCGGCCGCAGGACGGGCAGGCCACGTAATCGGTCTTAAAAATTCGCGAACCGGCCGCCTGGAGAATGTTGTAGCTCAGGCGCAACGCCTGGCCCGGCGCATTTTCGCCCTGGACCATGACGGCATCGCCGATTCCGTCGCACAGCATCGAGCCGATGTTTGTCGCAGCGTTCAGGAGCGTCGGCAAAAATTCCCGTCCTTCTTCTCTCTTAATCCCTAATACATCCTTCAAGAGAATCGGATGCCGCGAAGCGAGTCTCGCCGCGAGCAATCGAAAGGCGACGACCACGGGCAAATCAACTTCGTCGCGAACGGTGACCAGCTGGGCCTCCTGGTTTTGGTTCAACGACGCAATCGAGTCGAGATCGCGCGGATCGATTTCGTGAATGCGGGCCTTCTCATAAACAATCTCCGGTTTGTAATCCCCCAGCCGATCGATCTTGTGCGCGACCTTGTCGAAGCTCTCTTGCCTGACGACCACCCGAACGAGTTCTTCCCCGCCTAACCGAACTCCATCCCGCTCGATCGCGTTCGTTGGCCGCTTCGAATAGGAAAACGGGTCGAATGAAAGCTCTTCTTTGGAGCTTGGAGCTTGGGATTTGGAGCTTCGCGCACTGATCGCGATCATCTCCACCAGCGCTCGTGCCACCGGGATTTCATGAATGCTGTCCTCGGTCAGCGACACCCGGATCGTGTCCCCAATTCCGTCCTTCAGAAGCGACCCAATCCCGATCGCGCTCTTGATCCGCGCATCTTCGCCCTCGCCCGCTTCGGTTACCCCAAGATGAATCGGATAATTCCAGTCGTCGCCTTCCTGCCGCAACCGCGCCACGAGCAGCCGGTAAGCAGCAATCATCACCTTGGGATTGCTCGACTTCATTGAGAAGACGAAGGCGTGATAGTCGAGATCACGCGCGATTCGCGCGAATTCGAGCGCGCTTTCCACCATCCCGAGTGGCGTATCGCCGTACCGATTCAGGATTCGGTCCGAAAGCGATCCATGATTTGTCCCGATCCGCATCGCGCGTCCGAGTTCCTTGCAGATCTTCACCAAGGGGGAAAATCGCTGGCGAATTCGCTCGAGCTCGGCCGCATATTGCTCGTCGGTATACTCGAGAATTTTGAACTTTTTCGAGTCGGCGTAATTGCCAGGGTTGATCCGGACTTTCTCGACCCATTTCGCCGCTTCCATCGCGGCCTCCGGTTTGAAATGGATGTCGGCCACGATCGGAACCGTGCAACCACGGTGGCGCAATCCGCGGACGATATGCTCCAGGTTCGCCGCGTCTTTCACCGTCGGCGCCGTGATCCGGACGATCTCGCAACCGGCTTCCGCCAGCTCGAGCGTCTGCGCGATTGACGCCTCCGTGTCCATGGTGTCGCAGGTGATCATCGACTGGACCCGGATGGGATTCGCGCCGCCAACCCCGACATTGCCGATCAGCACCTCGCGCGTGACGCGGCGCTGATATTGGTACGGACTCTCGCAGTAGTTCACGGTGCCCGCTCAACGAGAACTGCCGTCCCGTAACACAGAACTTCGGTCACGCCCTGCATAATTTCAGTTGCATCATAACGCAGCCCGATGACTGCATTGCCACCAAGCGCGGTGGCGTGCTTCAACATTCGCTCGAGCGCGTCGCGGCGGGTTTGTTCGCATAAATCGCTGAAGATCGAAATGTCCCCACCGACGAGGGTCTGCAGGCCCGCTCCAATGGTCCCGAAAATCGAGCGTGAGCGGACGATGATTCCGCGAACCACGCCCAGGGTCTTAACGATGCGAAAGCCGTCGAGGGCAAAAGCGGTTGTCGTCATGGTCGAATCCATGCTGCTAACATCTGCTGCCTCGCGCCATAATGCCAGCCGGCATCGCGCTCTGCCGGCTACGGCGCGGGCGAGGCTTTTGTCTGGACCGGCACTTCTTTGGCCGAAGATCTGCGCTCGCTGTTTTTGCCGAACAAATCGCCGATGTCGAAAAAGCTGATGTAAAGCATGTAACCGATAATCAAGGTCGCGCAGGCGGTCTGGATCCACTCGAGCACCTTCATGTTTACCGGCTTCCGTCGGATACCCTCAATGAGTGCGAGGACGATATGACCGCCATCGAGGACCGGGATCGGCAGCATGTTCAAAATGGCGAGGTTCACGTTGAGAATGACGCTGAACCAGAGCGCAAGTTTCCAGCCGTTGTCGCCTTCGAACAGCATATAATAAATGCGCACGATCATGATCGGGCCGCTCATGTGCTGAAGCTTCACGTCTGAGCTCGGCGACGCGACCGCGCCAATTGTCTGCAAGGTGCTCGTGATGCTGTGATATACCTGCTCGACCGGGTCCGGGTGAGAAAGGGAGAGCCGCCCGCCGGCATCCCAGCGGATGCCAATTCGCGGCTTTGTTGTGCCTTCGGAGGCCAGCATGGCGGGCCGCATCCTCAGCTGCAATTGCTCGGCGTCCCGCCGGACATCGAGCGCCAGTTCGTCATTCGGATGTTTCTCGATTTCGTCGACCAGGGTCAGAGCATTGTAAATCGGAGTACCGTTGACGCCGGTGATGATGTCGCCCGCCTTCACTCCGGCTTTATCAGCAGGCGTATTTGGTTCAACTCCTTCCACCAGCGGAGTGACCGCCGGCTGAATCATGACTTGGCGAGTGCTCTTCCGTCGCCAACCGCTTGTCTCCGCGATCACTGGCACAACTTCGATCGTCGTTACCGTGCCGCCCCGGTCGACCTTGAAAGGAATCGTTGATCCTTCGCTGCGCACAACATTCCAAACGACGCTATCGTTCATCCCGAAAAAGCGGGTGACCCGCCGGCCATCGACCTCCAAAATTTTATCGCCAGGGCGGAGACCGGCTTTCGCGGCGGGCGAATCCTTATGGACGTAACCAATCACCGTCGTCAGGTCCGATTCACTTACCGGATGCCCGACCGCCCAGACGACGCAGGCGAAAAAGAGCGCGAGGAGAACGCTAAAAAGCGGGCCGGCGATGGCGACGATAATCTTGTCTAGCGCGGAAATCTTCGGGAGCGCGCCGCGATCCATGTCGGCCTTGCCCTCGATCATGTCCATCGGCGCAAGCTGCGGCAGTTTTACGAAGCCGCCAAAAGGCAATGAGCCTAACGAATACTGCACCCCATTGATCGTCTTCTTCCAGATTGGTTTGCCGAACCAGACGCCGAACCCCTCGATAAACAACCCGCGCCACCGCGCTGCCAAAAAGTGCCCCAGCTCATGGATGACGATGAGCAGGTTAAAGAGAATCAGGACTTCGAGGACAATAAAGATGACCCGCAGAATATGGCCCAACATAGGTTCTCTAATTTAGACGCTGATGGCCGATCTTTGTTCTAACCTTTAGTCCGGAGCGACCTTCGCCGCTTCGTCCCGGGCCCATTGATCGGCGCGCAATATGGCACCGAGATCGGGGTGCGCAACGTTGGCGTGCCGATCCATGACGGCCGCGACGGTTTGCCAGATGCGGGGAAAGGAGATCTTGCGTTCCAGGAAAGCTGAGACTGCGATTTCATTAGCGGCGTTCAACACAGCCGGGAGCGTGCCGCCGCTCTCCCCTGCCCGGCGAGCAAGATTCAACGCGGGAAAATCCTCGAAGCGCGGGGTCTCGAACTCAAGCGAACGCAGCTTGCCGAAATCGAGCGGCGGCAAGGAATTGGGGACCCGCGCGGGCCACGTCACCGCGTACTGAATTGGAAAGCACATGTCCGAGTGGCTCATTTGGGCGAGGACAGAGCCGTCACTGAATTCAACCATCGAATGGACGATGCTTTGCGGATGGATCACCACTTCCACCCGCTCCATTTGCACCCCAAACAGCCAGTGTGCCTCGATCATCTCGAGCCCTTTGTTAAATAGAGTCGCTGAATCAATCGTGATCTTGGGCCCCATGTTCCAAGTCGGATGCCGCAACGCCTGCTCGAGCGTGATGCCCTCAAACTCGGCCGCTGGCGTGCTACGGAACGGGCCGCCCGAAGCGGTCAAGATCAGTCGCCGCACATTATCGTCGTGGTTCTGGGCACCGCGTTTCCGCTGTGAATCGAGGCACTGGAAAATCGCGTTGTGCTCGCTGTCGACGGGCAGGACATTGACCCCTTTTTCCCGGGCTTCCCGCATCACGATCTCTCCAGCCATGACGAGGATTTCCTTGCTCGCGACCGCGAGGTCTTTGCCCGCCGCGATCGCTGCCAGGGCGGGCTGCAAACCTCCTGTTCCAACGACGGCGACCAGAACCATATCGGCTTCAGCCAGGCGCGCGATCTCGACCAGCCCGTTCAGGCCGCTGAGGATTTGCGGTTTGTATTCGAGCGCTGAACGGAGCACATCGATCTTTGATTCGTCGGCCAGGCAAATCGCATTTGGCCGGACCCGGTTCGCCTGCTCAGCGAGCTTGTGCGCGTTCTGGTTCGCCGCCAGCCCGACAATCTCCATCCGCTCCGGAATGTCGTGCGCCACCTTCAAGGCGCTCTCCCCGATTGAGCCGGTAGCACCGAGGACGACCACGCGTTTTCGTTTCATCGGGCAGGAATTCGTTGCTCGCCGCTGGAATCAATCCAGCCGGATGACGAGACGGAGATAGAAAAACAGAAGTGGCGCGGTAAAAAGCAGACTGTCGACCAGGTCGAGCGCGCCGCCGATTCCCGGCAACAGATTGCCCGAATCTTTCACCCCGGTGCTTCGCTTGATAATGGATTCCGCGAGGTCCCCGATCACGGCCGAGAACCCGAGGAGCAAGCCGAGGACAGTCGCGTGCGTCCAGTTCAAGCCGGGCAGATGGAGCGGCATCAACTTAAATAGCCCCCAACTTGCGAGGAGCGAAAAGGCGAGCGCACCGAAGAACCCCTCCCAGGTTTTCTTCGGACTGATGTGGGGGATCAGGGGATGGCGCCCGATCAGGCTTCCCGTGAGATACGCGCCCATGTCACTGAACTTGGTGATCCCTATAAGATAAAGGACGTAGAACTGCCCTCTCACGGCGCCCGTCGGATCGCGCGGGACAACGTAAACGATTTTCGTAATGAAATTGTAAAGCCAGAGCACATAAAGCAGTCCGAAGATGGTGTAAGCCATGGTGCGAAAGGGGGCGTCATCGCGAAGGCTGTCGAACATCTGCCGGGTGAATACGGTCATGAGAAAGAAGAGGAGCACGGCGACTTCGAAATCGTAGGAACGGCCCGGTCCATTCCGGGAGAAGTAATAAAAGCTGCCGCACAACATGACGGCGCCGCAAATCATCGCCGTGATCTTGAAGTTCGGGAGCCCCTTGTGATCGAGCATTCCGTAAAACTCCCAGAGCGACAACATCCCAAGCGTTCCAATCAGGCCGAAGAAGGCAAGCTCGTAGCCGGAAAAAATAATCCCGAGCGCGATCGACCAAAGGACGAGCGTGCTCGCGAAACGAAAAACAAAAACAGAGCGCGGCGTGGAAGGTTTCGTTGCGGCGACGCGCTCAAGCGTCTCGGCCATTTGGGCAACATCCGAAAAGGCGCGGCCAAAGGCAAGCGCGGAGCGGCTCTGCGCAGAACCGGATTGCACCATGGTCACGCTGCACTAATCTGCTCGCCGTGAGCAAAACGATGCAGGCGCTGGTGAAGCGCGAGCGCGAGCCAGGCCTCAACCTTGAGGAAGTTGCAGTGCCGGAGATTGGTCCCAATGACGTCCTGATCCGCATCCAAAAAGGATCCATCTGCGGGACGGACGTTCACATCTACAACTGGGACGCATGGGCCCAGAAGACGATTCCCGTGCCGATGACGATCGGGCACGAGTTCGTCGGCGTGATCGATAAAGTCGGCTCCGCCGTTCGCGACTTCAAGGAAGGCGAGCTGGTCACGACCGAAGGACACATCGTTTGCGGACATTGCCGCAATTGCCTGGCCGGACGGCGGCATCTTTGTCCAAACACGAAAGGGATCGGCGTGAACCGGCCGGGAGGATTCGCCGAATATGTTTCGGTCCCAACCACGAATCTTTGGCGTTGCGATCCGCGCATTCCCCTGGACGTAATTTCGTGTTCGGACCCGCTCGGCAACGCCGTTCACACCGCCCTTTCCTTCGAGCTCGTCGGCGAAGATGTCCTGATCACCGGCGCCGGCCCGATCGGTTGCATGGCCGTGCCGATTGCGAAGATGGCTGGCGCGCGAAAAGTCGTGATCACCGATGTTAATCCGTACCGCCTCGATCTCGCGCGCAAGATGGGCGCCACCCTCGCAGTCAATGTCCGGGAGCGCGACCTCCACGAGGTCATGCGTGAACTCGACATGCATGAGGGGTTCGACGTCGGCCTCGAAATGTCAGGCAACCCCAAGGCGTTTACCGACATGCTCGACGTGATGGTCAACGGCGGCCGCATCGCCATGCTCGGCATCATGCCCGGCAGCGCTGCGATCGATTGGAACCTCGTCGTCTTCCACGGCCTAACGATCAAGGGAATCTACGGACGCGAAATGTTCGAGACCTGGTACAAAATGACGGCGCTCATCCAGAGCGGCCTCGATGTTTCACCAGTTATCACGCATCACTTCCCCTACACGGAATTCCAAGAAGGCTTCGAGCTGATGAAGTCCGGTAATTCCGGCAAGATCATCCTCGACTGGGCCGCCTAATTCTTCTCTAACCGCCGCGGTGTGTCTCTGGGAGAGCCGGGCGATGCCCGTCCGCGCAAGAGATGCAAGAACGATGCGGACGCCCATCGGGCGGGCGTCCCTCCAAGTGGCGAAGCGGCTACACGACTTACTGCAAACTGGCGGCTGCGGCGTCCTGTCCCTGCAACTCGAGCACCATCCGTCGAATATGCCGGTAGCCCTGATGAGCCTGGAGCAGTCGCAAACTTTCGCTGGCATCGCCCCACTGCAAAATCTGGATGTTCTCTTCGCGCGCGCCCCAGGAGTTCATTGTGCCGCGCGAAGGCATGTAAAGATCGATCGTGTTTCGGCCCGCCAGCGCCCATCCGTAATCTTCAACCCGATAAACCTGGCCCGTCGAAATCAGCCGGAAAACCGTCCCGGCCGGCCACCGCGACCAGTCCGCCGCTGCGCTTCCTATTTGCGGCTTACTCGTAACGACCACCTTTTTTGTCCCGTGTTTGGTTTTCACGACCTTCGTAGTTTTCGTTTCCTTCAACGAAAATTTCTCAAGCGCCGGACCTGAATACGCGGCGCGCCGATAATCCGCCGGGTCTTCGCCATTCACTGGAATCGCGCGCGGTGTGTATTCGGCACGACGGATCGCGCCGGTAGCTGCATGCAATCGTCCGCCCAAGGCCGTGTGATCTCCGTACGCGAGATGGTCCGATTCGGTATGGGTGTAGGCCGTCGTCCGCACATTTTGGAAATCGCGTTTTGCCAGCGGCGGCTCATATCTTGGCAGCGCCGTCGTGTGACGGGTCGGGGTTGATTCACACGCGCCGAGAAAGAGCGCGGTCGCAATAAGACCCAGCAGTAAGAAGTAGCCCCGGATTCGCAACTGCGCGGTTATTAACAGTTATTAACAACCACATGCAAGAGTATTTTTTTGGCTATTTCGAGCGGCGAACAACTACATAGCCGGATTGCTCTCCCGAGCGCGGCGAAGCATGACACGCTGCGTTGTCGCTTTCTGGTGAATAGTTTTGTCGGCACGCGATGATCTGTTTATCCTTCCATCATGCTCGCGGAATTCGACCAGAGACTGGCCACCACCCTCGCCGAAATCCGGTCGCAGGGACTTTATAAATCAGAGCGCATCATCACCTCGCCGCAGGACGCGAGGATCGGAATCGCCGGGGGGCGCGAGGTCCTCAACATGTGTGCGAACAATTATCTCGGCCTCGCCGATCACCCTGCGCTGATAGCGGCCGCCAAAGAAGCGCTCGATAGCCACGGCTTTGGGATGGCGTCCGTCCGTTTTATTTGCGGCACGCAGGACATTCACAAGGAGCTCGAGGATGCGCTCACCCGCTTTCTCGGAACGGAGGACACGATCCTTTATCCTTCCGCGTTCGACGCGAACGGCGGCCTGTTCGAGACGCTCCTTGGCCCGGAAGACGCGGTTATCTCCGACGAGCTCAACCACGCCTCCATCATTGACGGCATCCGGCTCTGCAAAGCGCAGCGCTTTCGTTACAAACACAACGACATGGCTGATCTCGAGGCAAAACTCGCGGAGACGAAAGATGCGCGGCTCCGTCTGATCGCGACCGATGGCTGTTTTTCGATGGATGGAACGATCGCCGAGCTCGGCGCGATTTGCGATCTGGCCGAGAAATATAATGCCCTCACGATGATCGACGACGCGCACGCCACCGGTTTCCTCGGCCGGACCGGGCGCGGCACTCACGAATATCGTGGCGTCACCGGGCGGATCGACATTATCACCGGCACCCTCGGGAAAGCGCTTGGCGGCGCGAGCGGCGGATTCACCAGCGCGCGGAAAAGGATCATCGAATTGCTCCGGCAGCGTTCGCGTCCCTACTTGTTTTCGAACAGCGTCGCACCGCACATCGTCGCCGCGACGATCAAGGCGCTCCGGCTCCTGACCGAATCAACCGAGCTGCGCGACAAGCTCGAAGCGAATACCAGTTATTTCCGAGCCGCTCTTACGGAGCGCGGGCTCACCATCAAGCCAGGAACGCACCCGATCGTGCCGATCATGCTCGGCGACGCGGCGCTTTCGCAGAGGTTCGCCGCGCGGATGCTTGGAAAGGGCGTTTACGTGATTGGCTTTTTCTATCCGGTCGTCCCGCACGGGACCGCGCGGGTTCGCACCCAGGTGTCCGCTGCGCACTCCCGTGAAGATTTGGAACTCGCGGTCAACGCCTTTGCCGAAACGAACGACGAGCTGGCGGCTTCCCCATCATCCTAAGCTACGCGCGACAGAGTCCACTGTTTCCTACCGCGGGTGGAGTGCGATGCTCGAGCCGACCCAGGTTTTTTCCTTGTTAAAATTAACACCCATCATCTGGCCCTGGCTCATCCGGACGAGGTTGTTAACCAGGATCGGGTCTGTCTCGTTCTCCGGCCAGAGGAACATCATTCGCAGTTCGGCCTTGGATCTTGGGCCGTCGACGGTTTCGACAAAGGAAGCGTAATTCACTTTTTTTTGCAGGATCCAGGAATGCGGCTGGGAAAGCGCGGCCAACTTTTCCGGCGTCGGTTCCATATCGACACCGAGCCCGGCAAATGAGTAGAGCGGCTTCAGGACGTAATCGGTCAAGGACTCGTTAGGCGGCAGCTCGTCCGCAAAGTAGGCCGGGGATGTGTGCGGCGTCTTCAGGAAAGGCAACGAATGCTTGCTGATCCGGTAATACCAGTTCGGGTGTGTAACCCATTTTACGTCCAGGTCTTCCTGGAAATGGAATGCCGGCCGCAAGTCGGGCCGGCGCTCGAGCTCGTCGAAGATGACTCGATTGTAAATCCGATCGATCCGCGTTTCGCGGCCATCGCGATCGTAAAATAATTGCCGGCCGTTTTTCCTGACCTCCGTCAGACAAACCGAGCGGATACCGAGCAATACTTCGGTGCAGGCAAAATCAATCCGCGTTTTCTGTTTCTCCGGCTCAATTTCCAACAGGATCACGTTCTCCGGGTTCGCCTCGCCGATAATCGTGCGACGCAGGAGCTCGATGTATTCCTGGTCGTGCAATCCGCTGAAGGCAGAGGTCCAATTCTCCGGAATCGCCGGGAAACTGCGGCGCATGCACCCCAGGAGCATGAATTGAAACGCGAACAGGCTCGGGAACGCCTGGAGCTCGATCAGGCGCGGGACGAGGCGACCGTCCTCTTCGCAGATACCAAGGTCAATGATGACAAATTCCGGGTGCGACGACTCGTTAGGCACTTCCAGTCCCGGAGGGATCGCCGAGGCAGCATGTCTCGCAAACTCCGGCGTCGCGGTTTGAGCGCGAATTGTTTGCGCCGCGTTGACAGCTTCGTGGGTGAACTCAGGTGTTAGAAAAATCGGCGTTTCCGAAATCCGGAAATCGGCCGGCCAGCGAACCGCTTCATTTATGCAGCCCAGCAGCGCCGAATATTTATCTAAAGAGAAATCGGCGTTAAACCTGGAGCGAAGCTGCGGATCCATCAGCGCGATCCGCTCAGCCTCACACGAGAAACTTCCCGCGCTCCATAATCTTGTCGTCGTCGAACCAGATGTCGAAGTCGCGGCCGACGCAATCAATGTGCGTTTTCGAGACCCACTTCGCGCCGGTGTGCTCCGAATAGGGGTGCCCAAAGGCGATGTGAATCCCAGGAATCTTTTCGTCCTGTAAAATGTTGCCAATCACGTGGGTGCAGGCGGTATTGGTTCCGACCGCGAATTCGCCGACGCGGTCGCTGTTTTCATCCGTGCTCGTGTAGGCGCGGAACTCTTCGAGCAGCTCTTTATTTTCGCACTGCAGATCGCGGATACGATTGTTTTCGATCTCGATCCGTAATGGGGTCGCCTTTATATCGCCATATTTCTGGCAGAGATAATCGCCCACCACGCCATCCACGACGAACACGCCGCTTGAGTTCGCCGGCGACGTGAAAATTTCGCCCCCCGGCAGATTACCCCACTTGTCTGGATTGATGATTCCGCTCGTCTTGAGCCATTTCAGGCTGGGCGAAAATTCAGCCTCGTAATCTGTGCCCGCGGCTGTCCGGCACTTGATGCTTTTGGCTGCCCGGGCGCGCTCCACCAGGCGCTGGCTCAAGGCATCGATCGCCCGAAAATCGGCCCGCATGCCCTCGAGCATGATCTGCCGAGTAATATTGACCATGTGGCCGTGGCGGATCCGATTCTTGTTCACGACGTCGCTCATCTGCATC
Source organism: Chthoniobacterales bacterium (assembly GCA_045809825.1). Classification (GTDB taxonomy): domain Bacteria; phylum Verrucomicrobiota; class Verrucomicrobiia; order Chthoniobacterales; family UBA10450; genus AV80. Next base: position 23,666 of record JBJMXC010000010.1, on the reverse strand, counting down.
CGCGAACGCAATTCACCGCGCTGGGTTTGCGCGCAAAAGATACTGACCTGCGACTCAGCCAAATCCTCGAGGATTACCGCCGGCATGTCGGTCAATGGCCGATCGGCGTGCTCTTCCAGGACAAACACAGAATGCTGCGCACCGATCTCTTCGACCTCGGATTGGAGCGCCGCTGCAATGTCGCGGGTCACTTCGTCAGTGATGATCGTGATCCGCTCTTCCCGTTTCAGGCGCAGGCAATCGCGGATGGCGTTTCGAGCGCCCGGTTGAAGTTCCGGATCAATCGTAAGGCTGTGGGCGCGGTCTGGCATGGTAATCAAGCGGTGAGTTTTACGCGAAACCGGAGGCAGGGCAATTGATCATCGGTGAAACAAATCGCGCTAGGCCGGCGCGGCGGCTGCCTCGTCGATTTTCAACCCTTCGTAGGTCTCCGCGATGATGAGATCGACGACCGCTTTCATATCGTTCGTGCGGTGGAAAACCTCGAGCTGGCGATCGGCGCCGGTCCCTTCCCGCATGATGCGCTCTATGTGAGCCATCTCCTTTCGGCTGCCTAGCTCGTCCACTTCTGTCGAAACGAATTCCATCAGTTCGTTCAGCAAACTGCGGGTCTCGACTTCTGTTTCGCGGCCAAAATCGATCAGTTTCCCCTCGATCCCATAACGCGAGGCCCGCCAGCGATTTTCATCGAGCAGGCGGCGCCGATAAACCCGGAAGGTTGTATTGTACTTCAGTAATTTATAGAGCTTGGCGATTACGGCCTGGATCAGCGCGGCGATCGCGAGGGTGTCGTCCACGCGCGATTGCGCATCGCAGACCCGCATCTCAAGTGTGTCGAAAAACGGATGGAGCCGGATGTCCCACCAGATCTTTTTCGGATTATCGATGCAGCCGGTCTTGACCAGGAGCTTGCAGAAATCCTCGTATTCGGAGAGCGACTCGAAGGCGTCGGGAATGCCGGTCCGCGGGAAGCGCTCAAACACCTTCAGGCGATAACCTTTGAGCCCGGTGTCCTGTCCGCCCCAGAACGGTGAATTCGTCGACAGCGCGTAAATGTGCGGCAAAAAATAGCGCGCCTGGTTCATCACCTGGATGGCGGACTCGCGGTTGGGGATTCCCACATGGACGTGCAAACCGAAGATAAGGTTCGCCCGGGCGAGCCGCTGCATGTCCTTCACAATTTGGGTATAGCGCTCCCCTTCCGTGATGAGTTGGTCGCGCCAGTTTGAAAATGGATGAGTGCCGACCGACGCCACGCGAAGGCCAGCCTTGTTCGCGAGCGAGGCGAGCTTGCTCCGCAATTCAATCACATGCTCCCGAGCATTTTCGATCGACAAACAGATTTCAGTGCCAAGCTCGACCACCGACTGGTGCATCTCCGGCTTGATCTGTTCTTTTAGGAGGACCTTGCCGCCCTCGAGGATCTCCTGGATATGGGAACGCAGCTCGCCCGTGGTGGGATCGACGATCGCGAACTCCTCCTCGATCCCGAGCGTAAACGTATGGTTCGTGGCGGGCATGCTCAGGAATTATCGTCCGCAGATTTCGCAGATTTACACAGATTATTTCGAAGGTGGGAGCGCATGTGTCCCTTTAATCTGGGAGATCGGCATACATCTGCGGATAAAAATTTCAGGCGAGATCGCTCAAGGCACGCTTCGTCACTGCGGCCTGAAGAAACTTGCCCCAGCTCAGGTTGTCTTTCCCTGGCTGATGCTCCCTCGCCTTGCGAATGGCCATATCCGAGACCGCATCCACGACCCATTCGAAGTTCGCCTGGCCCACACTCGCTACTTCGGCGTCCGGCGCCGGATTGCAGAAATCGATCGCGAGCGGAACACCATCTCGGATGGCAAATTCGACCGTGTTTAAATCGTACCCGAGATATTGATTCAATTGGAGCACGCCCCATTCGACCGCTTCCAAAATCTCCTTCGGCGCCGACCATTCGGTCTGGTACCGGAGATGATAAGGATGCCGCGGCTCGTAGGGCATGATCCGGACGTTGCGTTGGTCGATCGAGTAACAGCGGAAGTACATGTCGAACTTCACTTCCTCCTGCAACATCATGACGAGCTGTCCGGTTTCGCTGTAGGCGCGGAAGAATTCCTCCGGGTTGTGGAGCCGGTAAACATTTTTCCAGCCGCCGCCCGCGAAAGGTTTAAAGAACGCGGGCCAGCCCACGTATTCGAAGATCCCTTCCCAATCGAGCGGGTATGCCAGATTGCGAAATGAATTGTCCGTCGTGTCCGGCGGCAATTGATGCGACGGCAACAGGACCGTTTTCGGCACCGCTACCCCGATCTTGGTTGCGAGCGCGTTGTTGAAAAACTTTTCGTCGGCACTCCACCAAAACGGGTTGTTTACCACCGCCGTGCCCGTGAGCGCGGCGTTCTTGAGCCAGGCACGATAGAACGGCACATCCTGCGAGATCCGGTCGATGACTACGTCGTAACCAGAAGGCTCACCCTGGACCACCTTGTCCATCCGGACGAACTCCGCGGCGATATCCTTGCCGCCGGTTTTCTGGTTCACCCGCTCAACAAAGGCGGGCGGGAAACTGCCTTCCATTCCAAAAAGGATTCCGATTTTTTTCATAATTTTTGCGTTCCTGAGTTGGCTGCTATCCGCAGATCTTCGCCAGGTATTGCGGGAGCATATCGCGCCAGTAATTCCAGTCGTGTCCCCGCCACCTTCCGTCGTCGAGCCAATGTTGAATCCCCTTTGAGTTCAAAACCTCGGAGAGGCGATGCGATTCGTGGCGGGTGTTATCCCACTCGCCGGTGCCGATGATGATCCCCATGTGATTGTATTTCCACGGGTCGGTCGTGTTCGGGAGGTAATCGTAGGGGCTGTTAAAATAAATATTGTCGTCGTAATAGCCGTCGAAAAAAGAGCTGATATCAAACGCACCGCTCAACGAGATCAGGTGGCTGACCGCGTCCGGGTGGCGAAAAGCGATGTTCGCCGCGTGATAAGCGCCGAGGCTCGCCCCGCACACCATGACGCGCCCCGTCGAACATTCACGGCGCGCCAGATCGAAAACATCATGGACGATCACTCGCTCAAAGCCATTGTGCGTCCTCATCCGGTCGGCCGGGTGGATTCTCTTGTTATAAAAGCTGTCGAGATCGGCTGAGTCCGGGCAATAGATCGTGATCTTACCGCTATCGACGAATCCGGCGATCGAATCGGTCAGGCCGAAATCCCTGTTTTGGGTGTGGCGTCCGAAAGAAGTCGGGAACAGGACGAGTGGGATCCCGCCGCCATCGCCGAAAGCCAGCATTTCAAAGTCGCGGCTCAGGTGCGGCGTCCACCAGCGGATGTAACGTTCGTTCATCGAGTTCGATCTTTTCCGCCACGCGGCGAAACTCTTTCCCTAAAGCGCGACTGCGGGAAAGGCAAACAGGAAGAGAATCCTCGACAAGTCCGGAATGGCACGCGATGCGTTTCGCCTTCATGCCGTCGTCGACTCTTACCGGAAACATTCAAGCGCACCCTGGATTTCGTTCAAAAATCCTCGGGAATCGCCGCGACATCCTCGTTTATCTGCCGCCGGGCTACCGGCGGTTGTCGACCCGCTATTATCCCGTCCTCTATCTGCACGACGGGCAAAATGTTTTCGACGCGGCGACAGCGTTCGGTGGTGTCGAATGGGGCGTGGACGAGACAGCCCAGCGCTTGATCCGCGACAAATTAATGGAGCCGCTCATCATCGTCGCGGTCGCTAATACCGGCGAAGAGCGGATCCACGAATATGCGCCCACTCCTGCACGGATCGATCCGCCCAAGCGCAAGAGGAGTAAGGGTCTCCTTCGAAATTACGGACGCTTCCTGATTGAAGAGCTAAAGCCTTTCATCGACCGAAAATACCGGACGCGTCGCGAAGCGGAGTTCACCGGCCTCGGCGGCTCTTCGCTGGGCGGCCTGGCGACGATTACTCTGGGGCTTTGGTTCCCGAATTATTTTACGCGTCTCGCAGTGATGTCGCCCTCGATCTGGTGGGATGACTGCACCATCTACGACATCGTCGATGAATTGGATGAGGAAGCGAAGCCGCCATTGAAGATCTGGCTCGACACCGGCACACATGAGCCAGGCTGGGAACGGGCCGCGGTTTTGCGCGATCATCTCCTGGAAAAAGGGTGGCGCCTGCATGACGACCTCCATTTCCTGGAAGTCGAAGGCGCCGATCACAGCGAACGCGCCTGGGCTGCGCGGATTGATCCCGTTCTGCGTTTTTTATTTCCGCCGCCGCCGCCACGTCTCGCCAAAGTCGCGCCTCCGAAAAAGAGCCGAAACCTCGTGCGGAAGGCCCTGGCCCGAATGAATCTATTGTTCTCCGTTTGAGCTGCCGGCCGTCGGGACCTGCTCAAGAGAAGCCGTTTCCACTTCTTCGGTAAACTTGCCGAGCTTCCGAAATTTTTCGTAACGCTTTTTGAGGAGCTCGTCGATCGAAAGCGCCGACAGCCGCTCCAGGTTTTGGCGCAACGCGGTGCCGACATTTGCCGCCGCCATATCGGGATCGCGATGCGCCCCGCCCTCCGGCTCCGGCACGATCTCGTCTACTACGCCGAGTCCAACCAAATCCTGCGCCGTCAGCTTCAATGCCTCCGCTGCTTCCGGCGCGTGCCGGCGGTCCTTCCATAAAATCGCGGAGCATGCTTCCGGGCTGATCACCGAGTAATACGCATTTTCCAAAATCAGGACCCGGTCCGAAACGCCGATCCCGAGGGCGCCTCCCGAGCCGCCTTCGCCAATTACGATGGCAATGGTTGGGACTCGCAGGTTCATCATTTCGCGCAGGTTCACCGCGATCGCTTCGGAAATGTGGCGCTCCTCCGAACCGATCCCCGGATAGGCCCCCGGCGTATCAATTAACGAAATCACCGGCAGGCTGAACTTTTCCGCCATCCGCATCAGGCGAAGCGCTTTTCGATAACCCTCCGGATGCGCGCAACCGAAATTCCGTTTCACGTTCTCTTTTGTGTCGCGACCTTTTTGATGAGTAATGACAACGCAACGATGCGGACCGAGTTTGGCCAGGCCGCTCGGCATCGCTTTGTCGTCGCCAAACACACGGTCGCCGTGAAGCTCGACCCAATCGGTGAAACAACGCGCCACGTAATCGAGCGCGAAGGGGCGTAGAATATGGCGGGCGAGCTGGACCCGTTGCCACGCCGTGAGGTTGTCGTAAATCTGCCGGCGGGTCTCGCGGATCTTGGTTTCCATCGCCTCGACCTCGGAGTCGAAATTCAGGTCGTGCCGGTCGGAATGGTCCTTCAAGTCCTGGAGTCGCCGCTGCAATTCCAGGATCGGTTTTTCGAAGTCCAAAGGGTGCGCTTCCATCGGCGAAATGGCCACGTTAGTCAGTAATGGTGACAGTGGTCTTGCTGTTTACAAGGCTGCTCAGCTCCTCCGTGTCCGACGCGGCTAGCCCGAGCCCCGGCGGCGGCGGCTGGTTCGATTCGTCGCGCTGACCATTCCCGGGTACGGCAAAGATGAAATAGCCGGGCTGCGCCAGCCTGATCCAACGCGTGCTCCCGGCCCATTCCTTCGTGCCGAAGCCGACCCGCTTTCCGCCCCTCCACGCCATGACTTCGGCCACGCGGGTATTGATTCGAGGCGGTTGTTTTGTCGAAAGCCGTACGGTCGTGACGCGATAGCGCTTAAAAAACTGGCCGTGGTTGACCAGGATCACGGTTCGGGCCTTACGCTGGATGAAAAGCGAAAAATCCGGGTGCGAAATCAGGAGGTGCTGGCCGACGCGCAACATTGCATTCGTCAGGTTGTTCGTTCGCATGATCAGCTCTGGCGTCGTCTTCGTTTTGTTCGCGATTTTCGCCAGGACGTCCCCGCTCCGGACGACATATTCTTGTTTTTCCGGCGACCGGAATTCGGTGAAGAGCATCTCCGTGTTCACCTGGCCGAGGAGGTCCTTCGCTTCCTCGACGTGCTGGCCGGTTGGGAATTTCCCCATGTAGGAGACGAGCGCATCGCGGGCTTCGATCAGCTTTCCTTCCTGGCGCAATTTCGCGGCGGCCTGGAAGTCGGCGAGGCCCACATCGGGGAGGGGCTCGACCGGGATTTCGCCGCTTTTTTCCTGCTGAATCTTGCGCTCCGGCTTGACGAACAGGTCGTAGCTAAAAAACGCTGCCCCACCGAAAATCACGACCGCAAGCAAAAGAAGGAAAAGCCATTTCATGGGCCGGAGGAACGTGATTCAAAGAACGCATCGTGTCTACGTGCGTTGCGGGACTGATTTTTGATTTGGCATCAACTGACCACGCAGGGTCGCGACTCAGTATCGCAGGGCAGACTCTGTCGAGCCGGTCGGTGTTGGTGGGGGACGGCTGGACTGAGTCCGCCCTACCGGACGGCGTCTACGAAAATGTTTCCCACGCCCCCGGTTGCGGAAGCGGGTCGCCGTCTTTCCCCCAGGTATTGTGGCAATCGTGGCAGTAAAATTCCTTGGGGAAGATTTTGACCGCGAAAAGGATACTCGCGAGCCACGGCGTCATGAATTTGCGGGTCAGCTGCGGGTACTCGATCCGGGGCGATTTGCATTGCGGACAGCGGATGGCAGAGCCGACTTGTGGATCGCTCGCTTCCCATTCGAGCATCAATTTGTTGGCGCGCTCAAAGTCTTCCTCGTTGACCAGGACCTTCGCGTTAGCCTGCGGTTCCGAAACGAACGCCGCCTTCTGGAGACGGCCTTCATTATGAATATCGGCTTTCACGCCCGCCTCCTGGAAGCGTGTTTTCAGATGCTTCGCTTTCGCCGCCTCGTTGAATGTCGCAATCGTGACCATGATGTCGCAGCCCTCAGCAGTCCCCCCATCAAACATCAACTATCCGCGAAGTGCAAGACGGTGGATCGCGAGGGCTCCGGCCCTTGATGACCGGCCACGGCAAACGAATATCGCGCGCGGAGTTAGCTGGGGAGCGGGGGGAACCATTTATAGAGCATCAGGTAAACAAGGACGCCGGTGACCGAAACGTAAAGCCAGATCGGCATCGTCCAGCGCGCGATTCGAGTATGCCGTTCCCAGCGTCGGCGAAATACCGGGACCAGGGTCACGATGACGAGCGGCAGAGTGATGAAGGCGAGAAGAATGTGGGAGATCAGGAGCGTGAAATAAATCGGTCGCACAATGCCGACGGCGCTGAAATGGGTGGAACGCTCGCCGACATGCGCGTGGTAAACGAGATAGCCGACAAGGAATAGAGTTGAGGAAATTAGAGCGGGAATCATGCAGGCGACATGGCGACGCCAATAACCGCGCCGGATCAAATACCAACCGGTCGAGATAAAGATGGTGCTGATGAAATTCAGCGACGCGTTGATGGCCGGCAGATCGGAGATGGTCATTTCCTGCTCCTGATCGTGATCATGGTCCTGATCCCTATCCGTGAACGGCGCTCATTAACAAGAGCATCCTCATACCAAGCCGTGGCGTGGGAACCAGGGACTAACGTAGCCTCGCTGCTCTGTGCTCATTGGGCGTTGGACGTCGGGCGTTGCACGTTCGACTTTTCCCGCAATGCCTCCTGTCTTGGAACCGACGCCGCCTTCCCTGGCGCGACAGTTTTATCGGCGCCGCGCAAAAGCGCATCATTCTCGATCACGACGTATCCTCCGCCTCTCCGTTGTAGGTTTCATTTTACTCTTCGGCTGGACGAGTTGGTACCTGGCCAAGCGCGGTTTCGGCAAGGAATGGCGGGACCGGGTCTCTCAGGAACTTCATAAACGCGGGGTCGAGGCGTCGATTCGCAGGCTGACAGTGGATCCGGTCCGCGGCCTCATCGCGCAGGATGTCCGCATTTACGATTTCAAAAACCGCGAGAGCACCCTGGCCGTCATCAGCGAAGTCGCGCTCGACATCAACTACTCGGCGTTGCTCCATCACAAACCGTTTCTCAATGCCCTCGACGTCCGCGGCGCCGACCTGACAATTCCAAACCCGGCTAGCGATCCAACCAAATCGAAAACCCAGATCAAGGACCTCCGCGCGCATGTTTATTTTCCGCCGGAGCAGATCTTCGTCAGCCAGGCGGAAGGCATTTTTGCCGGGGTCCGAATCTCCGCGACCGGGCAACTGATCAAGCGTGACGATTACAAATCTTCGGAGGAAATCACCGACGAGGAATGGCGGCAGCGTTTATCGCTCATTCATCGGGCCGCGGATGAATTGCGCCGCTTCACTTTTATCGGCGAACCACCCACCCTTCAGGTGAAGTTCGCGGGGGACCTCTCGCAGTTCGAGAGCGTCCATGCTGAGGCAACTCTGCGCGCTGACCGGTTGCAACGCGGCGCCTACGAGATCAGCAACGTCAACGTCGTGGCCGAATGGGCAAACCAGGCGCTCAACGTGACTCAATGTTCGTGGGCCGATAACGCCGGCAATTTTGCCGGCCGCGCCAGCTGGAACCATGCGACTAGGAGCGCTGATTTCCAAGGCCGGAGCACGCTCGACGCGAAGCGTTTCCTTGAAGCCGCCGGCTTCCCTCAATTGTTGGCCGACCTCACTCTAACCACCCCGCCCTTGTTGGAACTATCCGGCTCGGCGGACTTCACTGGCGAATCACCGAAGCTCAGCCTGATCGGCCGGCTCGCCGTCGAACGATTCAGTTACAAGACCGTTCCGCTACTCCAGCTCACCGCCGATTTCTCATGGGATGGGGAGCGCTCGATGATCCGCGAGCTCCGGCTCCGCCATGAATCCGGCGAGCTTCGCGGCGATCTGCTGGACGCGCCAAACGATTTTCGGCTGACAATCGACAGCTCGGTCGACCCGATTGTCTTCCGCGCGTTCACCTCACCGGAGCTGGCACATTTCCTGGCAGAATGGCAATGGACGCGCCCGCCATTGATTCGCCTCGCCATTCATGGCCACGGGCGCGACCCGGAATCCTGGATTGGCGATGGGAACATCACCGCTCAGCGGACCAGTTTTCGCGGCGCCTCGATGAATGAAGCGCGCGCCGGGATTCGCCTCGAGAACGGAGCGCTCACCCTGGCCGATCTGCATGTCATGCGCGACGAAGGCGTCGGCAGCGGCACCATCGTTTACGATTTCACGCATCATGAAATTCGCCTGAAGGAAATCAAAAGCGGATTGCGCCTGACGGAAGCGATCGTCTGGGTCGACCCGAAGTACTTCAAGGAAGTCGTGCCATATAAGTTTCGCCAGCCGCCTAGTCTTCTCGTAAACGGCGTCTTCCACTTTCGCGGAGCCCCCGGCGATCGCATCGAGATCAAGGTCGATGCGCCGACCGGGATGGACTACATGTTTCTCGGCAAAAACCTCCCTTTCGATCGCGTCACGGGCCGCCTCCTCTTTACCGACAATCATCTCCAGTTGCTCGAGATGGTGGGGAAACTCTTTAACGGTGATGTGCGCGGCGGCGCCGATATTTCACTCGCGAAAAACGACAACCGCTACCGGGCCAACCTCACCCTGGACGGTGTCGATTTTCCAAAGCTCGCCGATCTCTACTTTAAGAACAACACCGCGCACGGCAGGTTGGCGGGCAGCTATGATTGGACGGGCATTGGCAGCGAAGCTCGCCTAATGGAGGGCAAGGGAACCGCGCGCGTCACCGAGGGCGACATCTTTGCTATCCCCGTTTTCGGCCCGCTTTCGGAGCTGCTCTCAGCCATTATTCCCGGCGCCGGTTACAGTCTCGCCCGCCAGGCCGGGGCCACTTTTACCATTAAGGACGGCGTCATTCACACCGACGACTTCAAGGTTTCCGGCAAGCTCTTCGGCATGATCGGCCACGGCGACATCCATTTCCTCGAGGACAAACTCGACTTCGATATTCGCATCGAAGGCGGCGGCCCCGGCGTCCTCCTCACCCCGATGTACAAACTTTTCGAATACAAAGGCGAAGGCAGTATCTCCAAGCCAAAGTGGCACCCGAAGAGATTTTAGATTGTCGATTGCAGATTGCAGATTGATGAAACGTCCAGCGCGAAAACGACGTCGGACCGTCTGTCCCCAATCTGCAATCGGCAGTCTGAAATCTGCAATCCCGCTTCTCGGCGCCCATATGTCCATCGGTGGTGGAGTGCACCGCGCGATTGAGCGGTCGCGATCGATCGACTGCACCGCGATGCAGATTTTCGTGAAGAACAACATGCAATGGTTTGCCCGGCCGTTGCTCCGCGAGGAGATCGCGGCTTTTTTGGATCACGCCCAGCGGAGGGAATTACAGTCCGCGTTTGCCCACGCGAATTATCTGATCAATCTCGCGGCGACCAATCCGCAATTTCACGCGAATTCGCTCCGGGCGTTGTCCGAAGAACTCGTTCGCGGGGACCAATTGGAATTGCCATTTCTGGTCATGCATCCCGGTGCTCATCTCGGCGCCGGAGAAGAGGCAGGCCTGGAAAAAATCATCGCGTCACTCGATGCGATCTGGACAGTCATCCCAAAGGTAAAAACAAAGATCGCGCTCGAAACCACAGCAGGCCAGGGATCGTGCCTCGGGGATCGCTTCGAGCATCTCGCCGCGATCATCGAGAACGTGCGGGAACCTGAGCGTCTTTGTGTTTGCCTCGATACCGCGCACGTCTTCGAAGCGGGTTACGACATCGGCACCGAAAAGGGCGTGAAGAAAATGTTTCGCGAATTCGATCGCGTTATCGGATTCGATCGTCTCGCAGCTCTGCACCTTAACGATTCCAAGACGGACCGCGGATCACGCGTGGATCGCCACGAACATATCGGCAAGGGCAAGATCGGCCTCGACGCTTTTCGCTTTATCATGCGGGACCGCCGGTTTCGGAAAATTCCGAAGGTGCTGGAGACGCCGAAGGACAAAAACCTTACCGAAGACATCGAAAACCTGAAGGTGTTGCGCGGTCTTCTGTAAGGTTCCCTTCTTGTTCTCTTGCTCGCGCTCTTACTCGTGCTCAACGATTTCTCACGCATCCGTCACGAGCATGAGCACGATTACGAATAGAAATCAGTCCGCCTTCACCCGCTCAATATCGGCGCCGAGCTCACTCAGCTTTTCATCGAGATGCTCGTAACCACGATCGATGTGGTAAACGCGGCTTACTTCGGTCCGGCCTTCCGCCTTCAATCCTGCCAGGACAAGAGCCGCTGAAGCGCGCAGATCGCTCGCCATAACGGGCGCACCAAATAACCGTTCCACGCCCTGGATGATCGCGCTCGCGCCTTCCAGCTGCATATGCGCTCCCATCCGTTTCAACTCGGCGATGTGCATGTAGCGCTGCGGAAAAACGTTTTCCGTGATCACGCTAATTCCCTCCGTCGTGGAAAGCAGCGCGCACATCTGGGCCTGCATGTCGGTCGGGAAACCCGGATACGGTTCCGTCGCCAGCTCAATCGGTTTGGTAGCGCCGTTTGGTGCGACCGTGATGGAGTCTGCCGCCCATTGAATCTGATAACCAGAGGCAGTTAGCGCATCGGTGAGCGCGGTAAGATGTTCGCGGTTCACTCGTTTCACCGTCACGCCTTTGCCACAAATTGCGCCCGCAATCAGGAACGTCCCCGCTTCAATCCGGTCGGGAATAATATCGTGTTCCGCGCCGTGCAATTCCTTCACGCCCTCGATGATCAATCGGCGCGTCCCCGCCCCCTCGATCTTCGCCCCCATTTTGTTGAGGAAATTTGCAAGGTCGACGACCTCCGGTTCCGTCGCTGCACCTTCAATCACGGTGATTCCCTCGGCCAGCACCGCCGCCATCATCACGTTGTCGGTGCCGAGGACCGTCGGGCCGAATTTGCCGGTCAGATTAATAACGGCGCCTTTCAATTTCGGCGCGAACACCTTCACATTGCCGCCCTCCACCCTGACCGCGGCGCCGAGCGCTTCAAATCCCTTCAGGTGCAAATCAATCGGGCGATCGCCGATAACGCAACCGCCTGGCAGGGAAACGGTCGCTTCATTGCAGCGGCCAAGAAGCGGACCGATTACGCAGACCGAGGCCCGCATCTTTCGCACGACGTCATAAGGCGCGACCGATTCCACCTTTTCTGCGGTTACAGTCACGGTCCCGCTCGCCCGTTCTACCTGGGCCCCCAGATGGGTCAGGATCTGGAGCATGTAATGCAGATCACTCAAATCCGGGACACGATGCAGAGTGCATGGCTCGCGGGTCAGCAGGGTCGCCGCCACGATCGGCAAAGCTGAGTTCTTCGACCCGCTGATCTTGATAGAGCCCGAGAGCGGTCGCCCGCCGTGAATCACAATTTTATCCATACCGCCCAAAAAGGAATCGTATCACATCCGAATAATCGCGCTCCGACTTGGTGTCGTGGTAATTATTTTTCGCCATCAAAGCGGCCAACTCATCCGCCTGTCCCAACCCGAGCTCAAGTGCGAGAAGCCCGCCCGGCGCAAGATGAGACGGCGCCGTCTCGATTAACTTGCGGATAATTTCATCGCCGCGTTCACCGCCAAACAGCGCGATCTCTGGATCGCGCAGAACTTCCCGCGACAACGTCTGCCGGTCTCTCGCCGCAACATAAGGCAGGTTAGCGACGATCAAATCATATACGCCAGTGACGCATGTCATCAGCTCGCTCTGCAAAAATTCAATTCGGTCACCCAAAGCGAGGCGGTCGGCATTCTCGCGAGCCAAGGCTAGCGCATCTTCGGAAACGTCCGTCGCGGTAACTTTCGCGCCGGGAAATTTCGCCGCCAGGCTCAGCGCAATAACTCCACTGCCCGTTCCGACGTCCAGAATTTTCGATTCTCGATTCTCGATTCTCGATTGGAGAAGTTCGACGAGCTGTTCGGTTTCCGGCCGCGGCACCAGGGCACGCGTATCGCAAAGAAAAACGTGGCCGGCGAATTCCACCGTGCCGAGCAAATGTTGGAGCGGCTCGCCCTGGCCACGCCGCCTCACGAAATCCCGCAACGGGACCAGTTCCGCCTCGGTCAGGACGCGCTCGAATTCCAGATACAGCTCGATCCGTTTCCGCTTCAGTGTGTGGGCGAGCAAATGTTCCGCGTTCAAGCGCGGACTCTCGATTCCCCGCTTCTTGAAATAATCGGTGCTCGACTGCAACACCTCCAAAACGGTCATGCTTAAATCCCGATGTCCTCGTTCCAAAGCGCCGGGTTTTTGGAGATGAAGGTGCGCATCATCTCGATGCACTCAGCGTTGTTCACGACATCGACCCGAATGCCCGCAGCGCGCAGCGCTTCCTCACCGCCCATGAACGTTGTGTTCTCGCCGACAACAACTCTCGGAATTCCATAAAGCAGAATCGCCCCGGTGCACATCGGGCAGGGCGACAACGTCGTGTAAATCGTGCAGTCCCGGTAAACCGCGGCGGTCTGGCGTCCCGCATTCTCGAGGCAATTCATCTCGGCGTGATGGATCACACTGCCACGTTGCACCCGCTGGTTGTGCCCGCGCCCGATGATTTTGCTTTCGTAAACGAGCACCGACCCAATCGGAATTCCGCCTTCCTCCAATCCCTTCCTGGCTTCCTCAATCGCATTGGCCAGAAAATCGTCCATTCGATCGTTGTAGCCGGGATCGATGATCGCGGCCAGTAAACGCGTCGTATCAGCCGGGATCACCGATCCCGGTACAATTACGCCGTGACCGCGGATTCCTTCAGCCGTTCCTGAAGATCAGCGGCCTGAAGTGAACCGATCATTTCCACCAGGTCGCCTTCCATGAAGCGATCGAGATTGTAGAGAGTCAGGCCGATCCGATGATCGGTGACCCGATTCTGCGCGTAATTGTAAGTGCGGATTTTTTCTTCGCGGCCACCCGAACCGATCTGGTTCCGGCGATGCGCCGAATATTTTTCTTCTTCCTCGCGCCGCTTGTCCTCGAGCAGACGCGCGCGCATGATCTTGAGCGCCTTCTCCTTGTTCTTTTGCTGGCTCCGACCGTCCTGGCAACGAACGATGCGGCCCGTCGGGATATGCAAAACCTGAACCGCAGAATCCGTCGTATTCACACCCTGGCCGCCTGGCCCGCCGGCGCGGCAAACTTCTATCCGCAGATCTTCCGGCTTCAATTCAAGGTCAACTTCCTCGGCTTCGGGCAGGACCGCGACCGTCGCGGTTGAAGTATGAATCCGTCCCTGCGCTTCGGTCGCCGGCACTCGCTGAACCCGATGCACACCACTCTCGAACCGCAGCTTCTTGAAAACATTTTCGCCGGAGACGCGAAAGATGGATTCCTTTAATCCACCCAGCTCCGATGGACTCGACTCCAGGTCTTCGACCTTCAACCCGGCAGATTCCGCGTATCTATTATACATGCGGTAAAGATCGGCCGCGAAAATGGCCGCCTCGCTCCCACCGGTCCCGGCGCGGATTTCGACGATAGCGTCGCGGTTCTCATCCTCATCGGGCGGGAGAAGCGCGATCTGAAAATCGCGCTCGAGGTCGGCGAGGCGTTTCTGCAAATCCGGGATCTCATCTTCCGCCATGGCGGCGATCTCGACGTCGTTCGACGCAGCCAGCTCGCGATTCTGGTCGAGCTGCTCGCGAGCGGCAGTGAGCTCATCCCATTTCGCGAGCAATTGCTTCACGCTGGCGTGCTCCCGCATGATTTCGCTGGCGCGCTTGCGGTTTTCGAACAGGGCCGGGTCAGCGATTTCGCCCTCGAGCTCGGCGAACCGGTCGCGTTTGCGTGCGATTAGAGAATCAAAGTCCATGACGTGAAACCACGACCGCGGATCGCGGTGCCAGGCCGGGATCGCCGATCCCAGCTACAGCCAGCTAAGCCTTCTTCGGGGTGCGCGCGGCCTTGGTCCCGCCGTAACGCCGCGCGAATTTCTCCACCCGCCCAGCCGTATCGACGAACTTTTGTTCCCCGGTGAAAAACGGATGACAGGCGGCACAAATGCCGATTTTAATGTCCCGCTTGGTCGAGCGTGTGTGATAGACAGCACCGCAAGCGCAGACGATATCGGTCTCGTAATACTCTGGATGAATTTCCGCTTTCATGGTTGGAAACGAGGGGCGAACTGTAGCGCGCTCCGGCTTTCGCGCAAGCGATGAAATCGCCGTCATCCGGAGCGCCGTCGAGGGACCCGGGGAACGATCCCCTTCTCGCCGCCTGGGCCAATACACTCAGAAAAAACCGCGGCGCCCCCGCGATTTTCGACAGCCAGGGGCAAATCCAGCGAACCTTCGACGACATCGAGGAACGGGCTCGCAATCTTGAGCCCGCTATTGCCGGCCCGATCTTCCCGATCGACGTCGGCAATCACCCCGACTGGCCTTCCCTTCTTCTCGCCAGCCTCCGGCGCGGCGCGATCGCTCTCCCGCTCGAGAGCACGATTACCGGGCAGCAGCGTGAAGCGGCGCTGCGAATTTGTGAGGGCATCACGTCAATCAATCCTCGGCCGGTTCTCCTAAAACTGACCTCGGGCACCACCGCCGCCCCGCGCGCCATCCGCTTTCGGAGTGAACAACTGTTAGCCGACTGCAATCAAATCTGTGACACGATGGGCATTCGGCCGGACGACGTGAATTTCGGCGTGATTCCATTGTCGCACTCGTATGGGTTCAGCAACCTCGTCACGCCGTTGCTCGTCCTTGGGGTCCCGCTGGTTTTGAGCCGTGACCGAATGCCGCGCGCCGTTCTCGGCGGCCTGGTCACCAATGGTGCGACGGTCTTTCCTGGAATGCCGGTGTTTTACCAGGCGTTTTGCGAAATGGAAAACGCGCCCGCACTCCCCAAACTCCGGCTTTGTCTTTCGGCTGGCGCGCCGTTACCACTCGAAGTCGCGCGCAAATTCCGGGAAAAATTTAGGCACTCGATCCATTCTTTTTATGGATCGTCCGAGTGCGGCGGGATTTGCTACGACCGCGAAGCGCGTCTCGAAGAATCGGGGTTTGTTGGCCAGCCAATGAACGGAACGAAGGTGGAATTCCTCGATCGCGAGGCCAAATCAGGTCGGATCCGACTTCAAACACCGGCCGCTGGCGACGGTTATTTTCCCGAACCGGATAACGAAAAACTGGGCGGCGGCTTTTTTATGCCCGACGACCTCCTGACGCGGAGCAACGACGGATTCCGAATCGTTGGGCGGATGTCGGACGTTATCAATGTCGCTGGGAAAAAAGTGAACCCGGCGGAAGTCGAGGCCGAGCTGCTGCGGTATGCCGGCGTCCGCGCGGCGGTTGTGTTCGGTCGGGAATCCGCCCGGCGAACTGAACAAGTGGAGGCCTGTGTTGCCGCCAGCGGAACCCTTGATGAGGCGGGCTTGCTAGAGTTTTGTCGTCAGCGCCTGAGTGGGTGGCAGGTCCCGAAGCGGATCTTTTTTGTGGATGAAATTCCCGTCAACGAGCGCGGAAAAGTTAGCCGGCGAGACCTGGCGACGAGGTTCGGGGCAGACTGATGCGCGCAAACACGCGGCCTCGCGCGATTTAAGGGAAAGGAAATCGATTATGCGAACCATCTTACTCTCTTTCGTGGCGGCGGTTGTATTGCTGGGCGGTCTCACCAGTTGCTCGACCAGCGTAAAGACCGATGCCGGCCACGGCGTCACAGCTGGCGTGCACTAGTCAAGGCGGCGGCGGTATAGGCCGCCGACCCCAAAAAGCGGCAGTTTCATACTGCCGCTCCTTGAAGCGTGAGCAGCAACCGCGTTTTTTCGCGGAGAAAAACTACTTTCCATTTCACCGGGAGCAGGCATCTCTAACAGGGCCTGGCGCGCTATCCCATCGGCGCGACCTAGCCTCCTGCTTTGAATCGTGAACGAGCCGCCGACCCATTCTGCCAACGACGACGTCCAAGGGGGCCGTGTTCTCGTCCTGGAGCCCGATCTCGACCTGGCTGAGAAAATTCGCTCCGCGCTCGCAGAAGCCGCCCCCGCCGCCCAGATAGACGTCGCGCCGACTTTGGAACAAGCGCACGGTGTGATTTTGGAGTCCAAACCCGACCTGTTTGTTCTCGATATCGAGGCCGTTCCCGATCTCGGACAGGAATTCCTTTACGACCTCCGGACGAGCCACCCGAACGCGCGCGCCATTGTCCTGACCGCCACTCATCGAACCGAACACCGCGAGCTGGCTGCCGGACTTGGTGCGATCCATTTCCTCGAAAAACCGTTTCCGCACGGTGATTTCGTCGCGCTGGTGGAAGCGCTGCTCTCGCCCTCAAGTGCGGCCGAGGGAGAGAAGTTCCAGGGCACGCTAAGCGACCTGCACCTGGCCGACATCATCCAGCTGAAATGCATGGCTGGATCCTCAGCGGCCCTTCAATTCACCGGCCCAAAGGGCGAGAAAGCACGCGTCTATTTCGAAGCGGGCCAGGTCCGTCACGCCACTGCACCGGGCAAGGAAGGAGTCGCGGCTTTCAATGAGATAGTCAGCTGGAAGGGCGGCCAGATCTCTGAAGTCTCCGGCGCACCGCAAAGCCCTCGAACGATACGGCTCGATTGGCAGATGCTTCTCATGGACGCGGTCCGCAACATGGATGAGACCCAGCATCGCCAGGCTACTTCGTTCAAGCGAAAAGCCGCCACGCGCAAAGTCCTGGTGATTGATGACAGTCTGATGTTGCTCAGCTTTGTAAAAGAAATCCTGGCGGAAGCGCACTACGAAGTCGCCACGGCGGGGACCGCTGCGGAAGGTTTGAGCGCGGCTTCGGCGAATCCACCCGACCTGATCCTCCTCGACTACGTCTTGCCGGACATGAAAGGCGACGAAGTTTGCCAGCGCCTTTCTGAAAATGCAGCAACCGCAAATGTCCCGATCGTTTACATGTCAGGGTTCGGGACCGACCTCCAGCCGGACCACCTCAAGAACGCGAGTGTGATCGGATCATTGAACAAACCGTTCACATCTGATCTGTTAATAAAAACCGTGGAGAATCACATGCCCAAGGACCCGAACGAACCGGCTGAACCGGAGAACGCGCCCCTGGAAGAATCGACCTCCACCGCGCCGGAGCAGAGCTGGGACGCACCGGCCTGGCAGCCGCAGGAAACGGCTATCGGCGAGGAACCGCGCTCGAGGGCTGCCGAGGAGCCGACGTGGCCCGAGCCGTCGGACGCATCATCGCCCCGGCCAAGCGAGACCGCGGAGATCGCATCCGCTGCAGGCGCCACCACGGATGCATGGTGGAGCGCACCGGTTTCCGGATCGAGCTTTGCCGAGTCCCAACCGACGCCTGATTCGTCATTTCAATCTCCGCCAGCCGCTTCCACGACTGCCGAAAACCTTCCGGTTCATGGCGCCTTTTTCTCCGGCGACACGAGCTTTTTTTCTTTCAACGGCGCGTTGCACACCATCGGGAAAGAAAAACTAACCGGCACCCTGCGTTCGTTCTGGAACAACAACACCGTCGAGCTGATGGCGCGCAACGGCGCGATCATCCTCGTCACCACTCGCGACCCGGCGCTCTATTGCCCCGAGGCGCCGATTACGTTGGTAAATGTGGACGCCGACCAGACTGAGAAGGCCCGCCAGGAACAGCGCGAAACCGGCTGCCCTCTTTTTCTATCCCTTGCGACCCAGGGATTGATCCTGCACGAGCCTGCCGTCCAGCTGGTCCAGCATTACGGCCAGAAGCTTTTTGCCCAGCTCTGGATGGCGAAGCGAGCTCGCTTCGTTTTCGAACAAAGCGAGACGCTGCCGGAATATTGCAATGACGTCCCGGGGGAGGAAGACATCGATCATTGGATGCTCACGACCTTGCGCTGCATCCAGTTCCAGGAATTGGGCGAGACCGAAATTGAATCGGGATCCGTTCCCGCTTATACCCGGGACGGTTACGAGCGGGTTCAGAATTTGCGGCTCACTGTCGCGGAAGCGCAATTCGCATCCCAGTTTAACGGGGTCCGGTCGGTCGCCCAGATCGCGAAGAACCTTCGGCTCGATTTCAAATTCGCGCGGCTCACCCTCTTCCGCTTCCTCGCGCTCGAGATCGTCGAGTGCTGGCCGCCGGCGGCTGCGGGCGCGAAGCCCGAGAAGCGCGGGTTCTTCCAAAAACTCGGTTTCGGCGAATAGCTTCGGACCGTGAAGGTCGCGATGAAGAAGAAGACCGTCCTCGTTGTCGATATCGGCGGCACCCACGTGAAGCTCATGGTTTCGCCAAAGGAAATGCGGAAGTTCGATTCCGGGATGAAGCTTTCTCCGCGGCAGCTCGTCGCGCAGATCAGAAAGAACACGACCGATTGGAAATATGATGCGATTTCCGTCGGCTTCCCTTCGGTGGTCCGGCAGGGCAAGATCGTGAAGGAAGCGAAACACCTCGCCCCGGGTTGGATTGGATGGAATTTCGGTAAGTCGTTAGGCAAACCCACCCGGGTCCTAAACGACGCGGCCGTCCAAGCCCTTGGCAGCTACCGCGGCGGGCGCATGCTTTTTCTCGGGCTCGGGACGGGTCTTGGCTCGGCTCTGCTTTGGCCCGGCAACATGCTTCCGCTCGAGCTCGGCGATCTCCCCTACGAAGGAGGCATCATCGAACAGGTCCTTGGCAAACCCGGCCTCGAGCGTCTCGGAAAAAAGAAATGGAAACGCGAAGTCCTGTTTTGCGTGAAACAACTCAAGCTTTCGTTCGTCGCCGACTACGTCGTGCTCGGCGGCGGCAACGCGAAACAATTCGATGAGCTGCCTTCGGGTGTCGAACCGGGCGACAATCGAAACGTGTTCCGAGGCGGCTGTCGCATGTGGGAAATTAATCCAAGGACTCACCGTCCTAAATGGATCGTGCTCTGACATGAATTTCGCCCTTTCCCGCCCAATCGGATTATTCCTCGCGCTGCTCGGCCTGCTCGTGGCTTGCTCGAAAAAGACGCCGGAGGCCGCTGCGCCAACGCCGCAACCGAGCGCGAGCGTCAGCCGCGCCGCCGGGACGAACCTCCGGCCGGAAGATTCTTCCGCCGGTGCCTACGCCTGCAGGTTGTTAATGCCGGAAGAAATCGCTGCCGTGCAGGGCGAGCCTTTCAAGTCGACTAAGGCCAGTTCGGCTTCGCAACCCGGCCTGAGTATTTCACAATGTTATTTCGAGCTTCCCACCGCGGTGAACTCCGTCGTCCTCACGGTTACGCGCAAAGGTGACGACTCCGACGCCCGGGATCCCAAGGAGAGCTGGCAGGAGATTTTTCATCGGGAACAACCCCCCGAAAAAGACGACAAGGACGGCGAATCGAAACAGCCGGACAAAATCGATGGACTGGGTGATGAAGCTTTTTGGACGGGAACCCGCGTCGGCGGCGCTCTCTATGTCTTGAAAGGAAATGTCTACATTCGGATCAGCGTCGGTGGCGCTGGTGACCAGGCGGAAAAGACGAAGCGGTCGAGAGCGCTGGCCGAAAGCGTTCTGAAACGGCTTTAGTTCCTGCCCCGGTTCCAATGCAACGTCGATCGTTGTTTCCGCGAGTGAGCTCCGTGCTCGCTGTTTTGCTCTGCGGAATGACGGCTCTTTCCGCCGAGACCGAAACAAAATCGGGCAACGATCGGCATGTCGTCGTCGTGGTCTGGGATGGGATGCGGCCGGACTTTGTTACGGAAAATCGTACGCCGACGCTTTGGAAATTGGCGCAGGAAGGCGTCATCTTTCGCCATCATCATTCGATTTATCCGACGGCGACCAACGTGAACGGCGCCGCCATTGCCACCGGCGTTTGTCCAAACCGAAACACACTCCTGGCGAATCGCGAGTTTCGTCCCGGAATCGATCCACGCCGGCCGTTCGAAAATGCGGAAGCGCCAATCATCGCGAAGGCAGATGAAGTCACCGGCGGAAAATATATTGCTGCCCCAACCCTTGCCGAAATCATCACCAAGGCAGGACGACGGACGGCGGTTGCCGGGACAAAATCCGTCGTCCTGTTACACGATCGCCACGCCGAGTTCACGAATGCGAGCCTGAAAGACGTGACCAGATTCGCGGCAGCGCCGATGCCGGCGGAATTGCGGGAAGCGACGGTCCGGCTGCTTGGTCCGTTCCTGATCGAGCCCCGCGCGACGAACGATGAGCGCAATAATTACGCGGCTCGTGCCCTGACCGAAGTGATGTGGCGCGACGGCATTCCGGCCTTTTCCCTCCTCTGGCTGAGTGATCCCGACATGACCCAGCACGAGTTCGCGCCCGGGGCGGAGCCGTGCCTCGCTGCGATCCAGAGCTCGGACCGCAAGCTGGCTCTCGTGCTCGACGCGCTCGCAAAAAAGAATGCGCGTGAAAGCACCGATGTTTTCGTCGTATCCGATCACGGGTTCTCAACAATCGAACGCGCCATCGATTTTCCCGCCGAACTGCGCAAAGCCGGATTCGACGCGGTCTCTGAGTTCCACGACGCGCCGAAAACCGGCCAGGTCATGGTTGTTGGCAATGGTGGCTCGATTCTTTTCTACGTCGTTGGACATGAGCCCGCGGTGACGGGCCACCTCGTCGAATGGCTGCAGCGTTCGGATTTCGCCGGGGTGATTTTTGCCCGGGAAAAATTCGAAGGCACTTTCTCGCTCGAGACAGTCCGGGCGAATTCACCGGAGGCACCGGACGTCCTGGTGGCATTGCGCTGGAACAAAAATACGAATCGATTCGGTGTCCCGGGCCAGATCGTGACCGATTCCGCGCGTGGACCCGGGCAAGGCAGCCACGCTACCTTGAGCGATTTCGATGTCCATAATACGCTGGTGGTCGCCGGCCCGGATTTCCGCAAGCGCGAGGCGACTGCGCTCCCGAGTAGCAACGTCGATATCGCGCCGACTGTCCTTCATATCCTCGGACTGGAGCCGCCGGCGAAGCTCGACGGACGAGTCCTTGTCGAAGCAATGGAAGAAAAGGCTGAGCGCACTGAGGTTCTCACCAAAACGTTGCCGGCCAACCGGCAATTTCCTTCCGGCGCATGGCAGCAATATCTTCGCGTCTCGCTCGTCGGCGAAACGGTCTACATCGACGAAGGCAACGGCGCCTTCGTCCCGAAGAAGTAACAAAGTCCAGCCCGCACAAAAGTTTGTCATCGCCTAACCGACGAGCACGGTGGCAGACTCGCGTCAGTGAGACTTCGCGCGACCAGCTTTCTCCTCGCGGTCGATGGAGCAGTCCTGTTTCTCCTCGGAACTTTGGCCGTTGTCCTGCCCCAACACGTCTTGTTCGCTTTTGGTTTTGTCGATCTTCCCCTTGGCGTCTCCTTCATCGTGATTTTGTGGGGCTGCTCTCTCCTTAGTATGGCGATCGGTTATTGGAAGGCATCGGACGATCCGGTCCGCCATCTGGTGTGGGCGCAAGTAGGGATTGCCCGTGGCGTGCTTGAATGTGGCGTTGGGGTTGTTTATCTCGCGCGCGGGATCGTGACCTTTCGGCAGGCCGGTCTCGGCGTTATTCTCGCTGGCCTCTTCGCGGTCGCGTATCTTTTGTTCTATCCGCGGGCGGAATCGTGAACATTGCCGCGCCGTCGCCATAATCAGCCGAACCGCCGCGCTAGGCTGAACTTAAACCACGGCGACATTGTCAGGTTGGTCGGGGCGCCAATAACCTTCGCGGCCGAAATCGATCGGGTCCCGGAAAATGTCGACCATTTCTGGATCACTATCGGACCTGGGACCGGCGAACCGGTCCGGGTGGCCCTGAGTACGCATTCACGACAAAACGCGGCAGCGGGCTTCAATCCGCGAATGCGGCTCGCCGTGATCGCCGAAACCTGGTCGGAGCTGCCGTCACCCGTTCTGGAGAAATCTGCCGGGTTGAATTACGCCGAAATTGACGCGGCGTTTTCGCCAATCTACCTCGAACAGGATCGCCCGGCGCTGGAAACGCTCCTTGCTGGCAAAGCGTCGCGCGCGACGATCATCGAGGCCTGGGGCGAACTCTATATACGGGTTCATCTCGGCATTCACCAGGTCCATAGCATGCGCGCCAGTTGCAGCGTGGCTCGCGATTTTGTCGGCCGCGATGGCGGCATCCGGTTCTACTTTGCCGCGGACCAAAAGAGCGAGCTGCTCTTATTCAAATATTGCGGACAACCCTAACTCTTCCCGCCCATCCCCATCCTCGCACAACTGCCAGGGAGGGGACTCGAACCCCTAAGGATTGCTCCACCAGATCCTAAGTCTGGCGCGTCTGCCAATTTCGCCACCCTGGCTGCGATCGGAGTTTACTGCCGCCTGCGGCTGCCGCAATCGATGAGTGCCCGCCTTTAGCGTAATGGCTGCGATCGGGCAGACTCGAAAATGAGCGGCAAACCATTGCTCGGTGCCCAGAACACCTCGGCCACGTCCGACTCCATGGCGCTGCATGCGCGCGACTGTCATACTGAGGAGGAGGACAACTCCGAGGGACTTGAATAATGAGGTGCTTGTCTCATTCATCGTCCTGTTCAACTCGGATGATGCGGAGTTATTGGTCGTGGGCGCCGGAGGTAGTGTGCCGACCTCGTACACACCGAGTGAAAGATACAATACGGGGTCGTCGATAGGGACTGTCCCGTAAGGTGTCGCCTGAGCGCTCCGTCAAGAGAACTAGAGGCCGGTCAATGCGGGCGCGATGTTCGCCGCCAGCTCCGCCGCCTGACGATCCGAATCGACGTTGATATTCGTACGGCAGTGCTCCGAAGCGGCGGCGGAATTCCTGGTTGAAATACTCATCCTTTAACCCGAGTGCCCTCGCCACCTCGGCCGCGTTATGACCCCCTGACAAACGGCGCCTCGCTTCATTGAATCGAAGATTCTTGACGAATAAGGCAGGAGAAACACCGAACGTT
>JBJMXC010000009.1:0-8310 GCA_045809825.1 Chthoniobacterales bacterium | reverse complement strand
TTCGTGTTCGTAGTCGAGGATGTATTGGTCGGTCCCGTAGCCGGCGAGCACGTTGGAAATCGACGCGCCGCTGGTGGCGGCTTTGAAACGCGTCGTGGTCGCAATCAGGTAATTGGTCGAGATACCGCCATAACTCCAGCCACCGACACCGAGCCGGTCCGGATCCGCCAGCCCACGCGTAACCGCGTCATCAACCGCGGCCAGATCATCTTCAACGTCGCGGTGGCCCCAGTCCGCGTAGATGCCCATCGCGAAGTTTTCACCGCGGCCTGTCGAGCCGCGCGGGTTGGGGAGGATGACGGTATAACCGTTTGCGGCAAAGAGCTGCGCTTCGAACTGGAATTCGCACGCGTATTGGGATTGCGGCCCGCCATGCGGACGCAACAGCGCCGGCGGCTTCGCTCCCATGAGCGGCGGGTTAATTGGGTTTACGAGGAATCCGTGGATCTCTGTCCCGTCAGCGCTGTTGAATTTGGTTTCGTCTACGTGGGCGATCCGAACCTCCTTCAAAAACGCTTCTGTCTGTTTCGTCAGGTCTCGCGCTTTGTCGTTCTCGATCGCGAAGATTTCGTACGGCCGATCCGGCGTACTCGCGCGAACAACGACGTTTCCGTTCCGGCTTACATCGTAAGCAGTAACTTTCCGCCGTCCGCTCGTAACCGGCATCGGTGTTCCGCCGTCAACCGATACGCGGACGAGATTCTGTGCGCCGTCGTCTTCAGCGATAACAAAGATCGATTTACCGTCAGGAGCCCAATGCGGTTGCGCCACAGTGCGATCAAATTTGTCGGTCAGGACCTTCGCGGCGCCACCCGCCGCCGGAATAATGGCCAGCGAATGAACCGCGTATTCGATTTTTTTCGGGTCGCCACCATGCAGGAACGCGATCCATTTCCCGTCCGGGCTCCACGCCGGCGCGCTATCCCACTCCGGATCCGGGTCCGCTTCCGGAGTCGTGGTGACCTGCCGCTCTTTCGCGCCCGGCTGCGCCCCGATCACCCAGACGTCCCAATTCCGGTCGCGATCCGGGTCGGCACCGCGTTTGGTGACGAACGCGATCTCCTTGCCGTCGGGCGACCACGCAGGCCAAAACTCGTTGTGCCTGCCCGAAGTAATTGCCTCGGTTTTTCGAGTTGTGAGATCGACCAGTTGCAGGTGCGAATACCGCTCGGTCAGATAACCGTCGATATCCTTTTTGAAAAAGAGTCGGTTGATGACCAAAGGCGGGACGGTCTTCTTTTCTTTCTC
Organism: Chthoniobacterales bacterium; assembly: GCA_045809825.1. Lineage (GTDB taxonomy): Bacteria > Verrucomicrobiota > Verrucomicrobiia > Chthoniobacterales > UBA10450 > AV80. The sequence continues at coordinate 7,062 of JBJMXC010000009.1, read as the reverse complement.
TTTTTTCTCCGGCTCCCGCGGATCGGGATCGTGAATGACGAGCGCAATCCGTTTCGAATCCGGAGCCCATGCGAAATCTTCCACGCCGCCTTTCGCGTCGGTCATCTTCTCCGCTTCGCCACCGCCCAGGGGAAGGATCCACAGTTGATCGTTTTCGTTATCGTCCTCGCGGCCGGAGAGGAACCCGATCCACTTTCCGTCCGGGCTCCAGCGCGGATGCTTCGCGCCCTTGTTGCCGAAGGTGAGGGCGCGGTTTTCGGAGCCGTCCCATTTCGCCAGCCAGAGGTTGCCGGGACGTTTGTCTTTCTCCATGTCGGCAATTTTGACGACATAAGCGATGAGATTGCCGTCCGGCGAAATGTTCGGCTCGTCTACTTCGCGGAGCGCGGCGAAGTCTTCTGGTTTGAGCGGCCGCGGGTCGGCGAGCGAGGAGCTAGCAGCAGCGGCGAGACTGATAGCGACAGCGAGCGCGAACCGTTGCTTTCTCATAAAAAAAATTCTCACACAGAGGTCACAAAGGAACACAATGGAGTGAAAGTGCGATTCACAATCTCTTTGTGATTCTTCGAGCCCTTTGTGCGAGGGCCTCAGCGGCGCCGGCGGCCGAAGGAATAACCCCGATGGGTCCGACCACCACCGATCGAGCGTTTTCCTCCATCAGCCGATTCTGGCTCGAAGAGCGCCGTGTAGAGGTAAGGAAAATTCTCGAGCTTCAGTCGCGGGATCTTTTGCCCCATGAATCGTTCGATGGCGTGAAGAGACGCGAGCTCCTCGCCATTCATCAGCGTAAAAGCGTCGCCAACATTTTGGGCGCGGCCGGTCCGGCCAATTCGATGGACATAATCCTCGGGATGCTCAGGCACGTCGTAATTGATGACGTGGCTCACACCGGCAATGTCGATCCCGCGCGCGGCAATGTCGGTTGCCACCATGATCTCGTACTTGCCGCTCTTGAATCCTTCCAGCGCTTCGACGCGCTCGCGCTGGGTCCGGTTCGAATGCATGACGGCGACGGAATGCTTCCCGGCCTTTAACTTCACCGCGATCTTGTCCGCGCCGTGTTTCGTCCGGCTGAAAATCAGCGCGCTGTCAAAATTCGTCCGCTGCAGCAACGCCATCAGCAAATCGAACTTTTGCTCGGCGGCGACGGGGTAGACCGCGTGGGTGACCGTTTCAGCCGGCGAACGGCGGGCGCCGATCTCCACGACCTCCGGGTCGCGCAACACCCAGGCAGCGAGACGCTCGATCTCCGGCGGCAAAGTCGCCGAGAATAGCAATGTCTGCCGATCGGTCGAAATCTGTTCAACGATTCGGCGCACGTCAGGGAGAAAGCCCATGTCCAGCATGCGATCCACCTCATCGAGGACGAGAATCTGGATGTGACGAAAATTGAGCGACCCTTGCTCGAGAAGATCAAGGAGACGGCCAGGGGTCGCCGCGACGATGTCCACGCCACGGGCAGCCTCTTCGCGCTGTTTTCCGTAGCCGACGCCGCCATGAACGACCGAGACGCGCAAATCGGTGAAGCGTCCATAATCACGGAACGCCGTTTCTACCTGCGCGGCGAGTTCGCGGGTAGGCTCGAGGACCAGGCACCGAAAATTTCCGTGTTTGGCCAATAGGGTCAGGATTGGAAGCGCGAACGCCGCGGTCTTCCCTGTCCCTGTCTGGGCGGTGCCGATTAGATCTTTGCCAGAGAGAACGATCGGGAACGCACGAAGCTGAATCGGGGTCGGCTCGCTGAACCCCATCGCCTGGGTCCCGCGCACGACTTCGTTGGAAAGTCCGAAATCCTTAAATGACACAGGGCGAATCTACTCCGTTGTTAGAGCTCACACAACGGGCGAGGATTCCAAATGCCGTCGCCATTGAAGATATTCGTTCTGGCCGACACGCACGACAAAGTGCCCGCTAATCTTGAATCGCTCGCCGCGGACGCGGACGAGATCTGGCATCTAGGCGACGTTTGCGCGCCGAGGGTTCTCCGGACGATCGAGAGCTTCGGGCCGCCGGTTACGGTCGTTCGGGGTAATTGCGATAGTAATGTTGAGTGGCCCCTTTCGGTTAACCTGAAACGAAACGGAGTTCGGCTTCGCCTCATCCATATTCCGCCTGAACGCGCACCGGCCGACGTAGACGTGGTCCTGCATGGACACACTCATGTCCCGCGAAACGAATGCAGTGGAGGAGTTTTGTTTCTAAACCCGGGCTGCGTTACGCGGCCGAATCGCGGGGCGCCCGCGAGTGTCGCTTACCTGGAAATCGCCGCCGATGGAAAAATGGAATGGCGGCCCAGGTCGTTGCGCTGACATCGCGCGCCGCTGGACCGGAATGGCCAGCGGACACGCGAGAGATTAGGCGCGATTAACGACTTCGACGTGCGCGGCCGACGTCGTGGTGCGGACTGGATCGACCATGAGTTTGACCGGCTGGGAAGCGAACTGGACGATCGCGGCGACAGCGCTCAAAACGAACAGGCTGCACGCGATGATCTCAAAAAGGTTCTTTTCTTTCTCTTCCGAGCGCAGAAGGAGCGCGTAGGTCGATTTACTGACTTGGTTGGAGGACTGGTTAGCTTTCATAGTTGAGCCTTCTTAATGCAATGGCCATGCCACCCGCGGTAACAAAGTCTCAAGTAACTCGGGGAAAGTGGCTTGTGCCCGATCCGCACTTCTGTCAGGCACGGAAAATATTCCAACGCCGGGATCCTCCCGTTCCGATTTTGGGACGCTTTGGAAGGGCGAGACGCTGTCGAGCCGTAACGCCGACGCTAAGAAGGCCCGACGGAGTCTCGCCCTACCGAAAAAGAGCCGGCGGCCATAGACCGCCGCTACAGACCTATTCCTTGTCGTCGCTCTTCTTCGATTTCTTCTCGGGCTTCGCCTCGTCAGCCGCCGGCTTCGCAGTCTTGCGCTTTTTACCCTTCTCTTCGGTCTCCGGCTCTTCGACGACCTGCGGCGCATCGACCCATTCGATGAAAGCCACCGGCGCGGAATCGCTCTTCCGAGCGCCGAGCTTGATGATCCGGGTGTAACCGCCGTTACGTTCAGCGGATCGCGGCGCGATATCGTCGAACAGTTTTTTCACCGCGTCTTTTTGCCGGAGGACGGCGAGCGCGGTTCGGCGGGCATGAAGTGAGCCTTGTTTGCCCAGAGTTACCATTTTCTCGGCGAGCGGACGGACCGCTTTCGCTTTGGCGAGGGTCGTCTTGATCCGCTGGTGTTCAATCAGGCTGCAGACCTGGTTGGCGAGCAGCGCTTTCCGATGCTCAGCGGTCCGGCCGAGTTTTACGGTCTTTTTCTGGTGTCGCATTGGATTGGTGCCTAACGAGTGTTATTCGCCGTTACCGCCCGCGCCGTTCATGCTCGCGCCGTCCGCACTGACGGCCGGCGTATCTACCAGGCCCGGCTCGAACTTCTGGCCGAGACCGAGGCCAAGCTGTTGGAGCTTGTCCTTGATTTCGTTTAAGGATTTCTTGCCGAAGTTACGATACTTCAGCATCTCGGCTTCGCTCTTCTGGGCGAGCTGTCCGACGGTTGTAATGTTGGCGTTGTTCAGGCAGTTCGCGGCGCGGACACTGAGCTCGATTTCGTTCACGCTCATGTTGAGAAGCTTCTTCAGCTTCATGTTTTCCTCGCTGACGCCCGCCGGGGTCTCGTCAAATTCGATGACATCTTCGTTGAAGTTCACGAACACATCGAGGTGGTGGCGGAGAATGGCTGAGGCCTGGAGGAGGGCGTCGTCGGGCGTAAGGCGGCCGTCGGTCCAAACTTCGAGGATGAGCTTGTCGTAGTCAGTCCGCTGACCGACACGAGTATTTTCGACTGCGTATTTCACCCGGGTGACGGGCGAGAAAATAGAATCAATCGGGATCAGGCCGATGGGCTGATCGGCCCGCTTGTTTTCGTCGCCGGTGGCAAAGCCGCGGCCGACGCGCACTTCGAGCTCGGCGTCGAACTTATGCTTTTTGTCCATCGTGCAGATGAGCTGCTCGGGGTTCAGGACTTCGTAGCCCTGGACGAGCTGGATATCGCCGGCGGTCACTTCGCCTTCCTTGTTGATCGAAAGGGAGAGCTTGCGGGGCTCGTGTTCGGCCGCCTTGAATTTGATCCGCTTGAGATTGAGAACGATGTCGGTGACGTCCTCGACCACACCGGGCAGAGTTGCGAACTCATGCTGCGCGCCGGTGATTTTAATTGCGGTAATGGCCGCGCCTTCCAGGGAGGAGAGGAGCACGCGCCGAAGCGAATTGCCCACCGTGTGGCCGTAGCCGGCCTCGAAGGGCTCCGCGATGAATCGCGCGTAGGTTTCCGTGGCGCCGTTCTCGTCCTTAACGAGGGTCTTCGGCATTTCAAAACGACCGTAATGAACTGGCATGATGTAATTAAGAATTAGGAATTATGAATTAAGAGACAGGTCGCGTGACGACACTTCTTAAGCCTTAAGTCTTACTTCTTCCTTTCCTGACGCACCGGGTTACCCCTGACGAGTGCGGTTTCGCGTCCAGCGACGGAGACCCAGGGACCAACGGCGCAACTTCAAAAACTCGTTGCGGAGCGGGAATGAACACCAGAGCGCACGCTTTGCAAGCGGTGGTTTTGGCAGGGCGAGACGCTGTCCAGCCTTTCAGGAGCTCGACTCAATCTGCTGGAAGGCCGAACTCTGCGAGGCTGGCGCATTCCTGCTTCACTGCGCGGCGTCGCAGAGCTCGGCCCTCCAATAGAGCTAACCTTCCACGATCTCGTCGGGTAATTCGTTCGTCGACGCTTCGGTGCGGGGGAAATAGCGCGCCAGCAAATCTCCCGCGGCGGTGATCGCTTCCACCAGCGCCTCGGTGAAATCTTCGCGCAGGAAATGCCCACGCATTTTTTCGATCAGCTGCTGCCAGAACTCGTCGCCACACTTCTGATGCACGCCTTCGTCGCCGATAACGGCGAATTTCTGGGCGCGCGGCGCGACGAACACCAGGATGCCATTGCGCTCCCGGGTTTTCTCCATGCCGAGCTGGATAAACTTTTGCTGGGCCCGGTTGAGCGCGTCCTCCTCGAACGTGCCACGCTGAAGAAACACTCGAATTTGTCCCGATGTCTTCGCCTCGGCTTCTTTGATCGCCTTAGTAATTCGGTCGTGCTCGAGCTGCTGGATGAATCGATGGGTTCGCATGGCGATTACCAGCTGCCGCTCGATCCCCCGCCGCCAAAACTGCCGCCGCCGCCGCTAAAACCACTGAAGCCGCCCCCGCCCGACGATGACCCGCCGCCGGACCATCCGCCTCCACCCCAGCCGCTGGTGATGATCGGCCCGCCCATTCCGGTGTAGCCATATCCGCCGCGTCGGCGCCCGAGCCGGACGATGGTTAAAATAATAATCACCATGACCAGGAAGCCGAGCGGACCGCAACCGCTCGCCGGCGCCTTCCGATTCTTTTCCAGGACGGTTGTTCCAATTCCGGTGTATTCGCCCCGGATCGCTTTCAAAATCAGGTCGATTCCTTCGTCCAATCCGCCCGTGTAATCCCCGGTCCGAAACCGCGGAGTGATATGGCGGGTCCGAATGTCGAAAGCGGTTACGTCGGGCAGCGCCCCTTCGAGCCCGTAGCCGACCTGGATCGAGATTTTGCGATCGTCGATAAAGACAAGAAGGACGACGCCGTTTCCACCGCTCTGGCCTTTTTGGCCCACGCCCCAGGACTGCGCGATCCGCTGCGCGAAATCTTCGATCGAAGAATCGCTTTCCATTTTTCGATACACCGCGACCACCACCTGGTTCGAAGTGTCGCGTTCGAATTGCGCCAACTTTTCATTTAAGGCGAGCGCCTTTTCCTTCGAAACGACGTTGGCGTAGTCGTTGAAATAGGCCGGCGGCTTGGGCGGAATGACTTCGGCGGCGGATGCTTGGGCGGCAACTAGAACGAGAACGCATACAGCTGCTGCTGAAAGGGGCCGCCGAAGAAGCTCCAACAACCAAGCTCCAAATCCCAAGGAAGCACCAAGCACCAAGCTCCAAGAGCGGTTGCGCACGTCGGTATCGCGGTTGGGAATTTCGAGCTTCTTTGGAGCCTGGAGCTTGGGATTTGGAGCTTCCGCGCCTAGGGCGTCGCCGCCGGCGACGCCGGCGCGGCGGCTGGTTTGTTGAAATCGAACTTCACTTCCGGGGCTTTTTCGGCGCCGGGCGCGGCGTTGAAGAACGGCCGCGGCTTAAATCCAAACATCTTGTTGAGCATGTTGGTCGGGAATCGCTCCAGCGCTGTGTTATAAGCCTGAACCGCGGTATTGAAGTTGTTTCGCTCCACGGAGATCCGGTTTTCCGTTCCTTCAAGTTGGGCCTGCAAATTCTGGAACGCTTCGGTCGCGCGCAGTTGCGGGTAATTTTCGCTCACCACCAGGAGTCGCGAGAGTGCGTTGCTCAGTTGTCCCTGGGCTTGCTGGAATTTTTCCAAATCAGCCGCGTCGGTTGGCGCTTTGTTGGGGTCGAGCTTGACCTGGCCGACACTGGCCCGTGCATTTGTGACTTCGGTAAGCGTCGATTTTTCAAAGTTCGCCGCGCCCGCCACGGTGCTGACCAGGTTGGGAATGAGATCGGCCCGCCGTTGATAGACCGACTGAACGTCGGCCCACTTCTTATTCACGGTCTGTTCGAGCGTCACCAAACTGTTGTAGGTGCCGCAACCGCTCAGGCTGAACAGGGAAGCGAGGGCCAGCAATTGACCGAATCGAAGAAATATTTTCATAAGCCAGGTCGCGCCATTGCGCGGAGCAATCGTGGTCAAAGTATGGACCAAGTCAATCCTGAGCAGAAGGCGCTTCGGTCGCTGGAGTTTCGACCGGTTCGGCCGGTTCTTCCTGGCGCGGCGCAGTCGGCAGGTAACGAGTCCGGAGTTCCTGTGAATTCGGAAGCTCTTCGAGGTCGCGCAAACCAAAGTGCTCGAGAAAAAACTGGGTGGTTTCGTAGAGGAGGGGGCGGCCCGGCACTTCGGCGCGGCCACCGATTTTCACCAGCCCGCGCTCCATCAAATTTTGGAGAACGCCATCGACCGCGACACCGCGCACGGCTTCAACGTCT
>JBJMXC010000008.1:0-3548 GCA_045809825.1 Chthoniobacterales bacterium | reverse complement strand
TTCGGAAGCATCAAAGAGGGGATCGAGCCCCCAAACCTCATTGAGGTTCAGCTCAATTCCTACGTCGATTTCCTGCAAAAGGATGTCCCTTTTGCCAAACGCAAGGCTTACGGCCTGCAGGCTGTTTTCAAAGAGGTTTTTCCGATCGAAAGCTACGATGAAAAAGCCGTCCTCGATTTCAGCCATTACGAAATCGGCGAACCGAAGCTGAGCGCTTTGGAAGCGCAGCGCGAAGGACAGACTTTCAGCGCGCCGCTCCACGTGACCTTCCAGCTCCGCGAGGAGAAGGGGACGAAAGAAGAAAAAGTTTACATGGGCGAAATCCCGCTCATGACGCCGCAGGGCACGTTCGTAATCAACGGAGCCGAGCGAGTGGTCGTTTCGCAGCTCCATCGTTCGCCGGGCATCGCGTTCGAATCCAGCATCCATCTTAACGGCAAGGTGCTCTACAGCTTCCGGATCATCCCGGACCGCGGTTCCTGGATCGAAGTCCAGTTCGACACCAGCGACCTGCTGTATATCTATCTCGACCGCCGCAAACGCCGGCGGAAGTTTCTCGCGACGACTTTTCTTCGCGCCCTCGGCTACGGGCCGGACGAAGAAGTGATCAAGCTTTTCTACACCATCGAGACGCTGAAACTGAGCGAGAAGCTTGGCGAAGAAGAACTCGCGACGAAGGTACTCATCGCCGACGTCCTCGACGGCGAAGTGACTGTCGCGCGGGCGTTCGAGCCCCTCACGGCCGCCACCGTCCGCCAGATCATGGGCCTCGGCCACAAGGACGTGAAGGTGATCGACATTTCCAACGACGACACCGTCGTGAAAGCGCTCAAGAAAGATCCGGCGCACGACCAGGAAGAGGCGCTCAAGGACATTTATCGCAAACTCCGCCCTGGCGATCCGCCGACGGTTGCCAACGCCAAGGCGCTCCTGAAACGGCTCTTTTTCGACCCGAAGAAATACGATCTCGGCCGGGTCGGTCGTTACAAAATCAACCAGAAGCTCGGCATCGACGTCGATCTCGGTGAGCGCATTGTGACCGACAAGGATTTCATCGGCGCGATCAAATACCTCATCAGCTTGCGCCGCGGCGAAGGCACCCTGGATGATATCGATCATCTCGGCAGCCGCCGCGTCCGGACGGTGGGCGAATTGCTGGCCAACCAATGCCGCGTCGGCCTGGCGCGGACGGAGCGTCTGGTGAAAGAGCGCATGACGTTGTTCGACATCAACATCGATGGCATGACGCCCCAGAAGTTGATCAACCCGAAAGCGCTCAGCGCGGTCATCCGGGATTTCTTCGGCCGCTCCCAGCTGTCGCAGTTCATGGACCAGACGAACCCGCTCGCGGAGCTGACTCACAAGCGCCGTCTCTCGGCCCTCGGGCCAGGCGGGCTCTCGCGCGATCGCGCGGGCTTCGAGGTTCGCGACGTTCATCCGTCGCACTACGGACGGATTTGTCCGATTGAAACGCCAGAAGGTCCGAACATCGGTCTCATCAGCTCGATGAGCACGTTTGCCCGGATCAACGAATTCGGATTTATCGAAACGCCTTACCGCAAGGTGGACAAAGGCCGGGTCACGGACCAGGTCGATTACCTGACCGGCGACCGGGAAGAAAACTTCCTCGTTGCCCAGGCCAACGCGACCATGGACCCCAAGGGTCATCTCACTCAGGAAAAGGTATCGGTCCGGTATCGCGGCGACTTCCTGGAAGTTGAGCCGGCGAAAGTTCACTACATGGATGTCTCGCCGAAACAGCTCGTTTCGGTCGCGGCAGGCCTGATTCCGTTCCTCGAGCATGACGACGCGAACCGCGCGCTCATGGGCTCGAACATGCAACGCCAGGGCGTTCCACTGATTGTGTCCGAAGCTCCGCTGGTCGGCACCGGTTTGGAAGGCAAGGTCGCGCGCGATTCGCACGCGGTCATGATGGCAACCGACGCCGGCAAGGTCGCGTCCGTTACGGCCGACCAAATCGTCATCACGAAAGACGGCCACATGCCGGAAGGGAAGCGCAAGCTCAAGACCGACGCCGAAGAAGGCATTCACGTTTACGAGCTGCGGAAATTTATGCGCTCGAACGCGGGCACCTGCGTGAACCAGAAACCGATCGTGAAAAAAGGCCAGCACGTTAAGCGTGGCCAGGTGATCGCGGACGGTCCGAACACCGACCAGGGCGAGCTCGCTCTCGGCCGCAACGTGCTCGTCGCGTTCATGCCGTGGAACGGCTACAACTTCGAAGACGCCATCATGATCTCGGAGAAAGTCGTGAAGGAGGACATCTACACCTCGATTCACATCGATGAATTCGAGATCGGCGCCCGGGACACAAAACTTGGGCCGGAAGAAATCACCCGGGACATTCCCAACGTTTCCGAAGAAGCGCTCCGCAACCTCGGACCGGACGGCGTTGTCCGTGTCGGTGCCGAAGTGAAGCCGGGCGATATTCTCGTCGGCAAGATCACTCCGAAAAGCGAGACGGAACTGGCGCCGGAAGAGCGTCTGCTCCGCGCGATTTTCGGTGAAAAAGCCGCGGACGTTAAAGACACATCGCTCACCGTGCCATCCGGCACCTACGGAATCGTCATGGATGTGAAGGTTTCGTCCCGCCACGAGGTTTCGCGCGAGAAATTGACCCCGTCGGAAACCAAACGGCAGCTCAAGACGATCACGGAAGATAACCGGAAGAAGAAGGACGAGCTTACTGAACAACTCACCGATTCGCTCTCGAACATTCTATTGGGCGAGAAGATCCCTCTCGATGTCGTGAATGCGGAGACCGGCGAGATCATCATCCCGGCGAACCGCAAGATCACGAAGACGCTTCTGCGCAAACTGGCGACGGTTTACGATCACATCGAGATCGATCCGAGCCCGATTCGGAACAAGATCCGCGAGATCATCGCTTCCTACGAACACAAGTTCGCGGAGCTGGAGCTGGAGCGGGAACGTTCGATGGATCGCGTCGAAAGCGGCGACGACATCGATCCCGGGATCATCAAGCAGGTCAAAGTTTTCATTGCCAGCAAGCGCAAGCTCAGCGTCGGCGACAAGATGGCGGGCCGTCACGGCAACAAGGGCGTCGTCGCCCGGATCGTTCCGGAAGAAGACATGCCTTATCTGCCGGATGGGACGCCAGTCGAGATCTGTCTGAACCCGCTCGGCGTGCCGAGCCGTATGAACGTCGGCCAGGTCCTCGAAACCCACCTCGGGGTGGCGGCAAAGGCCCTCGGGTTCAAGGTTGCGACCCCGGTGTTCGACGGACGGACGGGCGACCAGTTCGACCAGGAAGTCGTCGTTGGCTACATCTACATGATGAAGCTCGGACACTTGGTCGCGGACAAAATTCACGCCCGCGCGGTCGGCCCGTACTCGCTCGTCACTCAGCAACCGCTGGGCGGCAAGGCGCAATACGGCGGCCAGCGCTTCGGCGAGATGGAAGTCTGGGCGCTCGAAGCGTACGGCGCCGCGCACGTGCTGCAGGAGATGCTCACGGTCAAGTCGGACGACGTGAACGGCCGCAGCAAGGTGTACGAGGCCATCGT
>JBJMXC010000007.1:0-4590 GCA_045809825.1 Chthoniobacterales bacterium | reverse complement strand
CCTACTTCATGGCCTCGAAGCTGGCGGTGGCCGATCTGAAAACGCGCGCCATGCTCGATGCGGTGTGGGATTTCGAGACGCATACGGTGCAAAGTGAAGCCGAATCGCTCCTGCTCGAAGGCAAGCTGATCAAGGAATACCGGCCCCGTTACAATATCTCCTTTCGAGACGATAAACGCTTTCTCGTGGTCAAGGTCGATCCCACCGAGGAGTGGCCGCGTTTCCGCCTCGCCCGTTTTAAGAAAGACGATGGGGCACGTTATTTCGGGCCCTACGCGCATGCCGGGGCGCTCCGGCAAACGCTCAATTTCATGCGCAAAAAATTCGGCGTCCTGACTTTCGGACGCGGTTCGCCGACCGAGCGCGAGTTAAAATCCGCCACCTACCAGGTGCCGACGCGATTGAGCGAGCTAAGCGCTGAAATGTATCGCGAACGTGTCGCGCAAGCCTGCGAATTCCTGGAAGGCCACTCTCGCGAAATGATTTCAGCGGTTGAAGACGAAATGCAAAAGGCGGCCGACAAGCTCGATTTCGAGAAGGCCGCTGAGTTGCGCAACATGCTGGAAGATTTGCGGCGAACGACGAAACCCACGCGGCGATTCACTCGCCACAGCCTGCCGAGCTCGATCGACCCGGCAAGCGACGTGGAGGCGCTGGGCGACGCGTTGCAGCTGAACCGACCACCTCTTGTGATGGAATGCTTCGACATCTCGAACATTTCCACCACCCATGTTGTTGCCTCGATGGTCTGTTTCCGCAATGGCGTGCCGGATAAGGACAACTACCGGCGTTACCGGATCCGCACCGTCCAAGGGCAGGACGATTTTGCGAGCATGGCTGAGGTGGTACGCCGGCGGTATTCCCGGGTGCTGCTGGAAACCGGAAAGCGCAAAACGGAAACCGGAGAGGAAGAGGGCCGTGTCGTTGATTATTCTGCCGAACATTCCCAGGAAACGCAGTTCGACACGGCGCGACGTTTGGAAAACTTTCCCGTTTCCGATCTTCGCAATTCGGTTTCACCGGTTCGTTTGCCGGACCTGATCATCGTTGATGGCGGCAAGGGACAGCTTTCGTCTGCGTGTCGTGAATTGCAGCGCCTTGGATTACACGAGGTCCCCATCATCGGGCTCGCGAAGGAGTATGAAGAGATTTACCGGCCCGGTCGCGCCCTCCCGCTCGTCCTCCCGCCTGATTCCGGTGCGCTCCGTTTGCTTCAGCGGATTCGCGATGAAGCGCACCGCTTCGCGAATACTTATCACCAACTTTTAATGAAGAAACGAATCGGCGAGAGCATTCTCGACGACTGCCCGGGCGTGAGCCAGAACCGTAAAAATCTTCTGCTCCGGAAATTCGGCTCAGTGAATCGGCTCCGAAAAGCGACGGTGGAACAGATCGCTGCGACCGAAGGCATCGGGCCGAAGCTGGCGCAGGACGTTCACCGCTTCCTGGAGCGCCATTAATGCTTTCCACTTGTCGATTGCGCTCCGACCACCACAGTTTGCGCTTGTGAACCTGCGGCTGAGCCTTTTTTTCGCTTTCGTTTGCGCGGGCAGTTCCGCTCTCTTGCAAGCTCAAACAGAGTCGCCCTCGACGTCCCCTTCAGCGTCCCCCGCCCCTTTTGAAGAAACGATCGTCCCGACCTTCGAGACCCAGAAACTGGCGCGAACCTATGTCCTGGATATTCCGGCCCCGCGCGGATTGATCACCGACCGAAACGGACTGCCGCTCGCGCAGAATCGGCTGAGCAACAATCTCGCCATAAATTTCCCGACACCGCTCGACTTTTCCGACCCACAGTTGCTCGCTTACGCGCACGAGAAAATCCAGGAGGCGGAAAAACTCCTCGGTCGTTCCATTAAAATTTCGGACGACCTGATCAAGCGCCATTACCACAACCGGGGGATTCTGCCGCTCGAGCTCGTCCAGAACCTGAGCGAAAAAGAAAGCGACGCGCTGAAGTCGCGGCTACCGGCCGGAATGGCCCTGCGTCCCTGGTATGTGCGCGTTTACCCTGGTGGTCGGACGGCCGGACAAATCGTCGGTTACACCGGCAGGACGGGGCGGAATCCTGATGGGATTATCGATAATCACGAAGTGCTCTGGCCGGAGACGGAAGGACGTGAAGGACTGGAACAGACGTTCAACCAGGTCCTGACGGGGAAACACGGTGAGTACAAAATCACGTTCGATAAGGATGGTCGGAAAACATCGGAGAAGATCACGACTCCGCCGGTGCCGGGACATACGGTTGTAACGACGCTTGATCTGCATTTGCAGGCGCTGGCGGAGAAAGCTCTCGAAGCGAAAGCGAAGCGGGGCGCGATCGTGATCGTCGAGCCGAACACCGGCGACATTCTCGCCATGGCATCGTGGCCGACCTACGATCCGAATGCGTTTACCCCGACGATCTCGGCCGAGAAATTCAAGGCGCTCCAGGATGATCCGGACATCCCACTGTTACCGCGTGCGTTCCGCTCCTCCTATCCGCCCGGGTCCACCTTCAAGGTGGCGGTCGGATTCGCGGCTTTGGAATCCGGCACGGTCCGGTCGGATGACGAATATAATTGCGTTCCTGCGATCACGATTGGGAACGTGACTTTTCACAACTGGAAGAAGACCGATCGCGGCGCGCTTAACTTCGTCGAAGCGATGACCGAATCGTGCGACACCTGGTTCTACCAGGTCGGGATTAAGACGGGCGCCGAGCCCATCATTGAGTGGGCGCAGCGCCTTGGGTTCGGGACGAAGTGCGGGATTCCGCTCCGCGGCGAAGTCGATGGGCGCGTGCCTAACGACCAATACATGAAGGCAACGCATGGCCGCAAATTGCTGAACGGCGACATTGCGAACCTGTCGATCGGGCAGGGCGACACCCAGGCGACACCGCTCCAGATGGCCCAGGCGATGGCGATTGTCGGCAACGGCGGCACCCTTTATCAGGCCCGGCTGGTCCAGCAGGTCCAGACGGTCGATAACGAAATCGTGACCGCGTTTCAGGTCCGGGAGAAAAAGACGATTGGCGCTTCAGCCGACACGATGGCGCAAATGCGAACGGCGATGGTCAATGCAGTCAACGGAGCCGCCGGGACTGCCCACCAGGCCAGCCTTGAAAGCGTATCGGTTGCGGGGAAGACCGGGACCGCACAATGGGGCCCGAAAAACAAGGAACGGACAGCGGCGTGGTTTGCGGGATTTGTCCCGGCAGAGAGGCCACAATACGCATTCGCCGCTCTGTATGAAGGTGACGTCGGAAGCGCTGCGCATGGCGGCAGCGCGGCTGCACCGATGATCGGGATGATCCTGAAGGACCTTTACAAGGAGAACGGCAAGAAGCACCGAAGCGAACCGCCCGAAACCAGAGTGCGAAAAGCCGAACCCGTGGAAGAAGACGAAGGGGATTAGAAAAGTTCCAAATCCCGAGCTCCATGTCCAAAAGAAGCTCCGAACATCAAACCGCGTACGCGGCCTTATTTAAGCCGCGGCCGGTTCTGCGGTCTGGGACACTTCCATCGTGCCCTTGAACTTCGGCTCTTCCCGCTCGACGCCGAAATTGTCTTCGTAAAGCTCGGCGATTTTCTCCATCTCGTCGCTGGTCAGGCGCGAAGTCTCCGGCGCTTTCGCGAACTCGATGAGCTGGGCCTCTTCGTAGATATTTGGCAGGGTCGAAGCGACGCGATCGTCCGCGAGGAGCCACTGCAACGCCGCCTGTCCGAGGGTCCGCTCGGAATTTTCGAGGAAGCGAAGCTGATCAATTTTCTTCACCCCGTTCAAGAGCCAGCTCCGCGGCCGATGATTACGGTGATCGCCCGGCGGGAAAACCGTATCGGCTGTGTATTTTCCCTCCAGCATTCCCGACGAATGGGTGACGCGAATCAGGAACATGGTGTCCTTGCCAGCCTGGGTCGCGGCGTCCTGCATGGCGCGTCCCGGATGCTGCTCCAGCAAATTGTAAATGTGCTGAACGCTCGTTATCTCACGTTCCCGGATGCAATTTACGCCTTCGTAAAGCCAGCCCACGGCCGGGCCCAGAGCGATACCGTAATAGCGAATCTTGCCGGCTGACTTCAGCTTCTCGAGCGTCGTCCAAAGCGGGTCGTCACCTATCTGCTCCATCCGAATATTATGGAGCTGCAACAAATCGATCCGGTCAGTCTTCAATCGTTTCAATGCTGCGTCCGTCGCCCGCACGATCGCATCCGGCGAAAAATCCTGTGGAATCTCGCGCTGCCCGCGGCCGCGTGATTCGCCGTGGGTGACAAAATCGTAGCCGACCTTTGTCGCGATCGCGATTTCGTCACGCTGTTTTGGAAACGCTTTTGCGATCAGCTCCTCGCTCAATCCGTTGCCGTAAGTATCGGCGGCGTCGAAGAGCGTGATTCCGAGATCCAAAGCCTTGTGCATCAAGGCGATTGCCTCGCCCTCGGTGAACTGGCCCCACCACCCGGTCGAAATCGTCCAGAGCCCGAACCCGACTTCGCTGACGCGGAGGTCGGTGTTTTTGTAGGTGCGGTAGCGCATGATGACAGCGTATCAAGTTAAGGCGAAAACGTCCAACGCCGAACGCCCAATGTCGAGTTCAGAAGCGGCGAT
>JBJMXC010000006.1:0-13823 GCA_045809825.1 Chthoniobacterales bacterium | reverse complement strand
GAAAAGATTAGCAACTTTATCGGTGAGACCTTCCAGGCGCTAGGACGGCCACATCACGCCCTGAAGTGGTGCCAGTTTCCGCTCCGCGCCGTTCGCACCCCCGGGCGGGTGGAGTGGATGATCGGGGATTGCTGGACAAAACTGGCGGACGATGAGCGGGCC
Organism: Chthoniobacterales bacterium; assembly: GCA_045809825.1. GTDB lineage: Bacteria > Verrucomicrobiota > Verrucomicrobiia > Chthoniobacterales > UBA10450 > AV80. Next base: position 13,661 of record JBJMXC010000006.1, on the reverse strand, counting down.
CTCGCCGCCTTCCATCGCTCCGCTGATCTGGGCCAGGACATGCCGGATGGCCAGGTCGGAATTTCCCACGTGCTCTTGCTGCAGGGAAACTTTAATGGGGCACGCACTGCGTTGCAGACTTTGCGGTTCCGATCCGACATCGGTGAGTCCGACAAGCTTGTCGCCGAGATTGAATTTTTCGCGCGCGACTTTGCGAAAGCAGAACAGCTTTATCAACAACTCGCCGGAAGCGATCGCTGGGGCGGGGGCCAGTTCTGGGGCGCGGTCACGTATCAGTCCGCTTTGGCGAGGATCAGACAGGAACAAGGCCGGCAGCGTGAAGCGGAAGAGCTTCTCGAGCAGTGTCTCGCTCGCCAAAAAGCTATTTTAGCCGACGAGCCTCTTAATCCCGAGGCCGCTTATCGCGTGGGCGCTATCGAAGCAATGATGGGCAGGCCTGAAGCGGCTCTGCACAATCTTCGTCGGGCCATCGATCTCGGGTGGCTCGATTACCGATCTCCAACCCTTGATCCTCGTTTCGATTCGTTGCGTTCACTGCCCGAATTCGCGCAAATCATGAACACGATTTCAGACACGGTTCGCCGAATGAGGGCAGAAGCACAACAGCTAACCAACTAGAAGGGGGTTCTCCCAATCCGCAATCGCGGGCGTCGGTTGCCATCGAGCGGCGACGACTTATCGAGGAGTCGCCGACGGCTTCGGTCCTGTCGCCTTCTTTGTTGCTATCCACCGGTTTACGTTTTGCTCGAGGACGTCGAGCGGAACTGCGCCGGAAAGGAGAACAGCATCGTGAAACTCACGGACATCGAAACCGTCGCCGATTTGCTGGCGCGCGCGTTCGCGCAGTTCCTTGAGCTTGAGCTCTCCGATTTTGTAGGCCAGGGCCTGTCCAGGCATCGAGATGTAGCGATCGATTTCATTGACTATGTCGTTCTCGGCCTTCGGCGCATTTTCCATGAAGTAATCAATGGCGCGCTGGCGTTCCCACTTCATCTGGTGCATCCCCGTGTCGACGACCAGCCGGACGGCGCGCCACATTTCGTAGGTTAGCTGGCCGAATTTCGAATAGGGATCGTCATAGAGCCCCATGTCCTGCCCGAGCGATTCGGCGTAAAGTCCCCAGCCTTCGACGAAGGCGGTATAGCCGCCGTAACGACGAAACTTCGGGACATCGCCCAGCTCCTGGGCGAGCGCGATTTGAAGATGATGTCCCGGCACCGATTCGTGCAGTGACAGCGCCATCATCTCCCACTTCGGCCGCGTTTCCGGTTTGTAGAGGTTGACGAAATAGAGGCCGGCGCGTGAGCCGTCCGCCGCGGGTTGGTTGTAGTAGGCGGTCGTCGTGTCTGGCGCGATGTTGTTGGGAATCGGCGTCACTCCGTACGGCGTTCGCGGCAAGGTTTTGAAAACTTTGACGAGGTTCGGATCAATCCGTTTTGCCAGGGCGCGATAAGCTTCGAGCAATTCTTCGGGTGTTTTATAGAAGAACTGCGGATCGGTCCGCAGCTTTGTGAAAAATTCCGGCAGCGTGCCGGTGAATCCGACCTTGCCCATGATCGTCTGCATCTCACCTTTGATCCGCGCGACTTCGTTCAGTCCCTTTTCGTGGATCTGTTGCGGAGTCAGGTCTGTGGTCGTGTGGAGTTTTGTGAGGTACGCGTAGTACTCACCACCATTGGGCATTTGCCAGACACCGACCTGGTCGAATGCGGTCGGCAGGTATTCTTCGACGAAATATTTCTTCAACTTCTCGAACGAAGGCAGAACGGACGAAGCAATCGCTTCCTGCGCGGCCTTGGAGAGCCGATCGCGGTCAGCGGCGCTGATACCGTCCGGGAATTTCTTGAATGGTTTGTAGAAAGGGCTCTCGTCCGGCTTACCGACGAGCTGCTTGTCGATCTGGGCAGGGACGCGATTAAGGACGATCTTCGGCCACATAACGTGGCTGCGAACGCCCTCGCGCATCAGGGAAAGGTTTTGCTCCATCAAGACCGGCAAAGCGCGAAGGCGCGCGATCCAATCTTCGAAATCTTTAACGTTTTCGAACCGGAGTCGGTCGCCGAGCTCATCCAAAGTTTGAATGCCGCCCCGTTGGGTTATCGGCATGAGGTAACTGCGGAACTTGAAGCCCGCGATATCGTTCTCGAGATCTTTTTTGAACAGGTCGTAATTGAGCTGATCGCCGGCCGAAAACTGGGCCCGGTCGAATTTTTTCAAGCGCGCGAGCGCTTCGGTGGCGTGGGCTTCGCGCTTAGCGATGGCTTCGAGACTTTGGTCGGCCCAACGATCATTCCAGCGCCGGTCTCCCATCGACGAGGCGCTGGCCGGGCTTTGTTCCATTTCGTAGTTCCATTCGGCCTCGAAAAAGTCGTTGAGGGCCTTGCCCGCGTTTTTGTTTTCTGCCAGCGCCGGCGGTAATCGCAGAAGGAGGGCGATGAGCAGGAGTCGGAGCGAAAAGGTCAGTGAGCGCATGGGATTTTCGATGGGTTGCAAGGCGGGGCCGCAAGGCCATTGTCTAGAGACGCCCCGGAAAAAGAACAACCAAGAATTGTCGAACACTATGAAGCAAAGGGCTCTGATTAACGCTGGTCTTTTTTTCGCCGGCGGCGTTGCGATCGCCGCACTGTCGCCGTTCGCGGCTTCCGGCCAGGAGGCGTCGCCGTCACCGACGCCAACTCCCACACCGCCGCTCTATTCACCCCAGACGCTGTCGGAGTTGAAGCAGATCCAGGAGGCCGCTTTGAAGAGCGACTACGCCTACAAACAGGTCGCTCACCTCTGTAACAACATCGGCCCGCGCCTGACCGGCTCGATCCAGGCGCAGAAAGCAGTTGAATATGTTGCCGCCGAATTGAAAGCCATCGGCCTCGAAGTTCAGCTCGAAAAAGTCAGCGTGCCGCATTGGGTGCGCGGGGAGGAAACGGCGGCGCTGGTCGAGTTTCCGGGCATGGCCGAAAACACCACGCAGAAAATTGTTCTTTGTGCGCTCGGATCGAGCGTGGCGACGCCGGCAGACGGATTGACGGCGGACGTCGTTGTGGTCCGCGATTTCGACGAGCTCGAAGCCTTCGGTAAGGAGAAGATCTCGGGCAAGATTGTTCTGTTCAATTATCATTTCGACAAGCAAATGGCTGCGCAGAGCCGGGCAGGGGACGCCTACTCACAGGCAGTCAAATATCGCGGCGATGCCCCAAGCGCGGCTGCGAAATTGGGCGCGGTCGCGACCCTGGTTCGTTCAGTCGGTGGCGCCGACTACCGGTTGCCGCATACCGGGAATACCGATTACAAAAAAGACGTGCCTAAGATTCCGGCGGCAGCGGTCACGGCCGAGGACGCCGATTTGATCGCGAATCTCGTTCCGCAAGGCAACGTCAAGATGCGGCTGGTGTTGACGCCGCAAACTCTGCCGGATGTCCCGAGCTTCAACGTCATCGGGGACCTAAAAGGAAGCGAGCATCCTGAGCAGGTAGTAATTGTTTCGGGACACCTGGATTCGTGGGACCTCGGCACCGGTGCGATCGACGACGGAGCCGGAGTCGCTGCCTCGATGGAAGCAGCGAACGTGATCCAGAAACTGCATTTCAAGCCGAAGCGCACGATCAGGGTGATCGCCTGGATGAACGAAGAGAACGGGTTGATGGGCGGAAAGACCTACGCGAAAGATCACGAGAAAGACATCGCAAACCATTTCGGCGTCATGGAAACGGATGGCGGCGCTGGCCACCCTCTTGGAATTAATTACGCGACGAAGCCGGAAGGCAAAGCGTTCTTCGAACCGGTGGCGAAAATTCTCCAGAGCTCAGGCGCGGGCATTCTCCAGCTGGCTGAACATCCCGGCGCTGACATTAGCCCCCTCACGAAACTGGGCGTGCCCGGGTTCAGTCCCATCCAGGATAACCGGACCTATTTCAATTATCACCACACGGCCGCTGACACTTTGGACAAGATCGTTCCGCAGGAGCTCGCGGAAAACGCCACTGTCGTCGCAGTGACGGCCTACGCGTTGGCGAATCTGGAAAAACCGCTGCCTCGCTAGTCGCCCAAGGCAGCGACCGCTTCCGCGGGTCCCTTCGACTTCAGGTGTGCGCAGTTGCGCTCACTGCGTAAGTTAGGAACGCGCAAATCGCGACCATGACGATCATGGCGAAAATGAAGACAGCGTCCGCGGTGCGCTCGATCCGATGCATTCGGCGCATACCGCGGGAACGAAGGGCGGCGTAGGAAAGAAAGCAGGAGACCAGGAACAGCAAGGCGTCGCCGGCGAGCAGGTCGTCCGCAAAAGTGTCGGCTTTGCCGAGCGTAATCACGACGCGGACGAGGCCGATTACGGTGAGGCAAACGCCCACCATTGCCGACGAAACGGTGAAGATATGAATGCAAATATCTTCTTCGAATTGTCTGCGTTGTTGGCCGTTGGATTCCATCGGGCGGACCGGTCTTCATTGAACCATGTCCGGCGTGCGAAGTTGCGGGAAGGCGCCGGAAAACAAAAAGCCCCCGCGCCAAACGGCGCGGGGGCCCTTCCTTGTTCTCGTTACTCCAACTAACGATTAGTCGCGATCCAACTCGTAGACTTCGACCAGCGCGATGCCGGTCCCGTTATTGACGCCGTCCACGACGGTCGTGTAATTGCCCGGTTCGAGCCGGATCAGAATCGCCGCTTCCTGCGCGTTCGTCGGCGGGATTGTGGTAGCCGTAATCTCGTTCGCATTAGCAGCCGAGCCCCAGTTGTCGTTCTGCCGGAGCAGCGTCGTGTTTTGGAATAGCCGCAATTGAGGATCAGCCAATGCCGGGCTCACGCCGGACGCCGCCAGCGATGGTCCCAAGGCGCGGATCAAAACCAGTTTCGGTCCGCCGCGAACGATGAAACCGCCAATTAGCTGGCCCTGGCCCGTGTTGACGAAACCGCGGGTCGCAATGTTCGCGAGGCGATTCTCGGAAGATTCCTGCGGCGCGCGGAAACGGAAGACAACCCCGTTCAAGGTGAAGTCGCCCAGGAGCAGTCCGTGGCTGCGGGTGATATGGCCGGTAACGACCTCGCCGGTTACGAACGTGACCGTGAAGGTCCCGCTGAAGCTGTCATCGTTGGCATCGAGATGATGGTCTTCGCGTTCATCCTCGTCCTCAGAGCAGTTGTTGCCGGAGCCACTGTTGTCGCAGTCGTCGCCGTTATCATCGCCGCCACGGTCGGCCGCAAAAGCGCTCGCGGTAGCGGAGGGTGACGCAGTCGCGGTCGGGCTCGGTGAAGCCGTCGCGCTCGGTGAGGCGGATGGGCTCGGCGAAGGCGAAGCGGTGACTGTCACGGTGCCGAACCCACCGAGAACGGTCGTGCCCTGTTTCGCGATCATGAAGATGTTCTTTTGCGCGTCGATGACGAACTTCACGTCAAAGGAGGAGCCGGTGCTGGCGGTGGCGGTTGCGCTGAAGCGACCACCGAGATGCTCCGATTCACCAAACGTACTGACGCGGTTCGCCGTCACCGTCTGGCCGAGAACCGTCGCACTGACGCTGTTCGGAGTCACAGTTCCGGTAACCGTGCCTGCCGGCGTGGTTGTCATCGTAAAGGTGCCGTTGTCGTTGACCGTTGCGCCGCCGAAGTAGGCCTGGTGTCCAGCCGTATCGAAGACGTACGATGAAAGCGCGTGATTACCCTGGACAAAGAAAACGATCCGGCCCCCGCCGGCGAGATTGCCCTCGTAAAACCCGCGCCTGCTTTCCTCTGCGAAGCCCGGAACCGCCAAAGCAGCCCGGAGCGCGCAGACCATTAGAGATCGAACTAACCATTGTTTCATGGGCCCAATTTCACCACCAATCCGAGGGCGGTTCCATTCGGCAAAGGTAACGCGGTTGTTACCTGGTTTGGCCTGGTAACCAGTCGTTAGGCTGGTCGTTAGGTCAGGGCGGTTTCGATCTGCCTGACCTCGGCCCGCGCGCCCGGCAGGGTTAGTCGAAATTCGGTCCACTCTTCATCCGAGCGGACCAATTTCAGCTCGCCACCATGCGCTTTTGCGAGCTCACCCGCGATGCTCAGTCCGAGCCCTTGACCGGAGATGCGCGCGTCAGCTCGCGCGCGATAAAATCGTTCGAAAATATGCGGCGCCCGCTCGGGTGGAATCGGTTCACCGTTATTCTTGACTGTGATCTCCGCGGCCCCATCGGTGACTTGCGCATAGATACAAATGCAACCGTCGGGTTCGTTGTACTTGATCGCGTTCTCGAGAAGGTTCTGGATGATCAGGGAGACGGACCGCCGGTCGGCGACCAGCTCAAGTCTCTCCGGCAACTTCGCTTCAACTTCCAGTCCCTCTGCTTCCGCCACCACGCTTGCGTCCTCGCACATCCCACGCAGAACGTCGCTCAAATCGAACTGCTCACGGTGCAGATCGAGCCGGCCCGCGTCGGCCCGAGCGAGCAACAGTAAATTTTCGGCGATCGAAGTGAGTTGATGGACCTGGTGAAGCAGAGCGTCGGCGCGGCTCTGCTGTTTCGGCGGCGTGTCTGGATCGGTCAGAATCTCTTCAATGCCGAGGCGCAAGACTGAGATGGGTGTTTTCAAATGGTGCGAAGCTTCCGCCGAAAAACGGACCGACTGTTCGAAACTTCGTTGAAGCCGGTCGAGGGTGGAGTTCATCACGGAAATCAGGTGGGCGATTTCGTCGTCGGCCGGCGGCACTGGGAGACGTTGATCAAGATTTTGCGCGGTGATGCGTGAGGCAGCACGGCCGATTGCCTCGACCGGGGCGAGTGCCTGCCGCGCCACCCATCTTCCGCCAATGGTGATTACGACGAGAACGGTAGGAATGGCGCCTAACATTCCGAGCACAATATCCCAGCCGATCCGATTGATATCCCTTATATCGGCACCTACCAAAAGGGTCAGCTCGTTCCAACGGAATGTCCCCATCCGGACCCGCCGCCCGTCAATTTCGCGAGTGTGGATCTTATCAATGCCGTCCTGTAATCCGTTGCCGGAAATATTCGGCGAGCGATAAATCAGATCGTCGCCATTGCGACGGATCTCGATAAACCGGTCTTTCAAAGCGAGGGGAACGAACTTTTCCTGGAAGGTCCGGCTGTTCGCGTCCACCCCGCCTTCGAAGTTTTCCACATCACGAAATAATTCCTGCGCATCGAGGGCGAGTCGTTGATCGAAAGTCTTCAACTCCCAGTAGTGCATGATGGTCCACGTGGTCGTGGCACCGGCGATCGTCGCCACGACCGCGAGAGCGGCCGCGTAAAGCGCGAGCTTCCAACGGAGCGGCCAGCGTTTCATTCCGGGTCTGCTTCCCGGATCGTATAGCCGACGTGCCGGACCGTGTGAATCAAGGGAGGATTACCGATCTTTTTTCGTAACCGGCCCACGAAGACTTCAACGAGTTTCATGTCGTACTCGTGCTCGCGTTCCCAAACGCGCTCGCACAATTCCGTGCGGGTGAAGACGCGGCCCGGCTCGCGCATGAGCACTTTTAGCAAAGTTAGCTCGCGGGTGGAAAGCTCGATGTGGCGGTCGCCGCGGTGCACTTCCTGGCTGGCCTGGTGCAGGGTCAGGTCGCCGACTCGAAGGATGAGTTCCGGTTCCTCCGCATAACGCCGACCGAGGGCGCGGATTCGCGCAACCAACTCCTGCATGGCGAATGGTTTCGCGAGGTAATCGTCAGCGCCGAGTTGGAGCCCCGTGACACGGTCGTTCAATTCTCCGCGCGCCGTCAGCATGAGGACGCGGTGCGAGATGTTCTTTGCCCGCATCCTTTTCAGAACTTCGAAGCCATCCATGCCGGGCAGGCCGACATCCAGGACCACCAAGTCGAAGAGAGTCCGCTCCGCTTCTCCCAGGGCGGTTTCGCCGTCGTGAATGACGACAGGATCGTGACCCGCTTCCGTAAGTGCAGAAGCGACGTGGCGAGCCAGCCTGACTTCGTCGTCTACTACGAGGATACGCATGCTGTTATTAGATTAAGAGTGAGCGCGGGCTCCGTCGAATTCGGGTTTCGACGGTCCGCTTCGTCTTCGCCTATTCCAAATTGTAGACCTCGATAAGGCTCGTGCCGACGCTCGCATCCTGACCGGATACAACCGCGGTGTAGGAGCCCGCCGGCAAGCTCGCGAGGATCGCGGACTCGGCGTCGTTCCCGGGCGAAACGCCGCTGCGTTCAATCTCGCTTTGTTGCGTTTCTTTCCAGTTGTCGTTCGCGAGCAGGAGCGAACCGTTCCCGTCGAATAATTCGAGGCGCGGGTTGGTCAGGGCGTTCGTGATTCCGACTTGCTCGAGGGAGGGACCGAGTGCGCGCACCAGCACTTTCGTTCCACCGCCGTTGCCACCGCCAAGAATAAAGCCGCCGATCATGACATTGCCGGTTGCCTGAACAAGACCGCGCGTGCTGATGTTCGCCAGCTTGGAATTCGCGGTTTGGTCGAGATCGTAGACTTCAACCAGTCCCGCACCGGTCGTATTACCGAGACCGCTGACGATGGCGGTGTAGGCTCCCGGCGAAAGCGGCTGGAACGAGCAAATCCGCGCGATGACAAAACGGCGAGCGTTCATGCGGCGACCGTACGAATTCAGGCACCGCGCGCGAGCCGGTAAAGGTAACGCAGTTGTTACCTGAGTGCGTCGCCGGAAACGCCGTCAGGCGGCCAACAACTCAACCGAGTCGAGCGCTGCAATCAGCTCGCAACCAATCACGATTTTCTCGAGATCGTCGAAATCGTGGAGGACCTGATCGTTGAGAAGTCGAAGCCAAAAATCCGCGCCAATATCTATCGCCTTTTCGCCTTCGAGAAGCGCTGGATTTATCACAGAATCGTAAATAGCAACGGACATGCCACGGCGGTCTTGCCGGGCGGAAATTCCAGCTCCAAATACCAAGCCCGTAGGAGCGGAACCGGGTGATTCCAATATTTTGGAGCTTGGATTTGAGATTTCGATCGTTCCCGGCGCGCGAGCGCGGGCGGGGTGACCGACGGGACTCGAACCCGCAACAGCCAGAATCACAATCTGGAGCTCTACCATTGAGCTACGGTCACCAACAGAGCCTCAGATTCTAGTTTTTCGAACGGCCTTTGCAAACGTGAAACCGACGCGTCTGGCACGCCCTTCGCTTTATTATAGAACTGCAGTGCTCTCGGGCGTTGCAACTCAACCAACCACATGACTAGTCTCAGGCTTCTCCAAAGCATGAAAAAATTCGGGCTGATTTTGCTCGCCGGGATTTCCCTTTGTCTTGCGCCCGCGCGGCTTGCCGCCCAATCCGACGACCCGAGTGAGGTTTTCCTCAAGGCCTACATGACGTCGCAGCAGGGCGAAAAACTCGAGCATGACAATCAACTCCAGGCCGCGCTCGCGAAGTTTCGCTTCGCCGGAAGTCTCCTCGAAGAGCTGAAGAAAACGCACGGCGACTGGCAGCGCGCGATCGTTGATTATAGGAGCCGCAGGATCGGCGAGAACATCGTGCGCGTGCAGGGAAAACTGGGCACCCAGAGTGACCTGGCGGCCACGTCGAACGTCCCGCCTCCGGCGGCATCGAATCCGCCGGTATTGCCGCAAAAGCCCGGTCCGCCCGACACCAGTGTTGAGCTTGCGGCTACGCCCGTAATTCAACAGAGGCCGGCGGTGGAACCAAAGCCCGTTGTCGAACAAAAGCCGGTCGTTGAAAAATCAGCGCCTGTCACGGCGCAGACGGTCCCGAGCCCGTCGGTCGCGAGCGACGCTGCGATTAAGGAAGCCACAAAAAAATTACAGGACAAGGTCGACCAGCTCCAGGCCGAGCTCGAAAAATCACGGAACCAATTCGAGGAAGTGGCGAAAGAGAAGGAAACTTTGAACGGTCGCTTGCAGGAAACCAACACGAAGCTCGAGCACGCTCAAAATGATCTCGAGAAAACCAAAGGCGCCGAACAGGAAGTGCGCAGCCATCTCGCGCTCGCGGAAGACTCGCTGAAGAAGATCGCGGGCAGCGAGAAAGAGGATTCCAAAAAACAGGAAGCTTTGCGCGGCGAGATCGCGCAGCTGAAGAAAGCGCTGGCCTCGGCTGAAAAGGGTCGTGTGGCCGCGGAAAAGGAGAAGGAAGCGGAAAGCGCGAAAGTCACCACCGTGACGAAGGAGCGCAACCAATTACTGGCCGACTTGAAGACCTCGAAGCAAGCGCAGGAACGGGTCCAGGGTCTCGTCACGGAAAATACCGACCTGAAGACGAAGCTGGCTATCGCCGAGAAGACCGTCCGGGAAATCAGCGCCGACAAGCCGAAGAAGGAGCAGGAAGTCGCCGAGGTGAAGAAGCAGGTCGAGCAATTGCGTCAGCAGCTCGCTGCCAGCCAACGGCAGAACAAGGAGTTCGAAGTCACCGTCGCCGATCTGCGTTCGCAACTGTCGGAAGCCAGCAGCGAGCTGGAAAAAGCGAAGCTGACCGGCGCCAACCCGGAAGAGACCGCGCGACTAACGAAGGAAAACGACATGCTCCGCAGGATTGTCCTTCGTGAGCGTCAGGAAGAAGCGCGGCGGGAACAGGCGAAGAAGCTCATGCTAGCCGAGTTCGACAAACTCCAGATCAAATCGGACACGCTTAACCAGCAGATCGAGCTGCTCGCTCAACCGGTTACGAAGCTGACCGACGCTGAGCTCGCTTTGCTTCGCCAGCCTGTCGTTGCGGTTTCAGACGTAAATCCGACCTCGTCGTCCGGCACGTTCGCAATGGCGAAACAACAGGCGCCGACGAAACCGAGCGCTCCGGCCGGACCAACTGTCCAGACCACCGCCCCGGCAGTTCCGGACGAGCTCGCTTCGGTTGCGCGCGATGCGAAGGAGAATTTCGAGAAAGGAAAATACCGGGCGGCGGAGAAGCAATATCAGGAAATCCTGACGAAGGCGCCGAACAATCTCTATTCGCTCTGCAACCTTGGCGTCGTTTACTTCCGGACCGGGAAATGGAAAGCGGCTGAGCTGACCTTGAAGAAAGCCGTAGCGCTGGCGCCAAAGGACGAATTCGCCCACACGACGCTCGGCATTGTCTATTATCGCCAAAGTAAATTTGACGACGCGATCACTGAGTTAACGACCTCGCTCGGGATCAACTCGAAGAGCGCGACGGCACATAATTATTTGGGTATTACCGCGAGCCAGAAAGGCTGGCAGGAAGCAGCCGAGAAAGAGATGCTCGACGCCATCGCGGCGAATCCGGAATACGCCGATGCGCATTTCAACCTCGCGGTCGTCTATGCGACGAGCCAGCCGCCATCGAAAGAGCAGGCGAAGCTGCATTACGTGAAGGCGACGTCGCTTGGCGCTGAGCCCGATCCGGCGCTGGAAAAGCTCCTTCGGTAGGTGGACCGCGTCCCGCATGCGCGGGACCGCGCGGCAGGTATCATAAAAATCATCGAGCGTCGGAGCGCTCGAATCCACCATGCGACCATTTCTCACCGCGAATTGGCGTTACCTCGCCATGTTGAACTTCGCGATCGACCCGAAGATCCTCGAGCCGCTGGTTCCGACAGGAACCGAGCTCGATTTTCATGGCGGACGGACGTTCGCGAGCGTCGTCGGTTTTCTCTTTCTCGACACGCGTATACTCGGAATTCCCATCCCCCTTCATCGCGATTTCGAAGAAGTGAATCTGCGTTTCTATGTGCGGCGCAGGAGCGGAAATGAATGGCGTCGCGGTGTCGTGTTCGTGCGCGAGCTTGTGCCACGGCGCGCGATTGCGCTGGTCGCGCGGACGTTTTACGGCGAACCCTATCTCGCGGTGCCGATGCGACATGCGCTCGAGCACGAGGACGGTCGCCTCTTCGCGGAGTACCAGTGGCGGCGCGGCCGGAGTTGGGAAACGCTGGCAATGACGGCTCGGGGCGAGCCCCAAAACGCCGCCGAAGGCTCGCACGAGGAATTCATCACCGAACATTATTGGGGCTACACAGCTCGACGCGACAGGTGCAGCGAATATCGAGTCGAACACCCGCGCTGGCGACTCTGGACAGCCGAGACGACGAAGTTCGCCGCGGACGTCGCGACGCTTTACGGCCCGCAGTTCGTCGGAACGTTAGCGGCAGAGCCTGTTTCCGCCTTCATCGCCGAGGGCTCACCAATTGCCGTCTATCAGCGAAATCGCGAGCATCCGAATCTGTAGCGGCGGTCTATGACCGTCGAAATCTTGCGCTCTGTCGATAGATGGCGGAACAGACCACCGCTACAGCATGCTCGACGGTCACAGACCACCGCTACAGGGGGCAAAGAGAATCAGTTCCGCGACATCAATTCGCGGAGCACGAACGGCAAAATCCCGCCGTGCCGGTAGTAATCGATCTCGATTGGCGTATCGATTCGCAACTTCACCGGGACCGATTCTTTGCTGCCGTCCTTCCGGGTGATTCCCAGAGTCACCGTTTGTCCCGGCTGAATCGCATCTGACAGCCCGCTGATCGCGTATGTCTCGGACCCGTCGAGGCCGAGCGTTTGCGCATTCGTTCCCTCAGAAAATTGGAGCGGGAGCACGCCCATGCCGACGAGGTTTGACCGATGAATGCGCTCAAAGCTCGCCGCCACGACCGCTTTCACGCCGAGCAATCGCGTCCCTTTCGCAGCCCAATCGCGGCTCGACCCAGTTCCATATTCGTGGCCCGCGAGAATCACGAGCGGAATTCCGTCTGCCTGATACTTCACGGCCGCGTCGTAGATCGACATTGTCCCGGCGGTTTCCGCATTCCGGTTTCCAAAATATTTCGTAACGCCGCCTTCCGTCCCCGGCACCATGAGGTTCTTGATCCGCACGTTCGCAAAAGTTCCGCGGGTCATTACAAGATCGTTGCCGCGCCTGCTTCCATAACTGTTGAAGTCGGCCGGCTCGATTCCACGCGAGGTCAGATAGTGTCCGGCGGGCGAGGTCGGCTTGATGGCGCCCGCCGGTGAAATGTGATCCGTCGTGACAGAATCGCCGAAGATGCCGAGCGGCCGCGCGTCGCGAATTTCTTCAATCTTCCCGGCCGACATTGAGAAGTTTTGGAAGAAGGGCGGCTGGTGGATGTAATCGCTCTTCTCATCCCACTCGTAGATTTCGCCGACGCTGGACGGGATGTCGTTCCACTTCGGATTTTGGGCTGTAAAATCGCGGTAGAGTCGCCGGAACACATCTGGAGTGAGGGCGGATTGGAGCGCATCGCGAATCTCCTGGAGCGACGGCCAGAGATCGCGCAGGTAGACATCCTTACCGTCGCGATCTTTCCCGAGCGGTTCAGTGGCAAGGTTCAAATCGACGCGCCCGGCCAGGGCGAAGGCGACGACGAGCGGGGGCGACATTAGAAAGTTCGCTTTGATGTTTTGATGGACGCGCGCCTCAAAGTTGCGGTTCCCGGAAAGGACCGATGCGGCGACCAGGTCATTGTCGTTGATCGTTTTCTCGATTTTTGGGTCGAGCGGACCTGAATTACCAATGCAGGTCGTGCAACCGTAGCCGACAGTATTGAATCCGAGTTGGTCCAGATATTTTTGCAGTCCTGTTTTATTAAGGTAATCGGTGACGACTCGTGATCCCGGGGCCAGCGAAGTCTTGACCGACGGATCGACGCGCAGCCCGCGCTCAACCGCTTTCTTCGCCAATAAACCTGAGGCGAGCATGACGCTTGGATTGCTGGTGTTCGTGCAACTTGTGATCGCTGCAATCAGGACGCTGCCATGG
>JBJMXC010000005.1:0-10730 GCA_045809825.1 Chthoniobacterales bacterium | reverse complement strand
TGGCGGACCTGCGGGTCAGGAGCGCCCGGCTTAAAGGCGGCCAAATTGGCGGGAGTATTATTCCGCGCCTGGTCGATGAAATCCCGGCCCTGGCTGTGGCCGCGCTACTGGCCGACGGCCCCAGCGAAGTGCGGGACGCGGCTGAATTGCGGGTTAAAGAAACCGACCGGATCGTTGCGATCGCGCATAACTTGCGGGCCATGGGCGCGCAGGTGGTCGAGCTCGAGGACGGCCTGGAAATACAAGGGCGGGCCGAGCTGCGCGGCGCGCGGGTGGCGAGCTTCGGCGATCATCGCATCGCCATGGCTTTTGCGATTGCCGGAATGTTCGCGGATGGCGAGACGATTATCCAGGATGTGGAGTGTGTACGGGAGTCGTACCCCGGCTTCGAAAAAGCGCTGGATGAATTTGTCAGTGCAAAACGGATTCGCGTCACGACCCCGGTGATCAGCTCACTCACTCCCGGAAAAGTGGACGAGGAATGAGCGCGCGCGAAAGCGCTCATCGAGTTGTTGCGATCGACGGGCCCACAGCCTCCGGCAAAAGCAGCGTGGCGCGTGCGCTCGCTCGGCGACTCGGATTCGATTACGTGAATTCCGGGGCGATGTATCGCGCAGCCACCTGGTTCGTTCTCGATCGGGGCGTCGCGGCCGGCGATGCCGAGGCAATCGCACGCCTGATCGAAGCGGCTCGAATCGATTGCACACTCGATAACGACGGCTCGAAAATCCTCATCGACGGCATCGATCCAAGCGCGCATCTCTGCGATGACCGCGTAAATGCCGAGGTCTCGCTCGTCAGCAGCGTTCCGCGGCTCCGTGAAATCCTCGTTGAAAAGATGCGGGGCTACGCGCGCGATCGCGACATTGTCATGGAAGGACGCGATATCGGGTCGGTCGTATTTCCGGAAACACCCTACAAGTTTTACATCGATGCTTCGCCCGAGGTCCGACTCCGCCGCCGCGAAGCCCAGGGCCTGCGGGACCAAATCGCCGCCCGCGACCGGGCTGATTCCTCACGGCGCGCTTCGCCATTGATCATCGCCGAAGACGCGCACGTTATCGACAGCTCGAACCTCACCATAGAAGGGGTCGTCGGTGAGATCGTCGGCCGGCTAAAGATCAAGGGGATGGAAATCGAGTAGCGGCTTTGAATCCGTATTACTGGGTTTGTTACCACCTGATCAAGTTGCTCGGCCGGATTTTCTTCCGGCTCCGTGTTGTTCACCGCGAGCGCATGATCAATCACGGGCCAGTCATTCTCGCGGCGAATCACCAGAGCTTTCTCGACCCGCCGCTCGCTGGCAGCGTTTCCGATCGCGGGATTTATTTTCTCGCGCGAAAAAGTTTGCTCGATGGTCCCGTGCTTGGATGGCTTCTCCCGAAACTGAATGTCATTCCAGTAGACTCTGAAGGCGGTCGCGATCGCACGGCTCTCAAGGCGCTGATTCGAATTCTGCGCGCAGGCGAGGGGACGTTGGTTTTTCCTGAAGGTGCGCGCACGCTCGACGGCAAGTTGCAACCCGCGCAGCCTGGTCTCGGCCTCGTTATCGCGAAGACGCTGGCGCCGGTGGTGCCGATGCGAATCTTTGGCGCATACGAAGCCTGGCCAATCCACGAAAAATGGCCCCGGCCACGTAGCGTCACAATCGTGGTAGGCGAGCCGCTTTATTTCACCGAAGCCGATCTTCAGGGCGCCGGCAAAGACCTTTACCAGCGTCTGAGTCAACGGGTGATGGATTCGATTGCGGCGCTTTCTCTTAACTGAGTGCCTTGCGCCGTCTGGGCCCGCGGGAGACGGTGGCCGATGCCGTTGCCACAAGACGAACCAAGATCCTCGCGAGCTCCGAAAGCAGGCCTGCGGCTCATGCTTGTTATCGTGATTGCGATGGGTCTGGTGGCGATTTACGCAAATATCCAGAAAGGGCGCCGTGGCCGAATCGAAAAAGTAACGATCACGCCCGTCGCGCCATCGCCATCGCCCTCTCCGGATCGGTAATCGTCGTGTCGCATACCTGCGCCAGGCGGGTTTCGTTCGAATAAGCAGTTAGTTCACCTGTCTAACCACACCATGAAGAAGCTCATCCTCCTGCCCTTGGTCGCCGCCCTGGCTGTTTTCGTCTCGTGCCAGAAACAGCAAACGGAGGAAGAACGAAAGGCCGAGGTTGAGCGCCAAGTCCAGGATCGGCTCGCGGCGGAACGAACCGAAGCCGAAAAGCAGCGCCTGGCTCAACAGCAGGCCGATCTCGATGCGCGGGAAAAAGCCATGGCTGATCGTGAGGCAGTCACGACCTCGACGCCAGCGGAAGAGACCGCGGTGGTGGAACAGGTGACCGAGCCGACGGAATCGACGACAGAAACACAGTCGACCGCTGAATACGGAATGTTTTATGAGAAGCTCGATTCCTACGGCGATTGGCGGGACACCGAGAACTACGGTTATGTTTTCCAGCCGCGCGTCGCCGAGGAATCCCGCGATTGGCGGCCCTACACGGAAGGCCGCTGGGTTTACAGCGACGCTGGGTGGACATGGGTTTCAGACGAGCCATTTGGATGGGCGACCTATCATTACGGAAGATGGGTCCGGCTCCGCCGCGTCGGTTGGGTCTGGGTCCCCGGCAAGGAATGGGGGCCGGCGTGGGTTTCGTGGCGCACGAGCAGGGATTATGTTGGCTGGGCCCCGTTGCCGCCCGAAGCGCGATTCGATCGCCGGCAGGGTATCCAGAATTGGGCCGACAATTATTACGATATCGGTCCGGACCAATATTCATTCGTCGCCTCAAACGAGTTCGGGTCCGACCATGTGAGACGCGCCGTTGTTCCGCAGGAGCGCAACATTACAATCGCGGTCGAGACGACGAACGTGACCCGGATCACGTTTGCGAACACGAGAATCGTCAATGAAGGACCTAACTATGAAGAGTTGCGCTCGCGGGGCCCGAGACCGATTGAGCGCCTGCATCTTCGTTGGCAACGTAACGCCGACACGGCCCCCGCACGCATCCGCGGCGACGAGCTCGAAGTTTCCGCGCCAGCGATTACCGAGGTTCGTGAAATGCCCCGGCCCCGCCGGGTCCGTGAGCGAGTCGTCGACCTGAGCATCGACAACGGCTGGACGGCAATTACCGATCATTCCGCCGCGGAGCGCGCCCGCACAAAATTCCGCACGGAAGCGACGCCACCGCCAAACGGCCCGCCAAAACGATTTGTTAGGCCGCGCGAAACCGCGACCACAACCTCGCCGGCGCCTGCTTCGACCGTGGCGACGCCGCCAGCGCAAACTCCGGCGACCGCGTCCAACCCGACCCCGGTAGCGGCTCCGAAAACAATCCCAAGTGCGGCTCCGTCGGCTCCCGCGGCGAGTCCAACTCCGCCAGCGAAAGCCAGCCCGACCTCTTCACCGGCGGGAACGACCGCCGCAAGTTCGACACCAGCTGCTTCGCCGCGCACACGGCCATCCGCCTCGATTCGGCCGCGACCGACGCCGTCCGCAGCACCATCAGACTCCGCGGTTCCTTCGGCAACACCGGCGGCCACGGTTCCGCCGACAACACCGGCGGCTACCGCCTCCGTTCCGCCGTTGAATCGCGTTCGACCTTCTCCGTCGGTCCCGGCAGCTACGGCGCCGGCCATAACGCCAGTAACTGCAGCATCGGCGCCGGCGACCACGCCGGCAATTCCACCGCCAAATCGCCGCCGCATGCCGCCGCCTATTAGTCCGGTGCCGACCGTGCCCGAAACAACTTCGGTTCCCTCAATTGCACCGCGCGTGCCGACAACACCGCCTGTCAGGCGGCCGAGCCCGCTGCCTCGGACAACCCCTCCAATGCCGGCTCCTTCTCCGGGAACGACCGAGGCCGCAGAAACTCCGGCCCAACCGAACGTTCCGAGACGCGTCCCACCGATTCGGATGACGCCACCAGTAACCAGCCCTGCGCCAGCGGCGACCACTCCGGCGCCTGCAGTAACGCCTGCGCCTAACGAGCCGGCTACGACGCCTGCCCCGAATGCGCCCGGTCCTGGGAAGGACCGCGCCAGGGCGCACCGGCCACGTTTCCCTATGGAAACCGGCACCCCGACAGCGTCGCCTTCAATTCCACCGAACTGATCATTCGGCATCCCGCGTCTGCATGAGCGATCGCGCGTAGGCGACCGTGTCGATCGCGTCGACGGTTTTATCCCGCCGGATCGCCTTGATCCGAGGGAACCGCAAAGCGAGACCGCTTTCATGACGAGTGCTCGGCTGGATCGAATCGAAGGCGATCTCGAGCACCGTGTCCGGTTTCACCTCACGATAACGTCCATGGTTCGAGATCGTTTGTTTTTTGAAATGCTCGGTCAGCTCCGCGATCTCGAGATCGGTCAGGCCGCTATAGGCTTTTCCGATCGTGACGAGTTCGCCCCTGTTCTCGTCGCGCACCGCAAATGTATAATCGCTCAGGACATGATTGCGTTTACCGTGCCCGAGCTCGGCTGCGACGACGACGACGTCGAGGGTCGCGAGCTCCTTTTTCAATTTGAACCAAAACAATCCGCGTCGGCCGGGTGAGTAAAGGCTCTCCGGATCTTTTACCATCAGGCCTTCATTGAATCGTCGGCGAGCCAGTTGGAATGCGTTCTCGATTTCGTCCGCCGAATGGGCGGGATAAACCTCCGCAACCTGGAAGCCGGCCGGTAATTTTAATGTGCGCAGTGCTTCGCGTCGTTCCCGCAAAGGGCGCCGAAGAAACGATTGCCCGTTCATCCACAGGAGATCGAACGCGACGAACACGACCGGCACATCCGCGGATGGCGTTGCAAAAAGGTCCGCGCCTTCGTTTTTTCGGCCGAGCCGCTTTTGGAGATCGAAGAAGGTTAATTTTTTTCCCTGTTCGAAAGCCATGATTTCGCCGTCTAGAATGATCTCAGCGTCAAAACCGCGAGCCCGGTCCGCGAGATCGTGGAATTGGTCTGTCATTCGTCGCAAATCGCGCGAGAAAAATTCCACCCGATCATTCCCGCGATGCAGTTGCGCACGAATCCCGTCGAACTTGTCCTCGACATAAACGATTTTGCTTTCATCAGGACCGGCGAAGCGCGCCCAGATTGCTTCCGCGGTGGGTTCGGGGCTCGCCAGCATGCTTTTGATCGACCGGAAAAGCGAAAGCTCGGCCCGCTCCAATTCACCTTTCGAAGCGAGCGTCGCAGTCGCGCCGAGGTCGCCAAGCAGCATGTTGGCTTCCTTCACTTCGTCCAAAGGCGCCGAGAAAGCGGCCGCGATCGCTTCCTCTACCAGGCCTTCACGCAAACCGATCCTTAAGTCCCCGGTGAGGATCTTGACGACGTATTGGCCCTCGCGGGCCGAGAGTCGCGCGAGACTTTGCTGTAGCAGCTCCGTTTTGCCGAGCGGGCCCCGGATCTTGTGCAGCGCTTCAAAGAGCTGGCGCGATTCCGCGATCGTAAACGGTTTCGGACTCGTTCGGCCTTCGAGCGCCTCGAGCGCAGTCTTGCCCGCGTCACCGTGGGAGCTCGCGATCCGCCGAAAATCCGGCTCCGCCATTTTAGTCGCGGCCATCAATGCTCGATGAATCACCGCCCACCCAGCCTGGACGGTCCGCAGATCGTTTTGCGGAAATGGTTTCCCAGTGAAATAAACGGTCGCGATGGGCAGCTGTGTTTCGTTCAGGCTCCGCAGGTATTCTGCGAGCAATCGAACTTTCTCAAGTTTCGCCGGAGTCGCGGCGATCGCTTCACCAACCGTCGCAAAGGCGTGAAATTCACTCTGGGAACCGCTCGCATCTTCACGGACTCTCTCTGAGTCTTCCTGCATAGGCGCCGCAAGCAGCGCGCGAGAGCGGGTGCGGTTCCCGGATTTGAGACCAAGCTCCATTTGGTTCTCCTCACTCAACGCCCAGGCTTCGATTCCTCGCTCCCGCAAATCCCGCGCGAATTCCGCGGCAAATCCATGCAACGTCAGGACCCGCTCGGGTTTTACCAGTTCAACGTAACGGACCAGGTCGGTGTAATCAGCATGGTCGGAAAGTGGAAACGCCGCGTCCACCTGGTATCGATAAATAGCGTTCGGGTCGACGGCCCAGCCGCTGATCATCGCGACTCGTTTCTCGGGAATTTTTTCCAGCATCCGCGAGCGGTTCGTGCTCGGCGGACAGATCAGGACTTTACCCGCCACGTCGTTCGAATTGTAACGCTCGTAGTCACAAAACGACTGGCCAAACTGCTCATAAATCCGAGTCATCCGGTGGACGGTCCCGTGCAACATGGGTTTCAACCCAGCCCCGGCGAGCGCGCAGAGAATTTCCTGGGCTTTGCCTAACGAGTAACCGAGCAGCACTGGCACCGCGCCCGATTCGAGAGCGTCCCGGCAAAATGCAACGATATGCGCGATGACTTCCTCGGTGGGCGGAAATCGATAACGGGGCAGGCCAAATGTGGTCTCCATGATGAGCGTATCTGCATGGCGCCATTCCGCAGGTTCGGCCGAACGGCCGTGGCGCAGTTTAAAATCGCCGGTGTAAAGAAGAGAGCCGCCATCTGTTTCGAGAAAAAATTGAGCCGAACCAAAAATGTGTCCGGCGGGAATCAGGGTCACGTCCAGTCCGTGGACGTTTTTTTTAACGCCAAAATCCAGGACATGTTCGTGGCGATCGCCCGGCATCCGTGCCTGCATCAGCCGCGCGGTGCGCTCCGACACTATGATCTCGGCATGCGGCGCGATATGGTCACTGTGCGCATGGGAAACGAACGCGAAAGGTTTCGCGTCCCAGGGATCGAGCCAGATCTGCTCGTTCGGCAGGTAAACACCGCGTTCATAACGGACTTCGATCACGGGCCGAAATGTACGCACTTGTTTTGGTGGATCGAGCGCTCGGTTGCTTGATCCACTTTTGACATAGTCGGAGTGTACCCGTTTCTTATCGCGTGAAATTAGCGGCTCTTCTGGGATTGGCCGGTCTAGTCGTTGGCGACCTGTTTGGAGCCGGTCAGGCAAAAGTGGTGACGAAAGTCACCCCACTGCCCGTGGCGCTGAATGACAATTTTCAGTTTCGGAAAACGAAGCTGTTTGAGCTGACCGCCACGCCGCCGAAATCGAAGAAGTCCCTTTCGCAGGCGCTCTCAAGCAATCCAAATCGTCCAACCGCCGGCATTGCCGAGGCTTCACTTGGGTTCGAACGCTCGTACCGGTTGCACGGCGCAATTTCGCAGGCGGATAAAAATCAGCGCTACGGCAACTACTTCGACTTTTTCTGGCGCGTCAAAAAACCGGCGGACGTGACCGTGCGGCTGGAATATCGGCAGGAGCAATTGCGCTCATTCGTCCAGGCCCGCGAGATTTCCTACACCGGCGTTACGGGCAATGTGAAGACAGAGTTTGCTATCATCGGCGACGACTATTTGCAGGACGGCCGGGTCACGGCCTGGCGTTGCCTCCTGGTCCAGAACGGCAAAATAGTGGCGGAAAATCGCTCTTATCTCTGGGAGTGACACTTAGGCGGTGGTGATGGGCCGGCTGGCCATAGGTTGACATTACCCCATGCGACCCTGTAATTTTGTCTCGCAGTGCAGTCGTCAATCCAAGTCGGGGTAAACGGCGAGGCCGTTTGGGTGAAGGTCGAGGGCAAGGGTAGCTTCCTCAACAGCGGCAACCTCAAGGAGTTTACCCGGGAGATGGTCAATCGCGGCTACCGTGAGTTCGTAGTCGACTTGGAGAACTGCGCCATGATGGATTCGACCTTCATGGGGACGATGGCCGGAGTCGCTTTGCGCCTGAAGGAACTCGGGCACGGACATTTGCACGTGGTCCATTGTGGCGAACGCAGCCGCAGTCTACTCACCGGTCTCGGGCTCGATCAGATCTTCGATATCCATAGCAACGGGACGGCCGCGCCCGAATGTGAATTGCTCAAGGCCGACAAAAGCAACGGCGCGCCTGTCGAGCAAAAAAAACAGGTCAGTGCCGATATGCTCGATGCCCACCAGGCGTTGTGCGATGCGGCCCCGCAAAATCTTTCCCGGTTCAAAGACGTCCTCGACTACCTCAAGCAAGACCTCCACCACGAGACGCCGTCGAACTGATTGACCCCCGCGGCGCATGTGGCCAATCGTTTTCCTCGGCCTGCTCATCGCATCACTTGCTGGCTGGGCCTTCACCTGGTGGCAGCAGCGCATCCGGATTCGGCAACTGGAGCGCTCGAAGGAAGAAATCCAAATCGAGGAAACTCTCGTCTTCGATTTTCTCCACGGGCTCGGTGAAGCCTTCACAGAAACGATTCGCGCGGCCGATCTGCATCGGCTGATCGTCGAAGGTGCTTCCCGGGTTTTGGACGCGCAGGGCGGAGCGCTTTACATGATGGAACGCGCCGGCGGTAAGCTCGCGCCGGCTTTTATCTCGAAGGGTTGCCCGCCCTTCATCGAAGTCCCGGTCCATGTTCTCCAGCAGGGGGCGGCGGATTCGACGGTCCTCGAGAGTTATCTCCGGCTCCACGCAATTGCGCCCGGGGAAGGAATCATCGGTGGCGTCTGGAAAACGCGTGAACCATTGCTCCTGACAGACCTGGCCCATGCGCCGGAGCTTGCCGGACTGCGCGGGACCTCGTTAGGCGCCGCCTCCGTCATGGTAACGCCATTGCTCTATGGGAAACAAAACATGGGCGTGCTCGCCCTCGGCAACGGACCATCGAGCCCGTCATTCACGCCCAGCGATTTTGTTGTCTTCAAATCCATCGCGGAGCAATCCGCCTTCGCTCTCTACAACGCGATCATTTATTCGGAAGCGAATGAAAAGAAGCGGCTCGACCACGACCTGGAAATCGCGCGCGAGATCCAGCGGATCCTCCTGCCGAGCGAGGCGCCGGTCATTCCCGGTTACGAGATCAGTGGGATCAACATTCCGGCCCGTCACGTCAGCGGCGATTATTTTGATTACCTCAACGTCGATGGCGACAAGCTCGGCGTCGCCATCGCCGACGTTTCGGGCAAAGGCGTCCCGGCCTCGATCATCATGGCGATTTGCCGGAGCGTCTTGCGCAGCCAGGCAACTGGAAATCCGTCGCCCGCGGATGTTTTGCGAAAGGTGAACCGGCAGCTTTATCCCGACATCAAGGAAGACATGTTTATAAGCATGGCTTACGTGATCATCGATTACGGCCGTGGTGCCGTAACTCTCTCCCGCGCCGGGCATGACGCGCCCATTCTCTTCGACAGCGCCACACGCCAGGCCGTGCCCGTGAAGCCCCCCGGAATGGTCGTCGGAATTGACAGTGGAAGCGTGTTCGATAGGATAACTGGCGACTTCGCGCTCTCGCTCAAACAGAACGATTGTCTCCTTCTCTACACGGACGGCGTCACCGAAGCACTCGACGCAAACGGAGACGAATTTGGCCCCGAGCGTATGACCGAATGCGTGCGAGCGAGCGCGGCGGAAGGAGCACCGGCCATTATCACCCGGTTGATCGACGATCTGCGAAGCTTTGTCGGTGCCCAACCCCAAAATGATGACATTACTTTGATCGCTATTCGTAAAACATGAGAAAAATTTCCGTAACAGAACCTGACGCGGAGAAAAACGACCCGAAGAAATCCTCGGACGCCGGTGAGCCGTCGGCTTCGGCTGAAAAACCGGAGGTCGAGCACGGCGAGGACGGCTCCGAAGGATTGCAGGCCGATCTGGAGCGCTTCCGCGATCTCGCGCTCCGCAGCCAGGCGGACTTCGAGAATTACAAAAAGCGATCCGCTCGCGAAAGAGAAGAGGCGATCAAATACGCGAACACCTCGCTCCTCGAGAGATTGGTCGCGGTCGTTGACAATTTCGAGCTCGGGCTGGAAGCGGCGCGAGCCGAGGCCGAAAAATCCCCGGTTTTTTCCGGGATGAACATGGTGCACAAGCAACTGATGGATTTTCTGGCCGACAGCGGATTGCAGCCCATTGACGCTGCTGGACAAAAGTTCGACCCCAATCTGCATGAGGCGATTGCCCATGAGCCCAGCGACGAAGTGCCGGAGGGCACGGTGATTCGGCAGACACGCCGCGGCTATCGGATGAAAGACCGCCTCCTCCGTCCTTCGAGTGTCGTTGTCTCCAGTGGCGCGTCGTCATAGGTCCCAGACGACCTATAAGACCTATTCGACCTATGCCGACCGAGAAACGCGACTACTACGAGGTCCTCTCCGTTTCCCGCACCGCGACCGATGACGAAATCAAGCGCTCGTATCGCAAGCTCGCGGTCAAGTACCACCCCGACAAAAATCCCGACGACCCCCACGCCGAGGAAAAATTCAAGGAGCTCGGCGAAGCTTACGATGTCCTGAGTGACGGTGATAAGCGTGCCGCCTACGATCGTTTCGGCCACGCTGCTTTCGCCCAGGGAATGGGGGGCCGAGCTGGTGGGTTCCACGATCCGTTCGATATCTTCCGGGAAGTTTTTGGCGGCGGCGGCGGCGGCGGAATTTTCGAGACGTTTTTTGGCGGCGGTGCTTCGACGGATCGCGAAGGACGGCAGCGCGGTTCGGATTTGCGTTACGACATGCAGATCACGCTGGAGGAAGCAGCCTTCGGCGTGGACAAGGAAATCGAGGTCCGCAAACTCGATACCTGCCAGAAGTGCAATGGCTCCGGCGCCGAATCGGGCTCGCGCACGATCAACTGCCCGACCTGCGGAGGCCGCGGCCAGGTTATTAGTTCACGAGGATTTTTCCAGGTGTCGCAAACGTGTCCGCGTTGCCGGGGCGTGGGCC
>JBJMXC010000004.1:0-6727 GCA_045809825.1 Chthoniobacterales bacterium | reverse complement strand
GGGCCGAAGACGCCGATGCGATCGCGCACGGGGCGACCGGGAAGGGGAATGACCAGGTCCGGTTTGAATTAACGGCGGCGGCTTTGGCGCCGGAGTTGAGTGTGATTGCGCCGTGGCGCGAAGAGCGTTTTCGCGAAGCATTTCCAGGCCGCGCCGAGATGATTGCCTACTCGGCCGCGGAAAAAATCCCGATCGAGGCGAGCGCGGCGAAACCGTATTCGATGGATCGGAATCTTCTCCACGTCAGTTTCGAGAGTGGGATGCTCGAGGATCCGTGGTTTGATGCGAGCTCGGAAGATGCGCGCGGCATGTATAAACTGAGTGTGGCGCCGGAAGACGCGCCTGATGCTGCCGAATATGTGGAGCTCGAATTTCAGAACGGGAATTGCGTTGCGCTAAATGGTGAAACGCTCGGGCCACTCGCGGTCATGCAAACGCTGAACCGGCTCGGCGGGAAGCACGGCATCGGCCGGGTTGATATTGTCGAAAATCGTTTCGTCGGGATGAAAAGCCGCGGCGTTTACGAAACGCCTGGCGGCGCCATTCTCCATTTCGCGCATCGGCAGATGGAATCGTTGACCATGGATCGCGAGGTCATGCATCTGCGTGATAGCCTCGTTCCGCGCTACAGCACTCTCGTTTACAACGGCTTTTGGTTTGCACCCGAGCGCGTCGCGCTTCAGGCCCTCGTCAGCGAAAGCCAGCGCGATGTGAGCGGCACTGTGCGGCTCAAACTTTACAAGGGGAACATCATTGCGGCCGGCCGCAAAAGTCCGAAGAGCCTCTACGACGCGAACGTGGCCACCATGGAGGGGGGCGCCGCCGACGCATATAATCAAAGTGATGCGACTGGCTTCATTCGCTTGAACGCGCTCCGGCTGAAGGTCCGGGCGGCGATTTCGGACCGTAAGTAAAAAGCAGTTGGCGGCCCGAGAACGCGCCGTAAATTCAGCCCCGCTCCACCCGAGCATTCTCTTCCTATGATCACTGTAATGCGCAAGCACCATAAGTGGCTCATGATCGTCATCGCGATCCTAGCCATCCCCTTCGTTTTCTATTTCAACAAGACGGACCTGAGCCGCACCCAGAACACTGATCTGGGGCGCATTTACGATCGCCCGGTCACGAATATTGATTTTCAGCGGAGCGCGCGGCTCCTCTCGCTCGGGCAGATGCTCGGGCTTTCCGTGTCCCAGGAATTAATGGGCCGGCCGATGAGCGAGACGGACGCCTACGTGAACTTCACCTTCAACCGGCTCGTCCTCGAGCACGAGGCGGCTCAGCTCGGTATCCGCCCCACCTCGAGCGAAATCGCGGAGCACGTCAAGACGCTGCGGCCGTTCCAAGGTGAAAACGGCGGCTTCGATATCGCAAAATACACGGACTTCGCGCAGAACCGGCTCCCGGCTTTCGGTTTTACCGAAGCACAGCTTGAAGAAATGGTTTCAGCGCAGCTCGCGCTCAATCGGTTGAAGGACTTGCTCGGGGCCGGGCTTCACGTGGCTGATAGTGAGAGCCGTGAATTTTACGAGCAGGGCTATGGCAAACTCCACGTCGCCGTGATTCGGTTTAAGCAGGAAGATTTTGAAAAGGGCGTGAAGGTCGAGGACCCGGACATCGCGAAGTATTACGAAGCTCACAAAGCTGAATTAAAAACCGACGAAAAACGGAAGGTCGAGTTCGTGGCATTTCTTCTGAGCGACGAAGAAAAGAAGCTGGCCGGGAAAGAGCGGGTCGACGCGCTCCAGAAACTGGCGAATCGGGCGAACGAGTTCGTCCAGGCGGCGGTAGAAAAAGGTGCCAGGTTTAACGAGGTCGCAGCGAAATTTAACACGCCGGTCCTGGCTACTGCAGAGTTCACGGCTGCGGCGCCGGATCCCCAACTCGCTTCGAATCCGCAGCTGAGCCAGTACGCGTTCCAGATCAAGCCCGAAGATCCAGTGAGCGACGCGATTCAGGGCCCCGATGGATTTCGTATTCTGCATCTGGTCGGGGCCACGCCGTCCCGGCCGCTCACCATCGATGAAGCGAAGCCTAAGATCGTCGAAAACCTAACGAAGGAGCGGGTCCGCCAGGCGGTCGCGACCAAAGGCGCGGATGTGGCGCGCGTTATCCGGGAAGCTGCCAAGGCAGGCACTCCGCTCGACAAGGCGCTTTCGCAGCTTGGGCTGACAGCGGAACGTGTCCCGCCGTTTTCCGTTGTTGAACCGCCGCCGAAACCCGACGAGCCGAAAAAGCCCGAGGAACCGAAAAAGCCGGACATTGCCGATCTGGCGGCGATCAAAAGTGCGGTCCGGGAATTGAATCCCGGAGACTCGAGCGATTTCGTGCCGACGGAGAAGGGCGGGCTCGTTGTTGCGCTCGAGTCCCGTGATCCGGCAGACCCGGCCGGATATGAGCAGGCGAAAACAAATTTCGAAAAGAATTATCTCCAGAGCAAACGGATGGTGGTTTTCGACGAGTGGTTGCAGGAGCGGCGACGTGCTGCCGGTTTGCAGCAGGCGACCGCCCCGGCCGAGACCTAGACGGCGGCTTGTTTCATGTCGGCCTTGGAAGAGCTGTTCGACGACGCGAACGGCGACCTGGCAATCGGCGAGCTGGACAGTGCCGTCGAAAAATACCGGCGCTGCGTCGAGCTCGATCCCGGCTTCTTCGACGGCTGGCATGCGCTCGGCATGGCCCTGATGAAAACCGGGCGATTTCCCGAAGCGATCAATGCCGGCCGAAAAGCAACGGACCTCCGACCTAACGACCAGATAGCATGGACGAGCCTGTCCCTTTTCTACAATCGCAACGGTGACATCAAGGAAGCCGAAGCGGCCGGAACCAAGGCAAAGATCCTTTCCTGGGGCGGCAAGATCGCCAAGGAATAATGGGCGTTCCAGCGCTGGAATTGCGGGAACGAAATGGCACGATTCGCAAAATAGCTTTGGCAGGCGCGCGCGTGTCGATCAGGCCGCGGTGACTTCTTTGAAAACCGCGACGAAGCGTTCCATCTGCGGCTTCGTTCCGATCGTTACCCGCATGAAATTCGGCAGTGGTGGAAAAAGCCGGCCGACCTGCACTTTCCGATCTTTGAACGCGGCGATCAGCGGTTTCACTTCGCGCCGCATATCGATCATCATGAAATTCGCGTGGGACGGAATGTAGGTGAACTTGAGTTTGTCCAGTTCCGCGCAGACGTAATTTCGAACTTCGGAATTGTTCCTGAGTCCGTTTGTAACTTGCGCCGCGTCGTCCAGGCTTGCTCGGGCCGCGACAATCGCCATCACGCTGACGCTGTCCCATGATTGTTGCGTCCGCATCAGCTCGATTTTACCCGGTTGCGCGACGCAGTAGCCGCAGCGGAGCCCGGCCATCCCGTAGATTTTGGAAAACGTCCGGGCCACCACCAGGTTCGGATAATCTTTGACGAGCGGGATGACGCTCTCGTAGTCGGGGCTCTCAACGAAATGATGGTACGCTTCGTCCACCAGCACGATGGTGTCGCGCGGGACCTTGCCAAGAAATGCGCGGATTTCGGCTTTCGGGGTGATGCTCGCCGTTGGGTTGTTCGGGTTACAAATGTAGTAAAGGCCGGCGCCTGCGACTTCCTGCATCTTGGCCAAATCGTGAGCGTAGGTCCCGCTCAACTTCACTTTCACAACCTCGGCGCCGCTCGCTTTGGCGTGCCCGGCGCAGGCTTCGAACGTCGGATCGCCGACGACCAGCTTCTTCGCCGGGCCGGTAAACGCAGCGACCGCAACCTTGAGGATCTCGCCCGAGCCGGCGCCGGGTAAAATTTGGTCCTTGGAAACCTGGTTCAATTTCGCCACGGCCTCGACGAGCTCTTCCTGGGTTTCGTCCGGATATTTCCAAGCCAATGCGAACGCCGTCGTCATCGCCTTCAGTGCAGCCGGCGAAGGGCCATACGGATTTTCGTTCGAGCTGAGGCGAACGACATCTGACGGTTTGGACTCCGCCGGTTTAGGAGTGGATTCCGAAACACCCAGGGCAGGGCGCAGGGCCGCGAAAGCAGCACTCGCCCCGAGCAGTTTCGTGAACCCGCGACGCGAGAGGGCGGTAGAATTTTTCATGAGTCGTTTGTGGCCGAGGCGCACTCCGTCGTCAAGGTGGATCGAGCGCTCCGCTCGACTTGAGTAAACATCGGGCGACGGAGAGCGCGATCCACCTATCGTTTCGGACATGCCAGGCGAATGGATTGATTCGTACGTGCCGGCGCGGCTGGACCGAATGCCATGGAGCCGGTGGCACTGGCTCATTGTGTTTGCGCTTGGCGCGACGTGGATTCTCGACGGGCTCGAGGTCACGCTGGCCGGGTCATTAGGCGGAATCCTGACCCATCGCGAAACGCTTGGCCTAACCGATGCGCAGGTCGGTGCGAGCGCAACCTTCTATTTGATAGGTGCGGTCACCGGCGCGCTTGTATTTGGCTACGGAACCGACCGCCTCGGCCGGAAGAAATTGTTTTTCATCACTGTTGCCGTCTATCTCACTGCGACTGCAGCTACCGCATTTTCCTGGAGCTTCGCCAGCTACGCTTTTTTTCGAGCGCTGACTGGCGCCGGTATCGGCGGGGAATACGCGGCGATCAATTCCGCGATTGACGAGCTGATTCCGGCCCGAGTCCGCGGCAGGGTCGATCTAATGATCAACGGTTCGTATTGGGTCGGCGCCGCGATGGGTTCCGGGGCTACCGTTCTGCTTCTCGACCCGAAGTATCTCCCTGTTTGGCTTGGCTGGCGGCTCGCGTTTGCAATCGGCGCGACGCTCGGTCTCGTCGTCATCTTTTTTCGGCGCTGGATTCCCGAAAGTCCGCGCTGGCTCCTGATTCACGGGCGCCCGGCCGAGGCCGAGCAAATCCTCGATGACGTCGAGCGAACCGTTTCTCCGCACACACTTATTCCTCATGAAGGCCCAGCGACACGCGTCCAGACACGGACCCACACACCGTGGGACCAAATCTGGAACACCATTGCGCATCAACATCGACGCCGCTCGGTCCTCGGCTTCGTCCTCATGCTCACCCAGGCCTTTTTCTACAACGCCATTTTCTTCACCTACGGTCTCGTCCTGATGCGCTTTTATAATGTGCCTGCCCAAAACGTCGGTGGTTACCTGTTGCCGTTCGCTCTCGGAAATGTGCTCGGGCCAATCGTCCTCGGCCATTTCTTCGACACGATCGGTCGCCGGAAAATGATCGCTGCGACCTACGCGATTTCCGGGCTTCTCCTCGCCGCCACGGGGTGGTTATTCCACGCCGGCATGTTGACGGCCCAGACTCAGACGATCGCCTGGATGATTATCTTTTTCGTCGCGTCCGCGGCCGCGAGCTCGGCCTATCTGACGGTCAGCGAAATTTTCCCGCTCGAAATTCGGGCACTCGCCATTGCAATTTTCTACGCGTTCGGAACTTTGGCCGGCGGGGTGGGGGCGCCAATCCTATTCGGCTGGATCATTGGCACGGGGTCGAAAACCGGACTGCTGATCGGGTATCTGGTCGGCGCTGTGCTCATGGTTGTAGGCGCAATCTTCGAAGCCTGGCTCGGCGTCGACGCCGAAGGCAAATCGCTCGAACACGTCGCGACTCCGTTGTCCTGCAAGTTGTAGACGCCTCTTTTTTATTGCGCCGCAAGTTCGCGCAACCGACCCTCGCGGCGGTGAAGCAAGACGTCATCGATCCAGCTTTCGCTCGGCCGGTCCCAGCCGTTCCAGATCCGAAGGCGCCGATTCCGCGCCAGATCCGCTACATCATCGGCAACGAAGGCTGCGAGCGATTCAGCTTTTACGGAATGCGCAACATCCTGACGATGTTTCTCGTTTCGTCGCTTCTCGTTTATCTGCCCGAAGCCGACCGCGAACACGCGGCCAAGGATGTCTTTCACACCTTCGTGATCGGCGTTTACTTTTTCCCGTTGCTCGGCGGCTGGGTGGCCGATCGTTTCTTCGGCAAATACAACACGATCCTGTGGTTGAGCCTGGTCTATTGCGTAGGGCAGGCATGCCTTGCGGTATTCTTCGCAAGTCGTCTCGGGTTCTATGCCGGCCTTGGACTGATCGCGTTGGGCTCGGGTGGAATTAAGCCGTGCGTCGCGGCCTTCGTTGGCGACCAGTTCGACCAGACGAACAAGCATCGCGCCAAGGTCGTGTTCGATGCCTTTTACTGGATCATCAATTTCGGTTCGCTCTTCGCTTCCTTCCTCACTCCACTTTTTCTACGTTACCTCGGGCCCGCGGTCGCGTTCGGTGTCCCCGGCGCGCTCATGTTTATCTCGACCGTGATTCTATGGCTCGGCCGCAGACGTTACGTGATGGTGCCGCCGTCAGCGCCCAACCCGCATTCGTTCCTGCGCGTGTCGGGCGATGCGATTGCGTCCGGCGCGCGCGGAAAGATTCTCGCCGGCATCGGCGCCGTCACGGCAATCGTTTCCTTTCTTCTCATCCCAAAACTCGGGTTTGTTATCGCCGCGTGTTTGGCTCTCGTGGCCGTGATCGCGTTCGGGGGTCTCGGGGTGTGGCTTCAACTCGGTGCCATCCACGGCAAACATCCTGAAGAAGCCATTCAAGGCGTGCGTTCGGTCCTGCGTGTGCTCGTCCTCTTCGCGCTGGTCACACCGTTCTGGTCGCTCTTCGACCAGAAAGCTTCGACCTGGGTGCTGCAGGCCAACGCAATGAGCAAACCGAGCTGGTTCCAGTCTTCACAAATGCAGGCCTTGAACCCGGCGCT
>JBJMXC010000003.1:0-7605 GCA_045809825.1 Chthoniobacterales bacterium | reverse complement strand
ACCGAAATCGTGACCACGGTTTTTTGGATTGGTGAAAAACCCACCGCGAACAATCCGGTGCCGAATCGCTCCAGTTCCTGGGATACGAACTGGACCAGGAATTACGGAGGGTTCGACGATCCCGAGAAATCGCGCCGGCACGATTTCATCCCGGTGAAGTTTACCCCGCGGCAAAATCCTTTTTATTGCGCGCTACCTTACAATGACAAAGCCAAGGAGGGCCACCGGCCGGAGGCGCCCCGCGTAGTTCCATGGTTCAAGGAGGCGTATCAAGGGCCGGGCGTTTCAACATGCAAGGGTCGCTGGATTGCAATCCGGAAGGGCAACAAGGTCGCTTATGCACAATGGGAAGATGCCGGGCCGTTCCGGACCGATCACTGGCAATATGTCTTTGGGAACGAGCGGCCGAAACCGAACCTGAACAAGGGCGCCGGCCTCGATGTTTCGCCTGCGATTCGTGATTACCTGGGGATGGAGGACACGGATGTAACCGACTGGAAATTCGTGGAATT
Organism: Chthoniobacterales bacterium; assembly: GCA_045809825.1. GTDB lineage: Bacteria > Verrucomicrobiota > Verrucomicrobiia > Chthoniobacterales > UBA10450 > AV80. Next base: position 7,093 of record JBJMXC010000003.1, on the reverse strand, counting down.
CAGCGAAGTGCCGCGCGGGCCGTGGTCGAAGTACGGGGACAACAATACGTTCGTCCAAAATGAGAAGAATGGGGTGACCGCGGTTGTGTCGAATCCCACGCCTGTTGGCGCAACCTCTCAGCCGTAATCGGCCATTGCGGAGCGATGGCCGCCGGGCCTCTCGCTCCACCTCAGAATAATTCCGGATGATCGTCCGCGACGGACTGCTGGCCGATCACTTCACGGATCTTTGCGAGGAGATCGTTGAAATCGTACGGCTTCTGAATTGTGTCGATCACCCCCGCCTTTAACATTTCGGAACGGATCGTCGGCTCGAGATAGCCGCTGGCCACGATCGCGCGGACCCCGGGACGGCTCGCCTTCATTCTTAGAAAGGCTTCACGGCCGCCGAGCCGTGGCAAACCGAGATCGCACACAACCAGGCCGACCTCGTCAGAATGCAATTCGAAGAGCTCGACAGCCTCGATGCCGTCCTTCGCGGCGAGGACCCGGAAGCCTTCGCTTTCCAGGATTGATACACCGAGATCGCGAAGCATCTCTTCATCTTCGACGAGCAGGATGGTTTGCGGGATGCTTGCGCGATCGGCCCCGCGTCCTGCTTCGTGCCGATGCGGCTCGGCCGCGGCGTGTTTGACCGGAAGATAAACGATGAAGGAGGTACCTTTGCCCGGCTCGCTTTCCACCTGGACGAAACCGCGGTGGTTATTGACGACCCCGTAAACCACAGAGAGTCCGAGCCCGGTGCCTTTGCCGCGTTCCTTTGTGGAAAAAAACGGTTCAAAAATATGGGACTTCACCTGGCGGCTCATGCCTGTGCCAGTATCGCGGACGCGAACGCATGCGTAATTTTCCGCAGTCACGCCGCTAAACATCTCGGTCAGGTTAGCGCCGGGTGTGATGGACGTCGCGAGCGTGAGCGTGCCGCCGTCCGGCATGGCATCACGCGCGTTGACACAGAGATTCAGGAGGACCTGGTGAAGCTGGCTTTTATCTGCAGTAATCGGCGGCAAATCCGACTGAAGTTCGAGATCGAAGCTGATTGTCTTTGGAAAGGTTGCCTGCAACATGCGTTCGAGCTCGCGCATGATCGCGTTAAGATCGACTGATGAAAAACGCGCTTCGGTCTGGCGCGCCGAAGTCAGGAGCTGCTGGACAAGCGCGGCGCCGCGATCAACGGCTTCTTTTATCACCTTGATCGCGCCGGGAATTTCCCCCGGCTTCGAACGGCCCGACTCGAGTTTGTTCGTGTAACCCAAAATGATGGCAAGGATGTTGTTGAAATCGTGCGCGATCCCGCCGGCCAGGGTGCCGAGGCCTTCCATCTTTTGCGCCTGGACCAGTTGTTGTTCGAGACGCTTCCGATGGGTGTCGTTAAACAGATAGGCTTTAAGATGGGTCAGCTCTCCATCGGTAAATTGGCCGATTACTCGCGCCACGACGTAGACCGGGTCGCCGTTTCGCTGCGACATTTCGAGCTCGTGGCGATCCACGATTCCGTTTTGTCGCACCATCTCGAGGAGGTCGATCCCGTCCTGCCGGCTGCGGAGGAACCCGAGAATATTCGCCGTGCGCGCTTCTTCCACTGAGTCGAAACCGAAGATCGCCGCGACCGCCGGGTTGCAGGTCACGATCTGGCCCGCCGTGTTCATGACGAGAGTCCCGGTGAAATCTTCAGCGACCATTTGCCGATAGCGCTCCTCGCTTTCGCGGAGCGCAGAGTCTGCCGCTTTCCGCGCGGTGATGTCCGTGTTGAGATAGAGACGCGGCGAATCTGATTGGCCGTGATCGACATTGCAGCGACTGAAGATCCAAACACGGCTGCCGTCGTGACGCATTTGCTGAAGTTCGCCTTCCCAGTGCGAGTGATCGCGAAGAGCGGTGTCCAGATTGCTGGCCGCGGAAAAATCTGTCTGGAGCAACGCGTCCAGATGCTGGCCTAGAGTTTCGTTGCTTTCCCATCCGTAAATTTGCGCAGCGCCGCGATTCCAATAACGAATCACGCCAGCCGCGTCGGTGACGATCACCGCTTCGCCGGCGAGTTCGAGCAGTTCCGCACGTTCACGTGCGGGGCCGGGGCGGGTGGTATCAATCACGGCCGTGTTGAAGGCGAAGGTGTGGGGGTGGGTGTGGCTGTGTCCGTGAGACTATTGCGTGCCCGCAAATCATCCACTCGACCGGTTGCGAACGCGAAATATGCGGCCACGGCTGCACCGCCCAGGATCACCAAAAGGAAAAGAATACTCAGGGCGCGCCGGTTCTTGCGGCGTGCTGCGATTTGCTGGCGCGCGACGCGTTGTTGCATCAATTCCACGTCCAGCATCCGCAGGAGCTGGTCGGGGTCAGCAGGTTCGGGCTTGCCGTCGCCGGGCGGATTCATCGAAAAGAATCTTAACCATCCAATTAAAACGCCAAATGGATTCTGAGCCTTCGACTTTGACGTTCCGAAAGATCATCGCCTACACCCTGCCGATGGCGGTGTTTGTCAGCCTGCTAACCGTAAACGGGCTGATGCAAAACGGCGTAGGCCCATTTGGTCTCTCCTCATGTCAATATTGGATTTATCCGATCCAGACCATTCTTTGCGGAGCTCTGCTTTTTTGGTTCTGGGACGAGTATGAATTGCGCGCCCCGCGCAGGGCCATCTTCGCGATCGGCTTGGGTCTATTCGTCTTTGTAATCTGGATTGCGCCCCAACAATTTCTCGGGTTCGCCCCTCGGCTGGTCGGCTTTGATCCCGAGGTATTTAACGGCCGGCCACCTCTTTTTTGGGCCAATCTGGGCGCGCGTTTCCTCCGGCTGGCGGTCGTCGTCCCATTGATCGAGGAGATATTTTGGCGCGGCTTTTTGTTGCGTTACCTGATCAAGGAACGGTTCACGAGCGTGACCATCGGCACCTTTTCCTGGCTGTCATTTTGGGTGGTGACTCTCGCGTTCGGCTTTTCCCATTCCCGAGCTGACTGGGTTGCCGCCCTGATCACCGGTGCGCTCTATAATGTGGTGGCTTACCGAACGCGCAGCCTCAGCTCGTGCGTGATTTCCCATGCCCTGACCAATCTCCTCCTCGGCCTCTGGATAATGGCTACGCGGCAATGGGGCTTTTGGTAGCCAATTCGCGGCACCGGTATTGCTCTAGAAAGGGGCTCATGCAGGCCACCTTTTTCCAGAAAGTGATCCTTTGCGCGATCGCCGGCTTTCTTGCGGCCGCCTTAATCGAGTGGGGGAACATGTTTGTGACGGGTGCCGACGATGCCCTGAATAAGGGTTATAAACACACCGCCCCGCCAAGCTTCACCGGCCGGCCGTAGGCGAAAGGCATTGCCGTCACCGTGCCCGCGCATAATTTGCGCGGCATGAAGATCGGTTTCGCTCAAATCAACCCGACGGTGGGCGATCTGAACGGCAATTTCGAGAAGATCGTCGGCGCTTACGACCGTCTTTCCGCGGCCGGCGCCGAGCTGGTGATCACGCCGGAGCTGGCCATTACGGGTTACCCGCCCCAGGACTTGGTTTTTAAGTCGCAGTTCGTCCCGCAAAACCTCGAGGTGCTGGAGAAGCTTCGAGTCCGGGTGACCGGCGCGGCTTTACTGGTGGGCTTCGTCGACCGGAACCAGGATCGCGGCAAGCCATTCCAAAACTCGGCCGCCTTGCTCCAGCCGGGCGCCCCGATCGCAACGACGTGCAAGTCGCTCCTCCCGACCTACGACGTGTTCGATGAAGACCGCTACTTCGAGCCGGCCTGTCGGGTCGCGCCACTCATGCTTGGCAACCGGAAAATCGGGGTGACGATTTGCGAAGACATCTGGACTGAACACTACCTGCCGCGGCCGTACTATGACATCGAACCGGTCCGTTCGCTGGTCGAGCAGGGGGCGGACATAATCCTGAACCTGAGCGCGTCGCCCTTCAGCTTGAATAAACCAGCCATTCGGCACGAAATGGTATCCGCGCTGGCGCGGACCTACAGTCGCGCGATCTGCTACTGCAACGCCGTTGGCGGCAATGATCAGCTGATTTTTGACGGCAACTCGATCGCGGTAAACGCAAATGGTGAGTTGATTGCCGGCCTCCCTGGTTTCCGCACCGCCGAAGAAATTATCGACACCGATGCAGCGGCGATTCAATTCGCGGCACCGGAGCGCAATCCCGATCTTTTCGCCGCCCTCTCGTTAGGCGTGCGCGATTACCTCGCCAAATGCGGGTTCAAGTCGGCCGTGCTCGGATTAAGCGGCGGGATTGACTCGGCGGTCGTGGCGGCGATCGCGGTTGACGCTCTCGGCGCGGAAAACGTCGTCGGAGTCTCGATGCCGAGCCCGTATTCGTCCCGCGGCAGTATCGACGATGCGATCGGGCTCGCGAAAAACCTCGGAATAAGATGCTTCGAAATCCCGATCGGAAATGCATTCGCGGCGTTCAAGGGCCAGTTCGCCGAGGTGTTTGCCGGACGTCCCGAAGACACCACGGAGGAGAACATCCAGGCAAGGTTGCGCGGCATGATCCTGATGTCGCTCTCGAACAAGTTCGGGCATATCGTGCTGAGCACCGGAAACAAGAGTGAGCTCGCGGTTGGTTACTGCACAATCTATGGCGACATGGCGGGCGGTCTCGCGGTCATCAGCGACGTGCCTAAGACAATGGTTTACGATCTGGCGCGCTGGATAAACCGCGACCGCGAAATCATTCCGCGGTCGACGATCGAAAAACCTCCGAGCGCGGAGTTGAAACCCGATCAGAAAGATCAGGACACTCTACCGCCGTATGACGTCCTCGACGAAATCCTGCGTCTTTACGTCGAGGAAAACCTGAGCGCGCGCGATATCGTCGCCCACGGTTTCGAAGAAAAAACGGTCCGTTGGGTTCAGCGCCGCGTCGACATAAACGAATACAAACGCGAACAGGCCGCTCCCGGCATCAAAGTCACGAGCCGCGCCTTTGGCGTCGGCCGCCGAATGCCGATCGCACAGCGGTATATCGATTAGGGTCCGCTGTTTTCAGCAGAAATGCACCGCGTTGGAATCGAACCAACAACCCAGTGATTAAGAGTCACTTGCTCTGCCAATTGAGCTAGCGGTGCGTTTATTGTTGGGGGGAAGGCGGGCACTTTGCCGCAATTTTTGGGCAGAATCAATCGCGGGTTCGAGATCTACTTCGGGCTTACGCGAAGGAAGCTGTCCCTAGCGAAGGCGGATTCTGACGGGTCCGTTCTCGTCTCTCTTGCAATTGGCGGCTCTTCCGGGTGGAACATTCGTCGCAAATCGATGCCAGAGGCCTGCCTGAGAAGTTTTCTCCGCCTTTCCTGATGATTTTTCCGCAGCGGATGCAATCGACCCTGAGCAACCCTTCCATCCCGACCAGTATTCGAAATTAGAGCCGGGCGCGGTCGTCTTCCGCCCTGTCGATTTGGCTCCCATTTGGCAGCCCGTTGGACTTGGCAGCGAGACGGTTCAAAACCGTCTATGTTCAGATGTCGTGACGGCGCAATACCTTCGGATTTTTCGCTGGCATGTCCTTCGTTATTTGCGCCGCCATCCGCTCCTTGGCCTCCTCAACATCCTCAGTGTCGCGCTCGGGGTCGCCGTGTATCTCGCTACCCAAATTGCGAACCAGAGCGCGAACAGCGCGTTTGCCGCCAGCGTCGATCTCGTCGCCGGAAAGGCCGACCTCGAAATCACTTCGGCGGCCCGAAACCTCCCAGAAATTCTTTTTCCCTCGATAGCCGTGGCGTCAGGCATTTCCGGCGCAACGCCGCTCGTGCAAGGCGGAGTTCGGTTGCTCGATTTTCCCGGCGATTATCTGGAGATCCTCGGAATCGATGTGTTTACGAATGCGCCTTTTCGCACCGTTGATCCTTCGAATTTTGAGGCGAGCGCTTTCGACATTAAACGGTGGCTCGGGAATCCAAATACGATCGCCGTCTCGGAAGAATTCGTGCGCCAACATCATCTCAAGCAGGGGGACAAGGTTCGGGTCCGCGCTGGTGATCGCGATGGCGAGCTGGAGATCGGTTTTCTTTTGCGGAACGACGACGCGTTCGATGCGCATTTCGCCGCGATGGACATTGGCTGGGCCCAGGAACTCTTCCAGCGCCGGGGCGAACTCACCAGCATTCAATTGAAACTCGCGAATGCTCGAGAGCGCGAAGCAGCGATCGCTTCGCTGCGTCCAATTCTTCCCAAAGATGCGCGGCTGGCGTCGCCGGCGCGGCGAACGGAGGAAGTCGACAAGATGCTGAGCGGATTTCAGCTCAACCTGACGCTAACCAGCCTCGTTTCGTTGTTCGTCGGAATGTTCCTGATCTACAACACGGTCTCGGCATCCGTCGTCCGCCGTCAGCACGAGATCGGGATCTTGCGTTCGTTAGGTGTGACACGCGGCGAAGTGCGAATGTTGTTTTTGGCCGAAGCGATCGTCCTGGGAGGCATCGGAGCATTCCTTGGCTTGCTCGGTGGGTTCGCATTGGCGCGAGCTCTGACCGGCGCGGTCTCGGCCACCATTTCCTCGCTCTACGTGCTCGTTAGCGTCCGTGACCTGACCTTGCGACCGGGAATGTTTGCCCTCGCGTGGGGAATCGGCGTCGCCTCGGTCGTCTTTTCCGCCTGGTTCCCGTCCCAGCAGGCGGCGAAGCAAAACCCAATCGAAGCACTGCATGGCGGGACCCGACTCGAGCAATCGGTCCTTCCATCATACGCCTGGCTTGTCAGCGGACTCTCATCGATTTTGGCGGCCGGCCTTTTCTCGTGGGTGGCGTTGTCCAGCGGTCCCCGATGGTTCAGCTTCGTCGCGGCATTTTTCGTCATCGCAGGGTTCTCTCTCCTCGTCCCCCGCGTAATGTTTCGTTTCAGCGCCGCCGCGGGAACGATGCTCCGCCGTTATCGCAGGCGACGCCGAAGCGCCGGGATGGAGACGGAACTTGCCGCCACCAACCTCCGCCGTGCACTCTTGCGAAATTCGGTGACCGTCGCCGCCCTGGCCATCGCCGTGGCAATGACGGTTGGCGTAAGCGTCATGGTTTTTTCCTTCCGCAAGACGGTCGAGACATGGATCAACGAAACGCTCCTGGCCGATCTTTTCATCACACCGGGTGCCAACGAGGGGT
>JBJMXC010000002.1:0-10019 GCA_045809825.1 Chthoniobacterales bacterium | reverse complement strand
CGAAGAAAAGGTCAGAGCTGCGGCGGGGCCGGCTTTCCCGCGGAGATAAGCGAGGAGGGGAAGGGCCACGAGGAAAAGGAGGAACCAGGGTTGTGCGAAAGTGAGGGCCGAGTTTGCCGGCCACAGGTCACGCAGTTGCAAGGGTTGCTCCTTTCACAAACTGGGTGGCTTCATTCAGAAGCAAGCGGCTGTCCTCGGTCGTCGCGTCGTAACGGGCGAACTTGATCAGGTCGCACCGTCCCAGGAAATCCTCCAATAATGAAGTTTCATCGGGCGAAAACGGTGAGGTCCTGGCGAGAGCCGCCAGAAATTCGACCGAGGTTTGGCGCGTGACCGGTAGGTGATACTGCTCGGTCACGTACCCCCTGAGAATGTCGGAAACGGCGATGCTGAAGTTGTAGGGGGTCAGAGTCTCAATCTGTCGTTCAATTTGCTGAAGAGCCTCGAGAGTGCGGTCACGCGCCGACCGGATCGGCTTCGGACGAAGGGCGCGTTTTCTAATCCACCACCCGATGAGTCCGAGCAAACAGAGGCCGGCGATCGCGGTCGCGTAATAGACCCAGGGCGGTACGAGCGAATAATCGACCGGCGGCGCAATCTCGTGGATATCCGCGACGGCGAAGACTCTCATCGAATAGCCAGGCGCCGTTCGCGCAGTTTGAAAAACGATCGCAATGCCGGCAGATAATTTTCGCCGGTTTGAAGCGAGATCGCGTCGATGTGGTTCCGGCGGAGCGTTCGGGTCAGTTCGGCTCGTTGCGCTTCGGCCATGGCGGCGAACCGGGCTCGCGTGTTGCGGTCGCCCGTATTGATTTCGATTTGCTCGCCCGTCTCTGCATCCTCCAGCGTAATCAAACCGACGTTGGGAAGATTCTCTTCCCGCTGGTCCTGGATATGGACAGCGATGAAATCGTGCCGGCGGCCGCTCACCGCCAGCTCCCGGGAGAAATCGTTCGTTTGAAAATCTGAAATGAAGAAGACGACGGCGCGCCGGGTAACGACGTTGTTGAGATAATCAAGCGCCAGGTTCGGTGCGGTCCCGCGTCCGGCCGGCTCGAAGAACAGGATTTCGCGGATGATTCGCAACGTGTGCGAGCGACCTTTCTTCGGCGGGATGAAGAGCTCTACGCGATCGCTGAACAGAAGAAGGCCGACTTTATCGTTGTTCCGGATCGCGCTGAAAGCGAGGAGGCAAGCGACTTCGGCTGCCAGCTCGCGTTTCGATTGCTCGACGCTTCCGAAGTTGCCGGAAGCACTGACGTCAACGACGAGGACGACGGTAAGCTCACGCTCTTCTGTGAACTTCTTCACGAACGCTGTCCCGAGGCGCGCTGTTACATTCCAATCGATCGCTCGAATTTCGTCGCCGGGCTGATACTCACGCACGTCTTCGAAGTTCATCCCGCGCCCCTTAAAGACGCTGTGGTAATCGCCGGCGAAAACCGTCTGGACGAGGCCCTTCGTTTTGATTTCGAGGGCGCGGATTTTTTTTAGAATCTCGGCCGGCGTTTGTTGTTTATCGCGAGCACTCACGGAACGGGCAATCCCGCGAAGATGCGATCGACGATCGTCTCGCTCGTGATCGATTCCGCTTCGGCTTCGTAACTGACAATGACGCGATGGCGCAGGACATCGGTCCCGATACTCTTGACGTCCTGGGGAGTGACGTAGCCCCGGCCGTTGAGGAAGGCGTGCGCCCGGGCCGCGAGCGCGAGATAAATTGTGGCGCGCGGTGAGGCGCCATAACGAACCAGGCCATCCAACTGCAAGTTGTAGGCGGCGGGATCGCGGGTCGCCCAGACCACGTCGACGATGTAATCCTTCACCCGGTCGTCGATGTAGATTTCGTTCACGATCGAGCGCGCGGCGATGATTCGTTTCGGATCGACCACCGGCGTCACCTCCAAATTCGGGGCTGACGTCGCCATCAAGTCGAGGATCTGGCGTTCCTCGGCCTTCTGCGGATAACCGATGTGGAGCTTCAGCATGAAGCGGTCAAGCTGTGCTTCCGGCAATTGATAAGTGCCCTCCTGTTCCAGGGGATTTTGCGTCGCGAGGACGAGGAACGGGTCGGACAACGGGTAGGTCGTATCGCCGATGGTGACTTGGCGTTCCTGCATCGCTTCGAGCAAAGCGCTCTGGACCTTGGCCGGGGCACGGTTGATTTCATCGGCCAGGATCAGGTTCGAAAAAAGCGGCCCGAGCTTCGTCGTGAATTCGCCGGTCCGCGGATTGTAAATCAAGGTCCCGATCAAATCGGCCGGCAGGAGATCCGGGGTAAACTGGAGCCGTTGGAAGCCGGTCTGGACGCAGGCCGCCATGGTTTTGACGGTCAAGGTCTTGGCTAAACCCGGGACGCCTTCGAGGAGGATGTGACCGTTTGCGAGGAGACCGAGCAAGAGCCGGTCAACGAGGTATTTCTGTCCGATGACGACGCGACCGACCTGTTCGCGCAATGGAGGGATCCAACTCCCCATTTCCTGGACCTGCTGCGTAATCTCCTGCGTGGATTTCATAAGAAAGGTGAGACACGTACGGCGGGAAGGCCGTTCGATCAAGATGCCTGCGATACAAAGAACGCCGCAGGACCCGGTCCGTGTCTATGGTTTCTCTGACCGAGCGCGGCAGCTCAACAACACCGGCAGCCCGATAAAAGGCTCGGCGGCGCGAATTCGCCGCTCCAGGTAACGCGCGTAAGTGTCGCTGAGCAATTTCGGCTGGTTTACGAACAAAACGAAGCGCACGGCTTGCGGTTTGGTTTGATCGTCGGGATTCGCCTGCGCGGCATAGAACAATTTCAGGCGACGCGTCCCGATCATCGGCGGTGGGTTTTCTTCGATTGCCGCGCGCAACATTCGATTGAGGACCCCGGTCCCAATCCGCGCGGCAGCCGCTTTTTGCACTTTTTTGATCACGGTGAAAAGCTGATCCACGTTTTCGCCGGTCAGCGCGGAGCCGACAAGAACCGGGGCGTATTCGAGGAAGAAAAGTCGTTCGCGCAAATCCGCGATCACGCGGTCCATGGCTGCTTTGGCGGCGCGCGCCGGTTTCACCAGGTCCCATTTATTCAGGACAAGAATGCATGGTTTCTCCGCCTTCTGAATCAATCCGGCGATCCGTTTGTCTTGCGAAGTCACGCCACTGGTCAGGTCGATCACCAGCACGCAGAGATCAGCGCGGCGCACAGTGCGTTCCGCGCGCATAACGCTAAAGACTTCAACAGAGGTGGAGTGTTTGCTGCGCGCGCGCATCCCGGCGGTATCGATCAGGAGAAAGGCCTCATCGTCACGCTGGTGGAGGATGTCGACGGCGTCGCGAGTCGTGCCCGGCAGCTCGCTCACGATCGTTCGGGTGTCGCGTAGGATCGAGTTGATCAGCGAGGATTTCCCTGCGTTAGGGCGGCCGACAATGGCGAGCGAGAGGGGGCTATTATCGATTTTCGCTCCAGCCGCCGTAGCAACTTTGGCGGAGGAGGCTTCTCGATTTTCGATTGAGGAAGAGGGGAGGAGGCGATCAATCGTTGAGAGAAGGTCTGTAATGCCGCGGCCGTGGGCGGCGCTGATCGGGATCGCAGTTGTGAAATTCAGGCGCGCAAAATCCGCGTCAAGGTCCTCGTGTTTATCGTGATCAATCTTGTTTACGACTAGAACGACGGGGCGGGTCGATTTCCGGAGGGTCTTGGCGAGGTCCTGGTCGATCGGATTAAGGCCAGCTTGCGCATCTACGACAAACAGGATCAGGTCGCTTTCCCGCATCGCCTGGTCGGCCGCGACGTGGACTTGCGCGGTCAGTTCGGTTTCGCCAGCCCCACCAATTCCGCCTGTGTCCCAAACCGTAAACGGCCGGCGTCCCCGCACCGCCAGCGCGCTCAATCGATCACGGGTAATGCCCGGCTGGTCGTGGACGATGGCAATGTTGCGACCTACGAGCCGGTTGAAAAGCGCGGACTTACCGACATTCGGCCGTCCAACGATCGAAACGGAGCCGACGCTTTCCTCGTCGCGTTTGCCAGGCATGATTGGCGAACATTAACCCAACTTCGCGTTCGCGTGACCTTCCGCCGAAAGTTGGCGCACTCCGTCGCGCACATAGATCAAGCCCGAGACGAAGGTGAAAAGTCCCGCCGCGCAGACGAGGTAGATCAGGGGGATGATATGCATTTGCAGCATCAACCATGCGATCGCTGCCATTTGCAACACGGTCGCAACTTTGCCGGTCCAACTTGGCCGCACCCGCACCTTTCCGTTTAAAATGTGGAGCACGGCACTGCCGAAGAGGATGACCGCGTCCCGCGTGATGACGAGGACCGGAAACCAGGCCGGGAATTTTCCAGAATGCGGATCGAGCTGGCTCCAGTTGCTTATGCTCAGGGTGATAATCCCGCTAAGAAGGAGTCCTTTGTCGGCAATGGGATCGAGAATTGCGCCGAGTGTGCTGCGCTGATTGTAACGGCGCGCGACATAACCATCCAAGCCATCGCTAACGGCGGCGAGGAGAAACACCGCGATCGCGGTAAAGCGCATCCAATCCTGGGGCTGGCCTTCCTGGATACTTTCGCCGTAGTAAATCGCGAGAGTCACGAAGACCGGAATCATCAGGATCCGGATCACGGTTATTTTGTTGGCTGTCGTCATGACGAGGCGAGCGGGTGCGAAAAGTTGACGGCCTCGCTGCCCGACATGCAAGGCATTTTGCCCGCCAGCTTCGGAGCTGAGTGAATGCGTTGCCAAAGATCCCCGCTAAGTACTACGAATGGCTGCGGGCAGGCGGATGCCGGCAAAAGCGCTTGGTCTCGGAACACGGTTAGGTAAGATGCTGCCCAACCCGCCGATGTGGCGAAATGGCAGACGCAACGGACTTAAAATCCGTTGGGCTTAACGGCCCGTGCCGGTTCGAGTCCGGCCATCGGCATCTTCTCCACGACCACTCCAGAAAGTGTCAGAAATCGAAGAAATATCTCATCACGCGGACATGACGCGTCCGGCGATTTCGGTAGTGATAGCGACCTACAACCGGAGTCGGGCCCTGGCATGTGCGATTGAGAGCGTTCTCCGGCAGACCTTCACGAACTGGGAACTGATCGTCGTTGGCGACGCCTGCACCGACGATACGGCCGAAGTGGTCGCCGGGTACCTGGACGCGGACGCGCGGGTGCGCTTTGTGAATCTTGAGCGCAACTGGGGTGAGCAGAGCGGCCCGAACAACGTTGGCCGCACCTTGGCGCGGGCGCCGCTGATTGCGTACCTGAGCCACGACGATTTATGGCTGCCGCATCACCTCAAGACCTGCAGCGAAGCGCTCGCTGCTAACCGGGCTGACCTGGTGTTAGGCACGGCGGCAAACATCTTCTTCGAGGACGGCAGGCTCGCCTTCGACTCATTGCACGTACTCTTGCAGGGGATGGGCGAAGGTAATCGCTGGTCGCCTGCGGACCTCGACGCCAGTGTGACCGCGGCTTCCTGCTGGCTTATCCGCACTGACACGCTTGATAAGCTTGGCGGCTGGCGTATGAGTCAGGAAGAACGCGCGGAGCCTTCGCAAGCGCTGTTGTTCCGGCTTTGGCGCCGGGGTTTTCGCATTCACGGTTTGAACGATCTTACCCTGGTCATCGTGACGGCCGGCAACCGGCCGACCTCATACTTGGAGCGCGAAACTCCGGAGCACGAATGGATCCTCCAACATATAGACGATCCCGCGTTTCCTGCCGAACTGGCCGCGCGCATGCCGAGCACCAATCTCGTCGCTGAGCGCCGGTCGCCGCGACGCCCGGCTTTCTGGAAGCGTGCAGTGGCGAGTGCGCTGGCCGCAATCGGAATCAATCCGCGGATTCCCTCGATTGCATTCCGCCACGGGTGGAGTCGGGGCGCTTATCTTCGCCATTTACGCGAGTCGCTCGGTCTCCCGCCTGCCGCGTCAGCAGGCGCAGCGTCAGCGGTTCGTGCGGAAGCAGTTCAACGCTCCTGCGACGTCACGATCGGTATGCCGGTAGATTTCGGCGCCGGTGGGGGTGGAGCGCGTTATCTCGCGAGTGGATGGTCGCATCCGGAGATCGACGGCGTCTGGAGCGATGGTTCGTCTGCAACTTTGCTTTTCGATGTCGGGGCGGCGCCGACCGCGGATCTGCGATTCGACTTTTCAATCATCGTTTTTCGAAGCCCGGACCAGCGTGGCCCGCGCGAAGCGATCATCGAGACCACGCAAGGCCACTCGATCGCGCGGTGGACCCTATCGGCGTCGACTACCGACTGCAGCCTGGTCGTTCCGAAAGCCGCGTGGATGGGGCCGCGAGTTGGCTTGCGGTTTCAATTCGACGAGCCGATTTCGCCGAGCGATGTCGGTGCTTCGAGCGATCGCCGGGCGCTATCGGTAAAACTGCGGCAACTCTGGATTTGCGAGCCCAGCGCGATTCCGTCAATCTCGGGTCGATCACAAACGTTTCACGCCACTTTCACTCAATCCTGACGCAATGATCCGCCTTCAGAACACGGGGTTGCCTATCGAAGGCTGCGTCGTTATTCCCGCGAAGCGAAATTTCGATTCACGCGGGTGCCTCTACGAGATTTATCGCGCCGAGTGGCCCGGTTCGGTTTCGACGGTGCAGTGGAACGCGTGCATCTCTAAGGCCGGCGTTGTCCGCGGCGTGCATGTGCACGTCGATTACGATGAATACTACACGCTGCTCGCCGGACGTGGGCTCCTGGGCGTGCACGATATTCGCCGCGAGTCGCCCACCTTTGGCCAAAGCGTTACGGTCGATTGGCGCGCGGACGACAGATGCGCGGTCGTCATTCCGCAGGGCGTCGCCCACGCCGTATCGTTCACGGAGGACGCGATCCTCGCCTTTGGATTGAGCCGTTACTGGAGTGCCGATTTCGACGTGATCGGTTGTCGTTGGGACGACCCGGCGCTCGGTTTCGAGATACCGGCCGGCGAAAAATCATTGTCCGAACGCGACAGCGAATCGGGCAGCTATCCCGAAATGGTGGAAAGTTACCAAAGTTTGCGTGCGCGCTATATGGCGCAGGGCACTGAGAATGGAGTTGCGGTGTCGATTGTCGCCGCCTAACGAGTCTAACTCATGGAAGAGAAACGACTTTATCTCCCGATCATTCTCGGGACCGCGCGGCAGGGACGGCAAAGTGAGCACGTTGCTAATTTCCTTCTTAGCGAAATGAAAAAGCGACCGGAGATCGAGACCGAGGTCATCGACGTCAGGCAGCTCAAGATGCGCCTCGACGACGCGGGAGAGGAGATGAAGGACCCGGAGTTCGCGAGCAAAATGAAGCGCGCGGATGGACTCGCCATCGTGACGCCGGAATATAACCACGGTTATCCAGGATTGTTGAAGCATGCCCTGGACATGTGTTTGGAGGAATACATTCACAAAGTGGTCGGCCTGGTTGGCGTCTCGGCCGGGCCATTCGGCGGGTCGCGTGTAATCGAGCAACTCGTGCCAGTGGTGCGTGAGCTTGGGTTGGCCGTGACGTTTACCGATGTGAATTTCAGCAAGGTCCGCGACGCCTTCGATGAGCAGGGCAAGTTGAAGGATGAGAAATACGTCGGCCGAGTGGCGAAATTCCTGAACGAGCTGGTCTGGATGGCGCGCGTTTTCCGGCATGGGCGCGAAAACATTCCGCCACTTTAGATTCCGTGCTCCGCGAGTCCGACCTGGAGGAAACATTTGCGCGGTCTGGTGGTCCGGGCGGGCAAAACGTCAACAAGGTTTCTACCGCGGTTACGCTTCGTCACCGACCAACTGGGCTCAGCGTCACGGTCCAGGACTCGCGGTCGCAGGCTCAAAACCGCAAGCTGGCCCGGGAGCGTTTAGCGAAGTTGCTTCAACGCCGCGAACGGGAACGAATCGCCGCCGAGAAATCGCGCCGGGCAAAAATCCGGAGGCAACACTCGCCGCGGCCGCGTGGATTGAAAGAACGGATTCTCGAATCGAAGCGCCGTCGAAGCCGAACAAAGAAAATGCGCGGGCAGATCGACGATTGAGCCAGGAAATTCAGGAAACTACGACCGAAATACATCTGGTTGAGGCATCTGTGCCGATTGGTTCATGAAGGAACAACTTCAACCTATGAAAAAACTTATCATTCTCGTTCCGCTTTTCGCGGTGGCCATGCTTTTGACGTCGTGCACAACGGTTGTGGAACAGCCGGTACCGGCCACAACGACGACGACTACGACCCAATCCACCGTTCACAAAACTCCGGCTACCCAGGAAACGGTGACGACGCGCGCGACCGGCTACTAGGCCGCTCTTAAGTCGTTAGAAATTGCAAAGGGGCTCGCTTCGGCGGGCCTTTTTCTTTTAGCTCGCCGCGGCCGGGGCGGTTTCCGGTTCGGCATCGGCGTTTTCCTGGCTCACCACCGGAGCAATGGCCTGGAGTTTTTCGGCGCCCTTCAAATCCATCAATTTCACGCCCATCGTATTGCGGCCGACCGCGCGGATTTCGCGCACCCGGGTCCGAACCATCTGGCCCTTGGTCGTGATCAACATCAGCTCGTCGTTCTCGGTTACAGTAAGCGCGCCAACGACATCGCCGGTCTTCTCGCCGGTCTTCATCGTGATGATCCCTTTGCCGCCGCGATTTTGCTTTCGGTAATCTTCAAATGTCGTCCGTTTCCCGATTCCGTTTTCGCCCGCAACGAGCAGCATGGCGTTCGCGTTAACAATCGCGAGCGCGACTACCCAGTCCTTCTTTTCGGGCCGAATGCCCCAAACGCCCACGGTGTTGCGCCCTTGGTCGCGTAACTGCTCCTCGTGGAAACGCAAGCTCATCCCTTCGCGCGTGATGAGGACCAGTTCGTTGTCGCCATTGGTGAGTTTCGCGTCAATCAGGCAATCCTCTTTTTCGATTTGGATCGCGATGATCCCGCCTTTTCGCACGTTGCTGTAATCTGAGAGATTCGATTTCTTTACGATGCCGGACCGGGTCGCGAACACGATGTGGAAGTTTTCGTCCCAGGTCTCGTCGGTCTGCGCGGCACCAGTGCCGGATTTTTTGGATTGAATCCGGATGGTTGCCGCGATTTTCTCGTCGGCGCGAAGCTCGAGCAGGTTCGCGATTGAGCGACCCTTTGCGGCTCTTCCCATTTCGGGTATCTCGTAAACCTTTTCGACGTAGGCGCGCCCTGATTCGGTGAAGAACATGAGGTAATCGTGCGTCGTCGCGGTGAAGAGATGCTCGATGAAATCGCCTTCTTCTTCTTCGGTCGCGCCTTCACGGGTGGTCATGCCGATTACGCCCTTGCCGCCGCGGCGCTGGGCTCGGAATGCACTGATCGCCGTCCGCTTGATGAACCCGCCGTGAGTGATGCTGATGATGCAACCCTCGTTGGCGATCAGGTCCTCCATGTTGATCTCGCCCTCGTCGGGGACGAGCTGGGTCAACCGGGCCGAGGCATGTTTGTCCCGGATCTCGCGCAGCTCTTTCTTGATGATCTGGAAGACGCGCGATTCTTTCGCGAGAATGTCGCGGAGATCCTTGATGGTCTCGAGCAGCTCGCCGTATTCCTTTTCGATTTTTTCCCGCTCCAAGCCGGTGAGCTGATAGAGCCGCAGGTCGAGGATCTGGTTTGCCTGGTGTTCACTGAAAGCGTAACGGCCTTCGAGGAGCCGCGCTTCATTCCGAATTAGGATACCGATCTTCTCGACCTGTTTCCGGGTAAACTCGAATGCGAGCAATTTAACCCGGGCTTCGTCCCGGTTGGCCGACCCGCGGATGATCCGGATAAACTCGTCGAGATTCGCGAGCGCGATCAGGTAACCCTCGAGGGTCTCGGCCCGCTCCTCAGCCTTCCGCAATTCAAAGCGGGTCCGGCGCAGGACGACGTCGCGGCGGTGATCGATGTAAGCCTGGTTCGCTGCCTTGAGCGAGAGCAGCTTCGGCCGGCCATGATCGATCGCCAGCATGTTGACCGCGAAGGAGCTTTCCATCGCGGTGTGCTTGTAAAGATTGTTGATGACGATCTTGGGGTTATCGTAAGTTTTTAGTTTTTTGAATTAGTGT
>JBJMXC010000001.1:0-14245 GCA_045809825.1 Chthoniobacterales bacterium | reverse complement strand
GCGAATCCGATGACGATCCCATTCCTGAGTTATTTCAAACGCGGCAAGAGCACCGCGCCCAGCGAAAAGCCGGCGCCTGCGGCGAAACCTGCGCCGACGCCGCTCGAGAAGCCGAGCAGCGAACGTTTCAGCAAAACCGTCATGCCGAGTGCGACGCGGACGGCGGCGCCCCAGGACCCATTCGAGATGGCGTCGCGCTCGACCGCGCTAGGCGGAACGATGCCAAGTATCGCTATTCCGACGCCGACCGGCGAGAGGACGATCGCGTTTTCAGGGTCGTCACCCGGGCGGAGTTTGCCGCCTGCGATTGCGCTGGCGCTCGAGCCAACCGTGGAGCGGGTGATCTCGATCGAGCTCAGCGATGTGTTGGTTGAGATGCCGGACGGTTATTGCAAACCCATCGAGGCAATCGATACCAGCCGCCGCGTTCTTTTGAAGGCCTCCGAGGTTGAAAAAGGAATGGCAATGGGCAAGCCGTCAGTTTCCCTAAGCAGCGTCTACCAGCAGGTGCCCGAAATTTTTATCCGCCGGATCGCGGATACCGATGAGACCCAGCTAAGTCTGCCGTTCCAGAAGGTGCTCGACGCCTTCGCTAACATGCAGGTGCGAGCGGACCAGGAACGGGCGAGCGCGGTGCCACAGGTCGAAACTCCCTTCCTGAAGGTGACGCTCGAAGACAACCAGAAATTTGGGATCGAGACTGAACCGCTCGAAACGACCGATTTGCCGCCCGTGCGGGTCGAGCCCGCGACCGCGCAAGCTTTTGCCGCCGCCGAACCGGAAGCCGCTTCCGACGCGTTCGTGAAAATGCCACAACCGGCATCTGCCAACGGCAACGGCCACACGCCGCAAACCCCCAAGCGCATTGCTTTCAAGCTTTCACCGAATGGAACGGGCGCGCCCGCATCTGAGAGTGTTCCAGCCTCAAGCGGGCCGTCCGTTCCGAATTTACCATCGCCTCCGCCGGCGGTCTCGGCCGCGCCGACTCCGCTCCGAATTCCATTTAAGCTGGCTCCGGCTGCGCCGATTAACGAAGAGGAGGCGAAGCCAAAAGCCGAGCCGTGGCTGACTAAGGAAAGCATGGCGGCCGCGAGTGAACCGGCGGCTCAGCCGACTGTCGCTGCCCCGGCCGTCGAGCAAACTGCGCGCACGACGGAAGTGAAGATTGCGCTGCCGTTGCTGCCGATCCTGAAAAACCTGCCGCCGATGCAATTGACGAGCGACCCGAGCTGCGTTCCGCCGGATGTTAAGCTCGAGCTGCCGTTTGCGTTGATCGAGCCGCAGCTCGCCTCTGGGCGAGTCAGTGTGACCACGAAGGTGTTCGAAGTAAGTTTGCCGCTCAGTTTTCGCGGACTCTTCCAAGCCGGCCCCGGAGAGGTCGATGTTTCTCTGCCCCTGCAGGAAGTGTTGAAGAATTTGCCGGCCGCTTCATTGCGGATGCGGGACGACCAGGTGGACCAGGACGCTGGCCAAAACTTCGCCACGCCGTTTTCCGCGAAAGCGGACGAAGACGCGAAGCGTTTCAACGTTCCGGCGGCGCCGGTGGCCAAACCGGTGGTGGCGCAGCCTGTCAAAGCGCCGAAAGAAAGCGTTGCGGTCGCGCGAGCCGGTGATTCGGCCAGCGTTCCAGAAACGAAAGCCCCTGAGACGCCAAAAGAAAAACCAACGGAACCGGCCGCCGCTCCAACAGAGAAAGCTGGCGACCGGCCGTTGCGCACTCCGCTTCAGGTGGCG
Organism: Chthoniobacterales bacterium; assembly: GCA_045809825.1. Classification (GTDB taxonomy): domain Bacteria; phylum Verrucomicrobiota; class Verrucomicrobiia; order Chthoniobacterales; family UBA10450; genus AV80. Next base: position 12,511 of record JBJMXC010000001.1, on the reverse strand, counting down.
CTGGGGACGGACGAAAAACTCGACGCCAAGGGAGTGGTCGGCCTGGTCAACAAAGTGCCGGGCATCAAAGCCTGCGCGATCCATTTTGGCGACGGTCTCCTTCTGGCCGGGGGACTCCCGCCCGAGCTGGAGACGGAAGGAATTTGCGCGATGGCCCCGTCATTGATGCAGCGGATCGAAAATCATATCGTCGATACCAAACTCGGTGCGCTCCGCGGCATGACCCTTTCTTGTACAAAGGGGGCCGTTACCTTTTTTATGCACGAAAATATCTGTCTCGCGGCCTGTCATGCCGACATCGACCTTCCCGGCGAGACGCGCGAGAAGCTTTCCCGCGTCGTGCACGAGCTTTCGCGAAAATATTCCCACCCTGTTTAGCCGCCGCCATGTCGATCATCAATTACGCGAGCCGCGAGATTCAGTTTAAAATCGTTTACTACGGGCCGGCGCTCTGTGGGAAGACGACGAACCTCGGCTACATCCACAAGCGGATTAACCCGGAGAACCGCGGCGACCTCGTTTCTCTCGCGACGGCGGCGGACCGCACCTTGTTCTTCGATTTTCTGCCGCTGAACGCGGTCGTCATCAAAGGGTTTGTGACCAAGTTCCAGCTCTACACCGTGCCGGGCCAAGTGATTTACAACGCGACCCGCCAGCTCGTTCTGCGCAGCGTCGACGGATGTATTTTCGTGGCTGATTCGCAGTGGGAAAAGATGGAGGAGAACGTCGAGAGCTTTAAGAACCTCGAAGACAACCTGGCCAAGCAAAACATCTCGATCGACGAGATCCCGTACGTGATTCAGTACAACAAGCGCGACCTCGAGAATATCGCGCCGGTCAATTACCTCGAATACGTCCTGAACAACCGAAAGAAGCGGGTCCAGAGCTTCGAAGTCGTTTCGAGCACGGGACAGAACGTGTTCGCGTCACTGAACGCGGTTTCGCAGATCCTGCTCCATAAGTTCAGCAAGCAGGGCGACGTTAAGACGGCACCGGCGCCCGTGGCCATACCGGTTGAGCCCGCCACAAAAACAGAGGGCGCGGTGGTATGAACGCGATCCCTTGCCTGACGATCCAGGACGTTGCGAATCTCGACGGCGTTCTCGGCGAGTTCCTGAAAAAAGCCGAAGCCGAACTGACGGTCGTGATCGATCGGGGCGGGAACGTGATCTCGCAATTTGGCGACATGACGGTCATGGATGTCACGATCATCGCGGCGCTTGCCGCGGGGTCATTCGCGGCGACGAAAGAACTCGCGCGCCGCATCGGCGAGGTCGAATTCAACGCGCTCTATCACCAGGGCAACGGCAATCATATTTTCATGAACTCGGTCGATGACGACACGATCATGATCACGGTTTTCGGACGGCGGACGACGGTCGGGCTGGTCCGATTTTATTCCGCGAGCGCGGCGCAAAACGTCGGCACACTTTTAAAAGGCCTCCAAACTAGCGGCCACGGATTCACGTTCGACGCCTCCGATATTTCGGCTGCGCCACTCTTCTCGGATTCGTGAATTAGCCGTTAAATTCGGCGGCGACGAGAGTCGCGTTGTGGCCGCCGAAGCCAAAGGAATTGTTGATGGCGATGCGAACCTTTTTTTGTTTTGCGACGTTCGCGGTGTAATCGAGATCGCATTCGGGATCGGGGTTCTCGAGATTGATGGTGGGGGGGATGACGGAATCGCGGATGGCCAGGGCGCACGCGGCGGTCTCGACCGCACCGGCTCCGCCTAACAAATGGCCGGTCATCGATTTCGTGGCGCTGATCGACACAGTCCTGACATGGTCGCCGAAGACAGTCTTGAGCGCGCGCGTTTCGCAAATATCACCGAGCCCGGTCGAAGTGGCGTGGGCGTTAACGTAATCGATCTGTTCCGGGGTCACCCGGGCGTGCTTCAGCGCCATCCTCATCGCCCGGACTGCACCTTCGCCATCCGGTGGCGGCGCCGTCATGTGGTGGGCATCGGCGGAAAGTCCGTACCCGGTCAGCTCACAATAAATCTGCGCGCCGCGCGCCTTCGCATGCTCGAGCTCCTCGACGACGAGAACGCCCGCGCCTTCGCCCATGACGAAGCCGTCCCGGTCACGATCGAAGGGCCGGGAAGCGCGCTCCGGTTCGTCGTTGCGTCTGCTCAACGCCTTCATCGCTGAGAAACCAGCCAGGCCGATCGGGATAATTGACGCCTCGGCGCCGCCTGCGAGAAAAATGTCGGCGTCGCCGAATTTAATCATGCGCCACGATTCGCCGATCGCGTTGTTGGAAGTGGCGCAGGCGGTGACGATGCAGAAGTTCGGTCCCTGGAGGCCGTATTCCATCGCAATAAGGCCGCTCGCCATGTTGCTGATCAACATCGGGATGGTGAAAGCCGAAACGCGCGACGGGCCCTTCGTAAGGAGGACCGTGTATTGGTCTTCGAGCGTTTTCAGGCCGCCAATGCCGCTACTCACGATGGCACCGAAGCGGGTGCGATCGAGCTTCCCTACATCGACCCCGGAATCCGCCATCGCCAACTTGGCAGCCGCCATCGCGAGATGGGTGTAGCGATCGGTTCGCCGGACATCCTTCGGGTTCTTGAAATAGTTCTTCGGATCGAAATCCTTGAGCTCGCCCGCGATCCGGCAGTCGTAGGCGCTGGTGTCGAACGCCTTGATCAGGGCGATCCCGCTGACGCCGTTCTGCAAATTGCGCCAGAACGTTTCGAGGTCGTTGCCGATGGGCGTGACGACGCCCATGCCAGTGATGACGACCCGGCGATCGGTGCTCATGGGAAAATGACCATGTGACAGATGACGTGAGGCATGGACGTGGCTTCTAGGAACTTGTCACACGTCACTGTCTTTACCGCGTTCCCATGCCGACGCTCTGGACGGTTTGAAACAACTTGCCTTCCGTCTTGATCGACGGGGCGATGATGATTTCGGTTTGTTGAAATTCCGCGATGTCGCGCGCGCCGACGTTGCCCATGCAAGTCGTGATCGCGCCGACGAGGTTTTGGCTGCCATCATCTACTTCGGCTGGGCCGAACAGGATTTGTTTCAGGGAACCGGTCGCGCCGACTTTGATCCGGGTGCCGCGAGGAAGGTTCGCGTGCGGCGTCGCCATTCCCCAGTGATAACCGGCGCCGGGCGCCTCATACGCTTTTGCGAAAGCGCTTCCGACCATCACGGCATCGGCGCCGCAGGCGAGCGCTTTGCAAACGTCGCCGCCCTTGCTCATTCCGCCGTCGGTGATGATGGGAACGTAGCGCGCGGTCTTTTTGAAATAAGCGTCGCGAGCCGCGGCGCAATCGACGGTCGCAGTGACTTGCGGCACGCCAAGGCCGAGGACTCCGCGGGAGGTGCAGGCGGCACCAGGCCCGACTCCAATGAGGACGGCGGCCGGACCGCATTCCATGATCTCGAACGTTACGTCGTACCCGACCGTGTTGCCGACGATCACCGGGATCCGCATCTCGCGGCAAAATTTTTCCAGCTCGAGCGATTTATACTCGGACGAAACGTGGCGAACGGTTGAGACCGTGCTCTGGACCACGAACACGTCGGCACCGGCGTCCTGCGCGATCCGGCCGAACTGTTCCGCCTTCTGCGGGATCGAGCTGACCGCCGCGATCGCGCCGCTGTCCTTGATCTGTTTCACGCGCGCCGCGATCAAATCTTCCTGGACCGGTTCCTGGTAAATTTTCTGGAGCAGCGCGGTGATCCCGGATTTGTCGGTCTCGACGACCTTTTGCAAAACTTCCTGGGGACTTTTGTAACGAGTCTGGACGCCCTCGAGATTCAGGACGGCGAGGCCCCCGAGCTTGCTCATTTCGATCGCGAACTTTACGTCCACGACGCCGTCCATTGCGCTGGCCAGGATCGGAATCTTGAGCTCGATCGGTTCGGCGTCGCGCCGGGGAATCTTAAACGTTGTGTCGACTTCGTTCGGGTTAATTGTGACGCGCCCGGGGACGAGAGCGATCTCATCAAACCCGTAAGTTACGCGCGCCTTGCGATTGCGGCCGATCCACATTCCCATGATTAAATTTGTTCCGGTTTAAATCTTTCGTTCAAACTCCCGCAGCGTGGACACCGCGGAAGTAAAGCCGGCGTTCGATCTTCAAACTCGAACGCGCAAATAACGCACCGCAGCCGATAACGCAAAGCACGACGCTCGCGACGGCGACGGTTCCACTCTCCGAATATCCAGAGGAGAAAAACCGCCGCAAGAAAAACCAGCAGGTAGATAGTGACCAGCGCGGAGAGACTGACGGGAATCACGGCGCGGTGGGAGGGGGGCTGGCTGGGGCGGCGGTGTCATTTCCCCACTCGACGGTCGCAGTGGCCCAAGTAAGCGGGATCGCCGATTGAGATTGGTGAATGGCGGGGAAGCGCGCCGCCATGACATATTTACGGGCCTGCGCGTCGAGGGCGGCATCGCCGGAAGACGCCTGGAGGAAACAATAACGAACATCTCCGTGATTGCCGACCGCGATGAGAAACCGGGCCGGTTCGGGCGATTCGTGAGTTTCGGCAGAAAATTTTAGCTCGGGCAATTGCGGCGGGATCAACGATTCGACTTCGCTCGAGAAACGGATCCTGGTCGGCGCCGGCTGGGTCGTGGCCGGCAGAGCGCTGGGCGGATTCTCGATCGGGCCGGGTGGTCGCGCACTTGGAATTCCCAACGGCGCTGGCGGCGGAGGCAGGTCCCTGAGCTGGGGCTGATGACCGAGGTAGGAGGGTGCGTGTTGAATGGTGGGAAGCACGAGTGCTTTCGCTTCGGGCAATGCCTGCGTCGTCGAGGCCAGGGCGGGATCTTCCGACTCGACCCAGCGCAAAAGCAACCGGCCTTCGTCGCTGTTCGGCGCAATCAGACTGACCCGACCGGGTGGAGGAAGCAGTGTCACCGCCGGTGGATAAACGATCTGAAATAAGTAAAGCGCGACCGCATGCAAAAGGAGAGACCCGAAGAGAAATCCGCCGAGCGTCCATTTGCCGCGGCCCGGTTTTTCCCAGCGAAAAACTAGTTCGTTCGCAGGCGCGGTCGGTGAATTCATTTCGGAGGCGCGGTCGCGAGCGCGACGGAAGTGATCCCGTGTTCGAGCGCCAGATTGGCGACTTCGACGACGAGAGAATAGGGAGTCAGGCGGTCGGCCTTGATGATAATCGGACGCGCTTCTTTTTTCGCCTGATCAAGGAGCGGCCCCAGTTGATCAAGGACAACTTTCTGGTCCCGAAAATAAATGGCGGGCGTCGCTCCACCGGTAATGCTGATGATCTGCGGATTGATCTGCGGACCGAGCGTAAAACGGGAAAGGGGAACCGATACGGAAATTCCCGGCTGCAAAATGAAGTTCGAGCTGAGCAACAAAAAGAAGATCAGCAGAAATGTGACGTCGAGCAGGGGGATGGCCGCGAGCCACGCAAAATGATGCTCTTTCGTCCGGGAAAGCTTCATACCCTGCGGCCAGCCGGCCGAAACTCTAGCGCGCTTCGCGTTCCGCCGCGGAGGGCTGGAACGTGATGATGTCGCCCTTCGGTTCCCGGTCCGTCAGCATGTGGACAACTTCGATGCCGGCACGCTCCATTTCGTGCATCAGGGTATTAACTCGAGACGACAGATAACTGTAAGCGATGAAGGTGGGCGTCGCGACGACCAGGCCGGCTGCGGTCGTGAGGAGGCTTTTGTAAACGCCATTCGAGAGTTCCGTGACAGTCGCGTAACCGCCGTTGGCTGAAAGCGTGCCGAAAGCGTCGATCATGCCGGTTACTGTCCCGAGCAAGCCGAGGAGCGGCGCGACATACGCCAGGGCGGCGAGCACACCGAGAAACCGTTCCAGCTTCGGCACCTCGAGCTGACCCGCTTCCTGGACGACTTCGCGCAGTTCGGCGCGCGGCGCGTCGTGACGAATGATCGCCGCATGGATCACGCGCGCGACCGGGCCGGGTGTGCCGGCGGATTCGTGAAGCGCTTCGGCGAAATTGCGACGCTGGAGAAGATTCGAAAGCCCCTGGAGAAACTCGCCGACGTGGATGGTGGCGCGATGCAAATAAAGGAACCGCTCAGCGAAAACGGCGATGGCAATGACGCTGCACGCCAGGATGGGCCACATGAGGAGCCCACCCTTTTGGATGTAGTCGATCATTCGGTTTGTCTTAGCCGCCTTTGCGCCGCATGGCAAGCAGCGAAGGCCTCGGTGGTTAGCGGCGTTTGCTACTCGTTGGACTCGGTCGGGGAGCCGATCCCGGGGTTTGCCTGATCAATTTCCCGGCCGCGTCGTAAACGGTGTAGCCGACCTGTTTGCCGATTTTATCATAAGCATAAACAATCTTGTTCCGGACTGAATCATCGCTGGCCAACTGAGTTTCCTCGGTCAGCCGCCCCGCCGGATCGTATTTATAAAGCGTCTTGAAACGAAACTGATCATCGGGTCCGTAGACTTCGCCGCTGGCAAAACGGCCCGCCTCGTCCAAGACGTATTTAATTTTGCCGACAAGCTTCCCTTCCTTGCCCGTCGTGGTTGCAGTGGCGCGGTGCTTCAAGGCATCGAACTCGTAAGTGGTGCGAGTTCCGTCGGCGTTCATCGAGACGGTGACGCGAACTTCGTCTGGAGTTGGCGTGGCGAGCTGGGCCCGGAGAGTGGGTAAGGCCGCGAGGGTCAAAGTGAGGCTGAGAAGCCGGGCGAGCACGGAGGAGTGTACGGTGGCAGAAAAAGGGGGCAAACGGGCATTATTTTGTATTGACCACTGGTACGGAAGGTGGTTAGAAGTGGGGGGAAGTGGATTGAAATGGAAGGCGTATCCGCTCGCGCATGGACGACAATTCTCAGCCCCAAAAATTCTTCGCCGGCGAGTTCCGTCATTCCCTCGACGAAAAGAACCGGATCACCATCCCGTCCCGGTGGCGCCGCGACGAGGGCGAGGAGTTCATCATTCTTCCCGAACCGCAGCACCAATTTCTTCTCGTCATGTCGCAGGATGAATTCGCGAGCATGAGCGCCAAGGCTGAAAACAACTCGGCCATCTCAGCGCGCGACCGCCGGATTTTCCTTCGTCATTTGCATTCCCGCGCTGAGCACGGCACGGCCGATCGCCAAGGCCGGCTGGTCCTTCCAGAAGATATGTGCCGTCAGCTCGGCCTAAAGGGCGAGGTCGCGCTCGTGGGGGGGCGCGGCCGTTTCGAAATTTGGAATCTGCAGAAGTGGAAGCGGGCCCACGAAGAAGAGACCGCGACTTACCAACACGTGGCCAACGTTATCGGGCTTTAAGGGAACAGTTCTGGGGACATGATGAACGCACTGCTATTCGAGCGGCCGATCTGGTTCGCGACCGGCCCGCTTGAGACTGAGGAGGCGCAGCAAATGGAGGACATCAATTATCATCGCCCGGTGCTTGTGCGCGAGTCGGTGGAACTGCTCGCGCCGCGGCCCGGATCGATTGTTGTCGATGGGACGTGCGGAGGTGGCGGGCATACCGCTGAAATTTTACGGAGCGGAGCCGATGTCGTGGCGTTGGACCAGGATCCGGACGCGATCGAGCATGCGACGGAAGCGCTTTCGCAATTCGGCGGTCGCCTGACCCTGTGCCAGGCGAACTTTCGCGAAGCCGGGCGCGTCCTGGATGAGCTCGGGATTGGAACGATTGGCGGCGCGCTTCTCGATCTCGGCGTTTCGTCGCGGCAATTGGAAAACGGCAGCCGAGGGTTCAGCGTAATTCGGCAAGGCCCGCTCGACATGCGGATGGATCCGCGGCGCGAACTCACTGCGGCGAAGATCATCAATTCCTATGCCGAGGAAGACCTGACTCGGATTTTTCGCGAGCTCGGCGAAGAACCGGCGGCGCGCCGGATCGCGAGCCAGTTGGTCAAGCTTCGGAAAGCGACGCCATTCCAGGAGACCCTCCAGCTCGCCAAGGCTATTGAGAAAATTGTCTGGCGCCATGGCCGGCGGCATCCGGCGACGCAGGTTTTCCAGGCATTGCGGATGGAAGTGAACGACGAACTCGGTGCGCTGGCCGAAGGACTCCGCGTCCTGTCGCAGCGGCTCGAATCCGGATCGCGCTTTGCAGTTATCACATTTCATTCGCTCGAGGATCGGATCGTCAAAAACTTCTTTCGCGATCGGAGCCGTGAATGGCTCGACCGGCCGGAATGGCCTGAACCGCGCCGCAACCCCGATTACGCGTTCCGCCTCATAACCGACAAGCCGATTGAGCCGGGCGAAAACGAACAGCGCGATAACCCGCGCTCGCGCAGCGCCAAGTTGCGGGTTGCCGAAAAAATCTGATGCACGCTCCGCGCCGCCAGAACTTCAACTCAGTAAACGCTGCTTCGCTGGCGCGGTGGATCCTGATCACCGGTTTCCTGGCCCTGACTGGTTTGATGTACGTTTACCTGACGTTGCAGCTCTATCATCTCGGCGATCGCAAAAAGGCGCTCGAAAACGAGCTCGCGAGTCTTCGTTTGCAAAACGATGTGGCCAGCGTGCAAATCGCGGCTCTGACCTCACGCTCCGCCATGCAGCGCCGGCTCAAAGAGGGCTACTTGAAAATGATCCCAATCGCCGAGCCAAACATCGTGCGCCTGAACACGCCGCGGCCTGCCCGGGTCGATGATGCCGTCGTGCCGGTTTCAAACAGACGTCCTGGCAGATGAAGTGGAACTGCCGAAGTCGTTGCGCGCTTGTTTGCCTCGGCTTCACGGCTCTCTTCAGCCTCTTTTCCTTTCGTCTGGTTTATCTCCAGATGATCAAGCACGACGAGTACGCAGGGCTCGCTGCCGAGAAGCACGTTTACAAACAACCGATTTTCGCCGAGCGCGGCTCAATCCTGGATGCGAACGATGAAGTCCTCGCCCATAACACCCCGGTTGAAACCGTGGTGGCCGACGCCAGTCATCTCAATAATCGGGCCGCGACGATCCCGCTCTTGCACGATGCCCTCGATTTGCCCGCTGATGAATTAGAAGAAAAACTGGGAACCGATCGGCGTTACATCGTTTTAAAACGCGAATTGCCGATGGCGACCGCGACCAGGTTGCGGGAAAAACTACGGGCGGCGAACTTACGCGGCATTTATTTCGAGCGGGACACGACCCGGATTTATCCGAACGGCTCGATGCTGTGCCACGTGATTGGGTTCACCGATTTCGAGCATCACGGCATCCAGGGCGTGGAAGCATCCATGGAAGAATATCTCCATGGCCAGGACGGCTACCGTTTCATCGAACACAATCGGGCTGGCCAGGAGATCGTGCTTTATCGCGGCCAGGAACGGGCGCCGCGCGACGGGTACCGGGTCCACCTGACGGTCGATCTTAATTTACAGAACATCGTCGAGAACGAGATCGACGCGGCGGTCCGCGAATACCATCCGCAGAAAGCCACCATTATATTGATGCGGCCGCAGACGGGTGAAATCCTGGCGATGGCAAACCGGCCGAACTACGACCTGAACCTGCGCTCGGAAGCGAAGCCGGAAGAAATGAAGAACCGGGCCATCATCGACATGATGGAACCTGGCTCGACCTTTAAGATCGTTACGGCCGCGGCCGCTTTAAATGAACACAAGGTTCGTCCCGACACGACGATCTTCTGCGAGAACGGCATCTGGAATTTCGGGGGCCGTCCATTGCACGACCACAAGGCGTATTCCGATTTGACCGTGCAGGACATCCTCGTCAAATCGAGCAACATCGGCGCGGCCAAGCTCGCTCTCTCTGTCGGCGATCAAAAATTTTACGAATACATTCGCCGCTTCGGTTTTGGGGAACGGACTGGAGTGGAATTGCCGGGCGAAATTCCGGGCGTCATTCGCCCACCGCAATCGTGGAGCAAAATCTCGATCACTCGCATCCCGATGGGCCACGAGGTTGGGGTGACGCCATTGCAGATGACGATTGCGATGGCGACAATCGCGAACGGCGGAAAGCTGATCACGCCGCGGATCGTTAAATCGATTACGACCGAAGACGGCAAAACCATCACGACATTTTCGCCGACCGTTTTGCGGCAGGTGATTTCGCCGGAAACCGCAGCCCAGGTCGGAAACGCCCTTCGCGGAGTAGTAAGCGATCGCGGGACAGCGGCGGCAGCGGCAGTGCCAGGCTTTACGATTTCGGGCAAAACCGGCACTGCGCAGAAGGTCGATCCGAAGGGCGGATACGAGCATGGCAAGTATGTCGTTTCCTTTTCGGGTTATTTGCCGTCGGACAAGCCGGAGTTTGTCGGCCTCGTCGTTCTTGACGATGCCAAGACCAGTAATCCCGAATTAAATTATGGCGGTCTTGTGGCCGGGCCGATCTTCGCCCGAGTTGCTGAGAAAGCCGCCCGCTATCTCGATCTTCAGCCGCATGAAGATCTCGGCAAAACGTCCGCGGCCGGACGGGTAGCCTCAACCAATGCATCCCGCCATTGAGCGCGCTGCGCCCGTTTGATCATTTCGCATGCAGCTCAAAACACTTGTCGCAGCCATTTCCCCCCGCCAAATCATCGGGCCGGTTGATCGCGTCGTGGAAAGCATCGCGTATGACTCGCGGCGTGTGCAGAGGAATGGTCTTTTCGTCGCATTGCGCGGCGAAAAAAGTGACGGCCATCAGTTCATCGAACAAGCCGTCGAAAAGGGCGCCACGGTCATCGTGACGGACCAACCGACCCCATCTCCCCGTGCCACCTGCGTAGTCGTCGAGAATACCCGGCCGGCGCTTGCGGATCTCGCCGCCACCTTTTACGAGCGACCGGCGCGGCGCCTCAAGCTGGCGGCGGTGACCGGGACGAATGGGAAGACGACTACGACGTTCCTGCTCAAGCACATCTGTGAAAAGGCGGGCTTGCCTTGTGGACTGCTCGGGACCGTCCGTTACGAAATCGGGGACCGCGTTTTGCCCGCCGTCCGGACGACGCCAGAATCGCTCGATGTCGAGGAGCTGCTGGCCCAGATGGTCAACGCCGGCTGCAAGGCCGCGGCCATGGAAGTTTCGTCGCACGCGCTCGCCCAGGATCGAGTTCGGGGGGTGGAGTGGGACGTCGCGGTTTTTACCAACCTGACCCAGGACCATCTCGATTTTCATGGGACGATGGAAAATTATTTTGAGGCGAAAGCGGCGCTATTCACAGGCCTCGCCGAGCAAAAGGCGAAGACGAAAACAACGGCAGTGATCAACCTCGACGACCACTACGGTGCGCGACTGGTGGACAAGCTCGACAAGAAAATCCCGATCGTGACCTATGGCATGGGCGCGCGCTCTGATTTCCGCGCCTCGAATTATCACGCGGAATTTGCCGGGACCTCCTATCAACTGGACGCGCGCGGAAAAAGCTACCTGGTCCGGGTGCCGTTAATCGGGCGGTTCAATGTCGCGAATTCGATGGCGGCCCTGGCGGCGGCTTGGAGTATGGGAATCAGTCTGCGAGAAGCAATCCTCAGTCTCGGCCGTTCGCCACAGGTTCCGGGACGTCTCGAAGCGGTCCCAGCCAAGCGCCAGTTCCAGGTTTTCGTCGATTACGCGCATACGCCCGACGCGCTGTTAAACGTGCTGAAGACCGCGCGCGAACTTTCGCCAAGGAAATTGATTGTCGTTTTCGGTTGCGGTGGGGATCGGGATAAGCAGAAGCGGCCGTTGATGGGCCAGGTCGCCGACCAGAATGCCGATTACAGCATCATCACGTCCGATAATCCGCGGAAAGAAGACCCCGATAAAATCATTGCCGAAGCCGAACAAGGTTTTCGCTCGAGCCATTACGAAAAAATCACCGATCGCGCCGAGGCGATTGCGCGCGCGATCGAGCTGGCCCAGCCACGCGACATCGTCCTGATCGCCGGCAAAGGGCACGAGCCTTACCAGGAGTTCGCCGACCACACCGTCCCATTCGACGACATCCAGGTCGCGAAGCGTGCGCTGGAGAATCGGCCACTGGAGTTTGAATCGTGACTCGGGATTCCTATTTTCTGGGGAGCGCACCCTTTCAGCGTGCTGGTTTCGGAATTCTGCCGAAACAATCTTCCTGCGATGTGGATGACTCAGTTGCGCGGCGAAAAAGTTCGCGACGGCAGAATGTCGTCGCCGGCACGCTGCAAGCGTGCGCTCCCCAGATTCAATCACCGACCGCAATATGGAACCATTGACGCTTTCCCAGGTCGCTACTTTTGCGGGCGGTACGATCGAGTCCGGAAGCGCGGACACGAAGATCTCGCGGATCAGCACCGATTCGAGAACGCTGCAATCGGGCGATCTTTTTGTGCCGTTGCGCGGACCAACGTTCGACGGCCATAAATTTATCGTGCAGGCGGCCGAGCGCGGAGCATCCGGGGCGCTGGCCGACCAGAAGTGGAACGGGGAAGCGCCGGCCGGTTTCGCGTTGATCCGGGTCCGCGACACGCTCGCCGCTTACCAGCTGCTCGCCGCGAACTACCGAAAGACACTCCCTCTCAAAGTCATCGCAATTACCGGCAGCAACGGGAAGACCAGCACGAAAGATTTCGTGGCTGCCGCGCTCGGGAAAAAATTCCGGGTCACGAAGACGGAAGGCAATTTC